>CAYWCV010000060.1:0-7152 GCA_964456845.1 uncultured Chitinophagales bacterium | reverse complement strand
TTCTGTCCATATGGCCTCATTGGTTAACTGTTGTAGCGATAGACGTTCAAATATGTGAAATGTTCTCGAGATAATGTAATTGTTGTACCAAGGTTGTTCGCCTATGCTTCATTTCAATTGCTTGCACAAGAAGGTTGTTCGCCTACACCTCGCCTTCGGCATCGTTCCTTCGCCGACACCTCATTTCATTCGGTGTGTCAGCTCAGGATGACAGCATGTACTTTCATTAGGGAGGTCTTATATTGAGGCTATGTACTTGAATGACTATCTGACGCAGTTGCGAAATGCGCCGAGCAGGCGCATTGTGGGTTTGATGTCGGGCACATCGCTGGACGGACTGGATATCGCATTGTGCCGGGTTTTCGGTAGCGGCGCTATGACTCGCATGGAATTGGAGCGATTCGTGACGGTGCCCTATGGCTCTGACTGGCAGGGGCGGCTCCGTCGGGTGAGTTCGGTTCCTACAGTCGATATGCTGGAGCTCACCATGGTGCATACGGAGCTTGGAAGATTGCATGGCAAGCTTGTTCTTGAGGCATTGTCCAACTGGGACGTGGATCCAACTGAGGTAGATGCGATCGCATCCCACGGGCAGACGGTTTTCCATGCGCCGAGGAGCTTCCATGGGATGGATGGCCGTCCTCATGCAACGCTTCAGGTTGGTGATGGCGACCAACTTGCCGTAGCAACCGGAATCCTGACGGTGAGCGATTTTCGGCAGAAGTTCACCGCGTTGGGAGGCGAGGGGGCACCTTTGGTTCCGTTTGTGGACGATCTGCTGTTCAGGGGCGAAACGCCACGCATCCTGCTCAATATCGGCGGTATTGCGAACTATACCTGGTTACCCCCGATGGGCTCGGCAGAACAACGCTCTGCGACGGATACGGGTCCGGGTAACACGCTCATCGACAAACTGGTGCAGATGCATTGGCCGGACAAAAGGTTCGACAAGGATGGTGCCATCGCACTTTCATCTGCACCCGACATGGAACTGCTTGGTGCACTCCTAGATGATCCTTGGTTCAAAGAAGCGTTGCCTCGCACCACAGGTCCTGAGTACTTCAATCCGACGTGGATGGAAAGTCGGGTGAGATCGGCAGGGTTGGCCCTGCCGGAACCAGCCGTTCAGGTTGCTACAGCTACGTGGCTGAGCGCGACCAGCATCGTGAGAACCCTGCGAAGCGAACATCCCGAATTGGAGGGCTCTGTGATGTATCTGAGCGGAGGAGGGATGCATAATCTGGCGTTGATGGCTGCCTTGAGGGACCTTTTGCCGGAGGTGGAGCTGACCTCATTTGCCACGATCGGATTTGATCCCGACGCAAAGGAAGCGGTGATCTTCGCCGTTCTCGCCAATGAGTTTCTGGCCGGTGACGGCTTCGACTACGAGGGGAAAAGGGTGGTGTTTGGGAAGCTGAGTGTGGGGTGAGCGAGAGCGCAATGCTGCCTCAGCGATAGCGCATAATGCCAAACTGGTTTCGTACAACCGGTTGGATTTTGCTCCGTTTGTGGACTTTGGTTTGGAGCTCGTCTAGGAGCGGGACTTGCCACGGCGTGGCTCTGACGTCCCACGGCGCTGCTCTGCTGTCCCACGGCGTTGCCGTGGGTTGGGGGTTGGGCGTGGCTCGTCGGTCCCACGGCGTTGCCCGTCGGTCCCACGGCGTTGCCGTGGGTTGGGGGGCTTTGGGTCTGAGGCTGAGTCGGCGGTGGTGGCTTGCAGTGCTTTGACTTCGGCGGGGGTCAGGAGGCGCCAGCGGCCGATTTTGAGGTCGCCGAGCTGGATGTCCATGATGCGCACGCGTTTGAGCTCTGTCACTTTGTAGCCAAGTACTTCGCACATGCGGCGGATCTGGCGGTTCAAGCCCTGGATGAGGGTGATGCGGAAGGTGCTCTTACCCATCTGTTGCACCGGGCAGGGCAGGGTGCGGGTGCCGAGGATGGGCACTCCCGTCGACATCTTCTCGACGAAATCGGGCTGAATGGACTTATGTACCTTTACGATGTATTCCTTTTCGTGGGCATTGCCTGACCGAAGGATTTTGTTGACGATGTTGCCGTCGTTGGTGAGGAATATCAGACCCTCGGAGTCCTTGTCGAGACGCCCTATCGGGAACAGGCGCTCGTGGTAGTCGATGAACTGAACAATGTTGGTCGGATCTTTGGGATCGGTGGTTGTGGTGACCCCGACCGGCTTATGGAACGCCATGTACACACGGTTCGTCTTGGGCTTGATGCGCTGGCTGTCGACCACGACCTCGTCCATCTCCGTGACACGCTGACCCAAAACGGCGCGCTTGCCATTGATCTGGACCCGCCCCTGCTCAACGAGCCTGTCGGCCTCGCGCCGCGAGCACATCCCACTGTCAGATATGTATTTATTGATATTTGTGCTCATGCTATCATATTAGAATAACCGTATCTGTCTCAGTCTAATGGTATAAACCTATCACTCAGCTCAACAATGGATTCACCCAGCTTAATCATATCGACCAACTTATTTAGTGATTCTTCAAGGCTTTTTCTCATTACCTCATTGGAAGTATTACCCATCGTTATCCATATCAAATATGGTGGGCATCCAAAGCGATCGATTAGCATTCTAAAGTCTGAATCCTTAGATACTATTACAAAAATATTCTGTTTTGCATACTCATAAATAAACAGATCGTTTTGCTCTCGCAAGCCTGCCGCCCAAACGGATTCAGCGTGATATCTGGGATAATTCGTATTGATCCATGCTGCAATCGATGGGGAAAGCTGTGCATCAATTAATAATTTCATGCCGCAAATACGGGGTGATCGATTCGGCTTCGCGCATACTTGAGTGCTGCGATAATGTCTTCGATTTCAAGATCTGGTAACTCAGCCAAAACTTGCTCTTGGCTTAATCCACTTACAAGCAAATCTAAAATGTCGACCACACGGATGCGCATGCCGCGAATGCATGGCCGTCCGCCACATTGTTCAGGATTGATAGTGATACGAGTTCTGTAATCTTCCATAGTGGTAATGCCAAATTAGATGCATGATCTTTTGAAATGTATCAAAAAACGACGAAACAACCCCGATCCCCGATCACTGATCACTGATACACAAAATCCGGCTGGCCGTGCTTCTTGAGTACGCGGTAATGTGATGCCACAGCGCCGAGGAAGGTGTCGTTCATGTGGTAGGGCACGCCGTATTCCTTGGCGGTGGCTTCCACGATGTGGCTGATGGCAGGATAGTGGATACTGCAGACCTTCGGGAACAGGTGATGCTCGATCTGGAAGTTGAGTCCGCCGACATACCAGCACAGCAGCTTGTTGTCGCGTGCGAAATTGGCGGTGGTCTCCATTTCGTGGATGAGCCAGTGGTTGTCGATGTGGGCATTCTCGTCGGGCAAGGGGTGGTCGGTCTGCTCGACCACGTGCGCAAGCTGGAAAATGACACCCAGGATGATGCCGGCCACCATGTGCAGCGACATGAATCCGATTAGCCACTGGATGAAGGTGATGTCGAGCAACATCAGCGGGAGCACAATCGTGTAGGTGTAATACAGGATTTTCGTCACGATGAGGATGACCCATTCCTTCAACGGATGTGATTTGTTCTCATACGGACCCAAATGCGCCTTGAAGAAGTACTTGTAATCCTTGATGAAGGCCCAGAATACGGTCGCAAAGCTGTAGGCCGGAAAGGCGAGGAAATGCTGCAGCCTATGGATGGGCTTGAACTCAGAATGCGGCGACAGACGGATGAACTCGGCGACCTCGAGATCCTCGTCATGTTGATGGATATTCGTGTAGGTGTGGTGCACCACGTTGTGGGTGATCTTCCAGATGTAGCCGTTGGCGCCCAATAGGTCGAAGGTGAGGCCTAGTGCGGTGTTCACCTTTTCGTTCGACGAATAGGCTCCATGCAGTGCGTCGTGCGATACCGAGAATCCGATTCCGGCCATGCCGATGCCCATAACGACGCAGAGCATCCACATCACCCAAAGCGGAAAGTTCCCCATCATGATGAGCAGATAGGCAACAACGTACAACGAAACCAGTGCCAACGTTTTGATGATCATTTGGGCGTTGGCGTGTCGGGAGATGCCGTTATCATCGAAATAGGCGTTCACTCGCTCCTTAACGGACTGCGAGAATTCTCGTGCCACTTTATTGTTGAAGGTGACTTTGCGTGGTGCTGCCATAATAAGTGATTAGTGACTAGTGATTAGTGACTAGTGACTGGTGTCGGTTGGCGGTTATCGATGTGTAAATTAGGCTGGCTTTGGGCAAATGAATAGGGGGCATGAGCCCCAGAGCCAGCTAACCATGCGAAAATAGCGCTTACAGATCGACAACAGAGATGTATGCAATATACAAACTTTGTGTGACCTCTAATCGTTCGGGGACTTCGGCTGTATCCGCTTTAAGAAACGTGACTCATCAAGGGTTGACGGCTGTTACATCCGTCCCTTTTGCACGAGTAGTTCTGCGTTGAGGATGGCTCCGCCGGCGGCGCCGCGCACGGTGTTGTGTGCAAGAGCCACGAAGGAGATGTCCCAGATGGTGGCTTTGCGGAGGCGACCGACGCCCGTCTGCATACCATTCTCGTTATACGCGTGCTTGCGCGGCTGCGGATAGCGTTGGTCGTCGTACACCCACAGCGGATGCTTTGGCGCGAAGGGGAGGTCCATGCCCTCGAGCGGACTCTTCCACGAGCGCAGCAACTCGGCGATTTCAGATGCATCGCGAACCTGGCGGTCGAGCTTCACGGTGACCGAAAGCAGGTGTCCCTCGATGGTGGGCACTCGCGTGGCCGTCGCGTGGATGGCGATGTCGGCATCGAGCACGGTTCCGTCGCTCTCGAGGCGTCCAAGCAGCTTGCGTGGTTCGGAGGCGATCTTTTCCTCCTCGCCGCCGATGTAGGGGATCACGTTGCCCAGGATGTCCAAGCTGGCCACGCCGGGGTAGCCGGCTCCGGAGACCGACTGCAGGGATGTGACCATCACCTGGTCGACGCCGAACTCGTCGTGGATGGGACGCAGCGCCATCACCAGCGGCACCACCACGCAGTTGGGATTGGTGACGATGAAGCCCTTGCCCGACGGATCGAACGTCTGCGCGTCGATCATGGAGATGTGGTCGGGATTAACCTCCGGTACCAACAGCGGCACGTTCGGGTGGTCGCGGTAGTTCTTGGCATTGGAGATAACGGGGATACCTGCCGTCGCGAAGGCGCCTTCGACCTCGGTGGCCACACTGGAGTCCAAGCCCGAGAACACGAAATCCACACCCTTCATGGCATCGGGTGTGCAGTCGGTCACGATCATGCCTGCCACGGATGTGGGCATCAGGATGGGTTCGATCCAGTTCGTTGCCTCTTTGTATGTCTTGCCGGCCGAACGCTCGCTGGCGCCAAGAGCTGCGACCTTAAACCATGGGTGGTCTTGAAGCAGATTGATAAACTTTTGTCCGACGGCGCCGGTGGCACCAAGGATACCTACGTTGAATGTGCGCATAGTGGATGATAGATGGGGTAATAGCACCTAAAAATAAGGAATTATCAGCCCAAATCGTTCAATTTCGCATGAAAAAAGGCCCTTTATGCGTACCTTTGCCCAATCATCAACAATATCGACAACATCTACTGACGAACGCATGGAATCCCTGAAGAATCTGGACCAGATCGTATCCTTGGCCAAAAAGCGCGGCTTTATCTTCCCGTCATCCGAAGTGTACGGCGGACTCAGTGCCGTGTACGACTACGGTCAGCTCGGCGCCGACCTCAAGATGAACGTGCGCCAGGCCTGGTGGTCGGCCATGACCCGCAAGCACGAGAACATCGAGGGCATCGACTCGGCCATCTTCATGCATCCGCGTATTTGGGAGGCCAGCGGTCACGTAGGCGGATTCAACGACCCCATGATCGACGACAAGGTGTCGAAGCGCCGCTATCGCGCCGACATGCTCATCGAAGACCACATCCGTCGCATTCGCGCAAATGGCAAGGACGACCAGGCCGACTCGGTCCAGCAACTGCTCGACACGGCCGGCACGCGCAAGAGCATGACCGAGGACCTGTACGACATCATCATCAGCGAGCAGATCAAGGGACCGGATTCGGGCGCGTTTGACTGGACCGAAGTTCGCCAGTTCAACCTCATGTTCAAGACCCAGTTCGGCGCCACCTCCAGCGAGGCCGATGGCGTGTACTTGCGTCCCGAGACCGCTCAGGGCATCTTCGTGAACTTTTTGAACGTGCTCAACACCTCACGCCAGACCATCCCCTTCGGGATTGCGCAGGTCGGCAAGGCCTTCCGCAACGAAATCGTCGCGCGTCAGTTCGTGTTCCGCATGCGTGAATTCGAGCAGATGGAGATGCAATATTTCGTGCGCCCAGGCACCGACATGGAAGCCTACGAGCACTGGAAAGAGGAGCGCCTGGCTTGGCACAAGAGCATTGGCATCCGCGCCGACAAGCTCCGCTTCTTGGATCACCCGAAGGACAAACTTGCGCACTACGCCCGCGCCGCCGTCGACATCCAGTATGAGTTTCCGATCGGCTGGCAGGAGGTTGAGGGCATCCACAACCGCTCCGATTTCGACTTGAGCCAGCATCAGGAGTTCTCGGGCAAGAAGATGGAGGTGTTCGACCAGGCCAACAACGAACGCTACATCCCGTATGTGGTTGAGACCTCTGTCGGGCTCGATCGTGCCACCCTGATGGTGCTGTGCGACGCCTACCGCGAAGAGGAGGTTCCAAACGAGGACGGATCGGCATCCGAGATTCGCACCGTGCTCAAGATGCACCCGAAGCTGGCGCCGATTACTGCAGGCATCTTCCCGTTGGTCAAAAAGCCGGAGCTGATGGAGATGTCGCGCAAGTTGCAGGCCGACCTGAGCGAGAACTTCAAGGTGCAATTCGACGAGAAGGGCAGCATCGGCAAACGCTACCGTCGTCTCGACGAGGCCGGCACGCCGTTCTGCTTCACGGTCGACTTCGACGGACTCGAAGACCAGACTGTGACCGTTCGTCACCGCGACAGCATGATTCAGGAGCGCATCGGAATCGACAAATGCGATCAGTTCATCCGCGAGAAGCTCAAGACTTGGCAGCCTGAGTAAGCGCATCCACGAATACGCTGGTCGGCTGTGCACCGCTGATGCCGTACTTCAT
>CAYWCV010000059.1:0-13769 GCA_964456845.1 uncultured Chitinophagales bacterium | reverse complement strand
ATTCGGTTCTTTGCCTTCATGCGGGTGTCGGTAAAATTCTCGAAGTTGATGAAGACACTAAAATTGTTCCACGTCTTCTCTGCCATCAATCCCAGAATCATATAAGGGTCTGTGTCATCATCACGGTTTGACGACAAACGCTGCGATCCCGTGATGTAGGTCTCGAAGCCAACTCGGTACGAATCGTGCTCCTCAAGCATGATCAATGATCCAAATCGGTGTTTGGGTGTAAGTAATACTGGACGATCACTTCCAAGATCAACTTCCGACACGTCTGTGAATGTGTAAAACTGGTACCACTTGAAATTGCGATAGGACCATTTCACATTGGTCTCCATCCCCCTTGTTTGGGTGTGTCCATTACGATTGGAAACCACAAGGATGATTGTGGGTTCTAAGTCGTCATACGCACCGTCGAAATCAAAGAATCTACTGTCCGTATTTTGAAGCTGGAACGGGTCGTTAATTCGGGTATAAAAGAAGAGTTGGTTAACCGAGAAGCCCAACTCTTCACCAATGATCATACGATAGTCTAGGTCGGCAGTGAAACCAACCGAGCGTTCGATCGCATTGTTGTCTGATAACCTCAACGCGTATGATAACGTATGGTTCGACTGCTGAATCCAGTCGTTAACCTCACCAAACATGGAATGGATGTGCTTGTAGCCCGTTCCGAAACCGACACGGCTTGTCAGGCTGGATCCCCATTTCGCGAGTATGTTCAGTCGAGGAAGGATGATGGGATCATTGCCAGATATTGCCTCCACCCGCAGCCCAGACTCAAACGCAAATCGATCGATCGGTCTGAAGGTGTGCTGGCCAAATATGCTAAATATTCCATCAGTGACACCCTGAATAAGTTGCCTGTTTCTATACGTGCTGTTCGTTTTGTTATAGGAATAGGATAACCCCGCTGTCAAATCACTGCTTTCGCCGCTAAACGAGGAATTAGCCTCCGTGTAGAACTGCGTCTGATCGTTCAGTAAAAGATGGTTCAGGTTATCGTTCGAAGTTACATTTGTCGTGCTAAGGACGTTTCTAAATTGGATGGATCCATTTGCTTTCGTTTCGATTTCGAGATCTGCTATAGCTTTGAACCGATCAGTTTCTATGGTTGTCTTAAAGTAATTGGAATTGGGGAAAATGGTCAGCACGGCCTCATTTTGAAAACCACCCTGGCGTTTGTCACGCGTATACCCGATACCGGTGCGAAGTGTTGCAGCCGAGCCGATTGGGATCCAGATAGTTGGTTCTGCATGGATGCGATTCGTCTTAGGCACCTCAGCAAATCCGTCGTTATTGACATCGTATGCTTTTTGCGCGACACCCGATACGTAGGCCGTATAACCGATTTCGCCAACTTTCCCCGCTGAGAAGATGTTCAGATCGCCGCCCACGGTGCTCAGGCCGTTGAGCATGACCGTGGTACCCTCCTCCTCATATGTTTTTGTGACAAGGTTGACGAGTCCGGCGATGGCACCACCGCCGTATAGCGTCGATGCGCTGCCTTTGATGATTTCGACCTGCTTTAAATTGAGAGGCGGTATCTGAACGATGCTGAGGGATGAGGAAATCCCGCCATACATCGGCAACCCATCCTGCAAAAGCTGTGTGTAGCGCCCGTTCAGCCCCTGAATTCGGAAGCTCATGTTTGCGCTCGATGGGTCCGTCATTTGAACCTGCAAGCCGGGTGTCTCGCGCAATATCATGGAGATATTCGAGGAGTTCATGTTGGCTTTTTCCTCAAGCTCCTCTCCGGCGATGACCTCGGCTCTTGTCGGCACCCGATCGATCAATCGACTGCCCCTGGCTGCATACACCGTCACATCTTCGAGCTCTTCGTGATGATGTTCGAGTTCGATGTTAATCACATCCGCCGTTTCGTTTGGAACGAGCAGTGTGAGGTAAACTCGTTCGTAGCCTACTAACGAAATCCTGAATCGCAGCTTGCCCGGTTGCACGTTATCAACAACAGCTGTGCCGTCTTGGCGCGACACGGCACCCACATTTGAACCCTCAATCGAAATGTTCACTCCCGGTAATGGAGAGCCATTGTCGGCGTCGGACACTTTGAACCTTACGTCGTGTTGGGCCAAAGCGGGTTGCAATCCCATAAATACTGCAATAACTGAAAACAGAAATAATTTCATACACTTGTAATTGCCAAGACAAGCCACATCACAAAATTTGTCTTGATCACTAAATTGGTCGGCCAATGTGATGTGCGTTTCCGGAATAGATGCAAAGGCATTATTCTACGACACTTTCCAATGCGGCATGAAGCCTCGTGTACACGTCATCGGGAGTAAAAGGCTTGGTGATCACGTCGTTGACCCCAGCATCTAGGGCCCTTTCCTTTGTTTCGGGTTGAACATCGGCAGAAATGGCATAGATGGGGATCGTTTCCCAGTGTCCGCCAATGGCCCGAATTCGCCTCGTTGCCTCAAATCCGTCCATCTCCGGCATATGAATATCGGTGAGAATGACGTCATAAATCGCATTGTGGACCTTATTAAGCGCCTCCAATCCGTTGTAGGCAGTATCGATGTGTCCAACACTCCACCGTTCGAGCAGTCGCTTGATAACCACGACATTAAATTCATTGTCTTCAACAATCAACACGCGGAGTCTATCGAGCGGCATTTTAATTGAGGTTGGCTTTGTCGAACTTTCGCTGGCGGTAACAAGGTCGAAATTGAGCTCGAACATGAACGTGGAGCCGACCCCTTCTTCACTTTCAAGTTCAATATTGGAGTCTAAAAGACCCAAAATTCTACTGCAGATCGCCAAGCCTAGGCCGCTGCCTCCGAACTTTCGATTCGTGTCGGCCGAACCCTGGGTAAAATTGTCGAATATGACCTTATGCTTTGACTTTGGAATACCAATCCCTGTGTCGGAAACCGCAAATCTCACTTTTTGCGAATCGTTTCCTTTGGCGACAAGGTCGGCCGTTAGGCGAACCATGCCAGACTCCGTGAATTTGACGGCGTTCGCCAGAAGATTTTGGATCACCTGACCAAGCAAGTAGGGGTCTCCGCTCACATTGTCGCTAATCGACGAGTCGAACTCAAGTTTGATGGGCAAGTTCTTCTCGCGTGCATTCAGGCTTGCTGCATTGTGCAGACCCTGAATCATTTGTTTGAGGTTAAATGGCGTTTTTTCCGGCTGTACTTTACCTGACTCCAGTCTCCCGAGATCAAGGATATTATTTACCAAGTAAAGAAGGTTGTTGGACGAGACCTTTAGAACGTCGAGCAGCTCGCGGTGTTTTTCGGAAGGGTTGTCGGTAAGGATAAAATTTGTGGCACCGATCAACGCATTCAAGGGCGTTCGAATTTCGTGGCTCATGATCGACAGAAAGTTCGACTTGGCCGCGTTTGCGATCTCAGCTACGCGCTTGGCCTTCTGGAGATCGGCGTTGAATGTGAGCAGCTCTTTGTTTGCCTTTTCGATCTCCCTCTGCTTGTTTATGAGCTCCACGTTGTGGCGCTGTTTACCACGAAGGCTCACGAAAAGGAATGCGATGATAAGCAAGCTGACAATCAGAAGCAGTAGTGTCAACGTGTTTAATTGGCGCTGGCGTTCTTCCTCCGCCAGAAGCTCCGCTTGCACCCTGTCGCGGAATTCCAGTTCATATTCGTTCTTCAACCGGTTTACGGTTAATTCGAGCTGGCTGGCAGACAGGCTGTCGACATATGAAACCAGGCGCCGTTGCATATCGATTGACTTGCGCAAATCACCATTAGCCTCTGCCAGCAACGACCACTCCAGAAGCCACAGTCGCCTGACGTTCTGGTCGTCTGTATTATTAGCCGCTAAAATGCTGTCGGCTTGAAATAATCGGTACTCCGCTTTTGTTAGATTACCCCGTAGCCGCTCGAGTTTTGCCTGATAGGTACGCGAGCCTGACCTTACCCCGATGGGAAACTTCGGCTTTGGGGCATCATACGCCGTTTCAAACATCTCGTCAGCCTCGCTATAGCGCCCCCCTTCTATATAAATACGTCCCAAATTATATGTCACGGGCGATAAGAAATGAATGCTTGGCTCATCGAAGACATGCTCATATGCCTTGTTGTAATACTGTTCGGCTGTGTCGAAATCTTTGAGTCGATAATATGACAAGGCAATCGAATTCGTAGTGTTGACGTACCTTGGATAATCGTTGTCTTCCAGATACGTGAGCGCCTCCTCAAACTTTTCGATTGCAATCGTGAAATTTGACCGGTCATAATGTGACAATCCGATCAAATGCAATGACCACCAAATGTTAATGGAATCATTCTGACTTTTGTAGATATCAAGCGCGATTCCATACATATTCTTTGCTCGGTCGTAATAGCCAATCGTACGGTAATAGTTGCCTAGATCGATGGAAACGGCAGCGGTCGTATTCACGCTCCCTGATTTGTTTAGATAATCGGATGCCCGACGTAAGTAAAAGACCGAAGAGTCTGGGTTCACCGGCACATAAAATCGGTAGAGGTGCCATGAGACCAGCATTCGGTCGTGGTCGTTCGTGAATCGGAACGATCGTTCGTAGGCTTCCCGGAGCTTCTTCAGGCGGTCGTCGTCACTGTTTGACGACGAGTCCGCCGAAACAAGAAGACTTGTGATAACAGGATCGACTGCTGTATATGTGTCACCAAGTACACCCTCTGCGACGGGTGTTTGAAGCATTACCAACAGTAATAAGGAAAAAAGGTATCCCATATTGGCGGCGACCGATCTCCGTTCAGAATTAACTTATGACCATTTATGAGTATTCACTCCGTTAATCCGACAGTATCACAGCGGAAGTTACGAAATTAACACTTTAATACTTATTCATGTATTGGTTGGATTGGAAACGCAAAGATTGGGAATTTTAACTGGCATTAGCTTTCGTATCTTGCGGGATGCATACAAACGGCTTACATGAGAAATTACAGGTCACATTGCTGGTTGCAGCCGTGTTATGCTTGCTGTTTGTCATGTTTTTGCTGCAACATCTGCTGAACCCGCTTGGATATGGGTTGATCATCGGCATCCTCTTTTATCCGTTGCGGAAGCAACCGTTGGCTCGGGCGGTTTTATACGCATCCATCTATGCATGCGGTGTTTGGTTCTTATATGATTCTGGCCACCTTCTTGTCCCATTTATCGTAGCATATCTGATAGCCTTCCTTTTCAACCCTTTGGTAGTGAGGCTAGAACAGTATCGGATCCCTAGATGGCTGACCGCCTCCGTTTTTACATTTGTTGGTCTGGGAGGGATTGCGACGATCTTGTATGCCGGCGTACCGCGCCTGTACGAGCAGTTGATCCGTATCAACCAGCTCATCACATCGGCAAAATACAACCAACAGGGTTGGGCCGATGAAGTCGGTCTAAAGAGCTTCCTCGACTCCATAGGGCTCGACGGTGCCGAGTTGGGCCCTGCTGTGGCCAACCATGTCAACGAACTCATTCGAGGCTTTTATTTAGACCTCTCAAACCTGCCCATCACCTATATCGACCGTGTTGGTGCCATGGTCACCATTGGCTTCTTTATTGTCCTTCTTCCGTTTTTGCTGTTCTTCATGATTCGGGACTACGATCGTATCCGATTATTCGTGAAGTCCTTCTTCATCCCAAAAAGAACTCGCTACGACTACACAAGTGAGGTTTCAAGAATCGCAGGCGCATACATCAGGGGCCTGTTCATCGTGGTGTTGATCAGTGCATTTAACCTTAGCATCGGCTTCACCGTTATTGGTCTTCCCTATGGTATCCTGTTGGGGATTTTTGCTGGGTTGACGAATTTCATTCCAACGTTCGGATTATGGATCAGCATCTTCGTGGCCACCATATTCGGGATCAGCATGGGAGATCCATGGTACCAGTTTCTGCCGGGCATCTACATCGTGTTCGCACTCGAACAGGTGTTTGAGTCAGGCTTCCTAGTGCCGAGGGTCATGGGCAGACAAGTCGGAATCCATCCCTTACTCGTGATGATTTCTCTGCTCATGTTCGGATTTATGTTCGGTTTCCTCGGGCTGTTGATCGCGGTTCCGAGTGTTGCCCTTTTATCCGTATTCTACGACAAATACCGGGAGACAGGCGTGCTGCCATTCCTGAGTGGAGCCGATCCCGACGAAAACGATTCCGACGATGTTTCGACATCCAACGCGCCATAAATGGCCAATCATATTGCAATTTCACTATGTCAAACCCTGTTGAGGAACGCTTGACGTTCGAAGAAGCTTTAGACCAATTAGATCGCATCGTTCGAGAACTCGAATCGGATACTGTACCGCTCGAGCAAACCGTTGAACTCTACGAGAAGGCAAGCAAACTCGCTTCTTATTGCAGCAACATCCTCGAACAGGCCAAATTGCGCATCGAGCAAGTCAACCCGAATGAAGCCCCCACATGATGACATCGGCACCAAACGAACAAGGTGAACTTCTGAAGAGCATTCAGACGCCCGACGACCTGAAGAAACTATCTGTAGAGGAACTTCCCGATCTGTGTTTCGAGCTGCGGGATTTCATTATAAGCCAGGTTGCCGTTCACGGTGGACATTTCGGAGCAAGTTTGGGCACGGTCGAACTTACCACCGCCCTGCATTATTCGCTGAACACGCCACACGACCTCCTTGTTTGGGATGTTGGGCACCAAGCGTACGGTCATAAAATACTTACAGGGCGCAAAAATCAATTTCATACGAACCGCAAATATGGTGGAATCAGCGGATTCCCCAAGCGCAGCGAGAGCGTCTACGACACCTTTGGAGTGGGCCATTCGAGCACATCCATATCGGCCGCACTCGGCATGGCCAAAGCTGCCGAACTTGCCGGTGAAAAAAAGAGGGTCGTAGCCGTCATTGGCGATGGCGCCATGACTGCCGGAATGGCGTTTGAAGGTCTCAATAACGCTGGAGCACTCCATTCGGACGTACTCGTGATACTGAACGACAACTGCATGTCGATCGACCCGAACGTCGGAGCTCTAAAAGAATATTTGACCGATATTACTACCAGCAAGACCTTCAACCGCGTTCGTGATGAGCTTTACGACATGCTCGGACACTTCCAGAAAGCGGGCGACCGGATGCGTAAGGTAGCATCAAAACTTGAGCACGCCCTTACTACCGCTTTGACCCCTGGAAGTCTGTTCCGGTCGCTTGGCTTCAAATACTACGGACCCATAGATGGCCACAATGTGAAGGGGTTGGTTAAAACCCTCGAAGATTTGAAAGACATCCCTGGCCCGAAATTACTCCATGTTGTAACGGTTAAAGGCAAGGGTTTTGCACCTGCTGAGAGAGACCCGCTCAAATGGCACGCACAAGGAAGTCCTTTCGACAAAATTACAGGAGCCCCCGTAGGCACCACAAGCACTGGTAAGAAATTGCCCAACTACCAAGACATCTTTGGCAGTGCGATCATTGAACTGGCAAAACAAAATGAGAAGATCGTAGGTATTACTGCTGCAATGCCCAGTGGTACGGGTTTAAATGCCATGATGGCCGAAATGCCCGATCGCGCATTCGATGTCGGCATAGCAGAGCAGCATGCCGTAACGTTTGCCGCTGGCATGGCTACTCAAGGCTCCATCCCATTTGTGGCCATTTATTCTACCTTTCTGCAGCGCGGTTACGACCAAGTTGTGCACGACGTGTGCATCCAAAAACTTCCGGTTGTTTTCTGCATGGACCGTGCCGGTCTGGTGGGTGCCGATGGACCCACGCATCATGGTCTTTATGATATTCCGTTTATGCGTTGCCTGCCGAATATCGTGGTTTCGGCACCAATGGACGAGCAGGAGCTTCGTAACTTGATGTACACGGCAAGCCTGCATACTGCTGGACCCTTCTCCATACGGTATCCGAGGGGCAAGGGTATGGGAGTGAACACTGGTGCATTCGAACACATACCCGTTGGCACGTCGCGTCTGCTACGTGAGGGTAACGACATAGCCGTGCTCAGCTTCGGAAGCATCGGGAACCAGGCCGTCCTTGCTCACAAGCGTCTTGCCGAAGAAGGAATTGAAATCACGCATGTCGACATGCGGTTTGTGAAGCCGCTCGACACCGATATGATCGATCGTTTAATGGAGTCGCACCATACGTTTATCACAATCGAAGACGGCACAAGGGTCGGCGGTTTTGGTTCGGCTGTCGCAGAATATCTATCGACAAGGGGATGGAGCGGGAAGCTGAACATACTCGGAGTGCCCGACACCGTTGTTGAGCACGGCACACAGGAGGAATTGTGGCACGACTGTCGAATCGATGCCGACGCCATTGTCGATACCGTCAAGTCGTCGATCAAACAGACGATTACGGCCTGATTTTAGGCGTTCTTCTCAGCCGATCTTTTCGTATTCATGCCAAACAAGGTATAAAGCGGGCAGAAGCCAACTGCGCTTGTTGCAACAAAGATTGCCCCAACTACTAACAGTGTGGTCGCCAAAGTGCCGGAGATGATATCCATCATCCAAAGCAAAACCACTAGAACCGCAAAAATTACCCGTCCAATACGGTCGGTGATGCTCATGTTACTTTTCATAGTACCCTCGTTGGATTTTTGTAGCGTAGGGTAATATCATACACCTGAATCGATTTGTCAAATTACTCCCTAAACGATTTTCAAGATTGAGCAGGATTACCCGCATTGCCCCAACCCCAAGTGGATATCTGCATGTAGGAAATGCATTCAATGCCGTCTTGATCTGGTTATGGGCAAGGCAGAATGATGCCTCCATTTTATTGAGGATTGACGACTTAGACCACAGCCGTGTGCGTGGAGCATATGTCGAGGACGTGTTTCGAACGCTTGATTGGCTGGGCATCGACTGGGATTTAGGACCCCAAACTGTGGAGGAGTTTGAATCTTCGTGGTCGCAGTCTCGACGTATGGGCCAATATGATCGAGCGATACGAACGCTTGAGGAAAACGGATCCGTCTATTGGTGCAACTGCTCCAGATCACAGTGGTTGGCTTTGGGATCAATCGGTTGTGATTGCAACAACCTGTCGACCTCCACACAACCTGATGCAGTCCTGAGGTTGAAGACAATGCCGATGATCCAAACATTTTCCGACCACTGGGTCGGCGAACAATCGGTGGCTTTTTCACAAAACTCCATGTCGAGCGTCGTGAGGAGGCGTGACGGACTGCCCTCGTATCAGATTTCGTCGCTTGTCGACGATGTCTCGTTTGGAGTCAGCCATATCATCCGGGGGGTTGATCTGATTGAATCAACAGCAATACAGCTCCATTTATCTACGCTCTGCGGATTATCACCTTTTCTGGATGTCCAGTTCATGCATCATCCTCTTGTAAGGGACCGTGGCGGTAAGCTGAGTAAAACGGCAGGTTCCACAAGTCTCAAGTATGTGCGCGAGTCTGGCCATAACAAAGACCTGTTCTACAAATGGATGAGCCGTTCGTTGGGCGTCGATTTGGTATCTAATGCTGCCGAATTACTTGCAGTTATTCCGACGGTATTTATTCCGTCTTCTGAAAACCTAGGCTGGTGAGCAGATTGATCATGTCATTTTTTAGCAGCGGCTTCGATATGAACGAGTGGACGTTGGAGTAGCCATTCGCCCTTTCGATATCGTCTGGGGCAATGGTGGATGAGAGGATGCAAATTACTGGTTGGTGCGGCATTTCTGACTCCAGTTCGGCAATCTTTTCCAAAAACTCCCAGCCATTCATTACGGGCATGTTGAGATCGAGCAATATCAAATCGGGCGGGGCATCCAAGTTATCCTTGATCATGTTCAACGCTTCGAGCCCATCCATTGCCTTGCTCGATTTCAGCTGAAATGGAAGCCTCTTGATGAGCATACTCGTCACCACGTGATGTACGTTGTCGTCGTCGACGAGTAATATATGATTCATCTGAAGCACGGTTACGCGTTATCCTCTAAACTCGCATTTACTGTTCTTGTATTGCCCTGTAATAATACCGATATCACAGTATAATAACGAAGCCTATGTGAAACAATCAATTAAGTGTACAATATTTCATACGTTTCTTAAAGTTGCAGCCAGAATTCGGAGAAATAACGTGTCTCCAGATTGAATTGACAAGAAAATTGACCTCGGTTATGTCTATTTTTCGCTGATATGATGCTTAAAATATTCCTTTCCTCAATACTTCTACTAGGTTTTGTATGTGTCCCCTCGATGGCACAGACAGGATTTCATGGGGGTTTACGGTTTAGCCATTCAGTAATTACGTTCGACGACACCTCGTTCGACGAGAGCTCCGACAATGGGGCCGGGCCGGGTGTGGGTGTAGCGATTGGCTACGGATTCAATCCCATCCTCACGATGATGGTCAGCCTGTCGGCCCATACCCTCAATGATGGGGTGGCCAATACACAGTACGCTGAAATTCTGGGCCGATTCCATTTCGGGCAACACCGCTTTCAGCCTTATGTCGAAACAGGAGTGATGGGTTCACTGTTCCGTTATGATGGGATCGATGTGAGGTTCAGCGGACCAGGCCTAGTTGCGGGTGCGGGGCTTCGGGCTGCATTGTCAGAAAAAATCTCATTGGAAGCAGGAATTCGCCCTGCTAGGGCACGATTTGACAAGATAAAATCTGGTAAACAGAGCAATGATATTGAAGATATCAAGACATGGCAATTTCGCAGCTACGTGGGGATCAGCGTGTACATCGACTGAGTGACAGAATCTGTCACCGAATATGTCTTACTTATTCTGAAGTCGTTGGTTAGCGAATTGACTTAAGTTATATTTCACCAAAGAGTGAAATATGCCATGAATAAGTTAGTGTTACTGATTGCGGTTTTGATTGACTTCGGCAGTGTGCAATCCATTGCACAGAGCGCTTCCACCGTTCAGTTGTTACCTGCCGACGGTTACAGACCCATCGCGTATTTCAACGAGTATTTCAACTCATATTATGATGTGAGACGCGACAGGATTTACTTTCATACGCAGGACACCTTACATATGTGGGACATGTCCGAAAGAAAGTGGATCATGCTCCGAACAACCCGATTTGAAGACCCTCAGGTTGTTATGGATATCGACACCGTGTCTGACAGGGTGCTTATTTGGTCGGGAGGTGCAGGACTGGTCTACTCGACCGACATCGACTGGACGGCCGAACCGGTCAGGATCGATAATTCAATCAATCATCGAAACCAGTATGAACACGGCCATCTTATATCGCCCGTAGATGGCAAGCTTATGCTATATGGTGGTTACGGTTTCTGGCAGGACAAGGACATCTTCACCCAATTTGATGATGTCAGCGGCCATTGGGACCTTGTTGTGTGGAAGGGAAACAAGTGGCCTTCAAAACGTATCTTACCGACATTGACCTATTGGAAGTCTGGTAACAAGATCATCCTTTTCGGAGGACGGGCAACGACGGAACCCAACAAACCGTACGTTACATTTCGCAAATCGATGTATGACATATGGACATTCGATTTGGAGAAGACGATCTGGGAACATCACGGTGATTTAGTTTTCAACGAAGATGATCTGGTCAACAATTACCTCATGCTTGGTTATATGGCTACCCCCAGAAACGGTGTGTTGCAAAATGAGAATTTGCTCATCGGTATGGACCAGTACAACAGCAATGATCGCAGCTCGATCATGTATGCGGTTGACCTTGAGTCAATGCAGGGGAGTTTCATTGATGTCAATACAGGTGCCTTGTCAAAGTTTGAAAGGCTGTTAGCTTATTTTATAAACGAGAGAACGCGGCAGTTGTATCTTCTATGGACGCCATTGCCAACCAACAACAGAGCGGCGCCCGTATATGTGTCGACCATCGACTTGCCATCGGCCGATTTCATCAGGGCCAATATTCGCAAAATGGTTGCATTGTCTGAGAACAACTGGGTAGAGCCCGTCGAGTCAAGCAGCGATCGGTTTCTGATTCCAATACTGCTTGCGGCTGCTGCAATACCGTTCATGTACTGGATGCGCAGGCGACGCTTGAATGGACGCGCCTCAACAAGCAACAAAGAAACCCTGGCAACGGTTATTGCCACGAACGATTACGTGGTACGGGTCATTTCGAGCAACGCAGGAATATCAATCATGCACGCCGGAAAAGACCTGTCGACGAATTTCAGTGAGGATGAGATGGATTTATTTCTGCTGTTGTCAAAGCAGTACCACGCCAACAATAAGTATTTGTCAACCGAGCAGATCGAACAGGCCATATGGGAACATGGCACTAACCCAGACTACAGCAGGAAGATGCGAAACCAAGTTCAGAAAAGGCTGGAAGAAAACCTCCAACTCGTACTGCCCAAACCAGACGGGTCAGTTTGGATTCTGGGTCGTAACGAACCGAGCGATAAGCGGCGGAAAGAATATGCGCTCAATCCGTTTCCCTATGCCATAGAAATCTGAGCTATGCGTCACTCGGCCACTTTCTGGTATCTCCAAACGGCCACCGTCATGGTGATGGCGGCATAAATTGCCAATGATCCTACCAACAGTTGAATTGACTGCCAGCCGGCACCTTTTAGAAGGACCCTGCGCATGATTTCGATAAAATAGGACACCGGGTTGAACCGTGTAACAACTTGGGCCCAATCGGGCATACTTTGAATGGGCGTGAAGAGTCCGCTCATCAGAATAAAGATCACAAGGAAAAACCAAGCAATGAACATCGCTTGCTGCTGGGTATGGGTGATGGTTGAAATCAGTAACCCGATGGAAAGCACAACGAGCAAGTAGATGGCAGCCGAAGCAAAAACAAGTGCCAGGTTTCCGACCATCGGCACATTGAACACCAGTCGGGCAATCACGAGACCAAAGGCAAGCTCCAGCATCCCGATAATCCAAAATGGAAGCATTTTTGCAGAGATGAATTGCCACCTGCGTATCGGGGTAACATTAAGCTGCTCGATGGTGCCAATCTCCTTCTCCCGGACGATGTTCATTGCAGACAGCAGCATGCCGACTAATGTCACAAGCAGCACCAGGATTCCCGGAACCATGTAGAACTTGTAGTCTAGGTTTGGGTTGTACGCGAATAGCTCCCTAATCTCAATAGTTGATGCCCCTCGAGAAGCCGGCATCGATTCCAACATGTAGTTGCGCGACTGAAGCTGTATGATTCCGCTCGAGTAAGCCTGTATCAGCCCTGCTTGAACCCCATCTTCTCCACTGATCATGAGTTGAAGCTTGCCGGGCAGCCCAGCTTTAATGTTCGTGGTCAGATTTGGTGGGATCACGAGAACAAACATGGCACGGTCCGACTCGATGTAATCTAAGGCTTGGTCGACATGGTCTGACTCGCCTGCTACCATAAAGAAACCACTGGCCGTAAACGCCCCGACCAACTGCCGCGACTCTGCGCTTCTCTCCATATCGACGACCACCATCTCCACTTTCTGTAACTCGAAGGTGGCTGCATGGGCTAATATCAGTAATTGGACAATGGGCATTCCAATCATCATTAACAAGATGGGCTTGTTTCGAACGATCTGGATGAATTCCTTTCGCAATAAGGCAAGAAGAGTAGTCATAATTCAAGATGGTCTTTAAGATTAGCCCATGCCAACACCATAAATCCGGTCATCATGGCTGTCAACACAACCAGCGGCATTGCAACGATCGTGACATCGGCCCCTTTCAGCATGATGCTTCGAGCCGCTTCGAGATACCATTTTGCAGGCACAGCCTGGGCTACCCATTGTAAGATCTGCGGCATGCTTTCGATAGGGAAGATGAAGCCGCTCAATAAAATGACAGGAAGCAGCAGGGCCCCAAGCGATATCATCATGGCCG
>CAYWCV010000058.1:0-13983 GCA_964456845.1 uncultured Chitinophagales bacterium | reverse complement strand
CAAGTTTTTGTTTTGATTATTTGAGTTGTGGAGTTACATTCGCTTTATGTGAGAATGGTTAACTCACGGTTAAGATGTGTCGGTAGCGGTATCTCTGGTGGTTCACTCATTGTTTTTCAGTGATGTGGTGTGCTTCTGAGTTCCGGTTTCGGTACGTCAAAATCCAAATCAATACACACAATCCTGAGGTTTCTATGAAGAACAGGCTACTAATATGTCTGTCGCTTATCCTCCTTCTCGCCACCGGTACTGCGCTTGCGCAGTCAGGCGGGATTCGCGGTAAAGTGATTGACGCCACAACAGGTGAGTCTTTGCCGAATGCTAACATTCTGGTAAAGGAACTTGGCCGTGGTGCTTCGTCGGACATTAATGGTAACTACTCCATTATGAATATTCCTGCTGGTACTTACACCGTTGAGTCCAGCTTCGTGGGTTACAAGCGATTCTCCACCCGTGTTACGGTTGGTGAGAGCATGGTTACCCTCAACATTAACTTTGAGCCCGCCTTGGTAGGTCTCGACGAACTCGTGGTTACGGGTTACGGCGTTCAGACCAAGCGTGAGGTTACAGGTGCCATCACCCAGGTGAAGGCCGAGCAGATCGAAAACCTGCCCATCCAGTCGTTCGACCAAGCTTTGCAGGGTCGTGCAGCCGGTGTTCAGGTCACATCCGCTTCGGGTCAGCCAGGTGGTGCCATTCGTGTCCGCATCCGTGGATTTGGCTCCATCAACGCCAGCAACGAGCCTCTCTACATCGTTGACGGTGTGCAATTGACAGAGAACTCACAAGGTTCAAGCCAGGCCTCTTCGAACCCACTTGCCGCGTTGAATCCGAACGACATTCTGTCGATCGAGATCCTCAAGGACGCCGCTGCTGCCTCCATTTATGGTGCACAGGCTGCCAACGGTGTGGTTTTGATCACAACCAAGCAAGGTCGCGCAGGTAGCTCGGTCATCACGGTCAACTCGACCATTGGTTGGACAGAGCAGCCTAAGTTCTACGAGACGATGGACAGCCCAACATGGTTGAACTTCCTCATGGAAGCCTTCGAAAACCATGCCAATGTTGTCGGAACGAACCCAACAGCTGCCCGTAACTTGATCCTGACCAACTTCTACCCAGGTTGTACCTCGGCAGGTCTTGGCACAGCAGCTTGCGATCCGGCGTTGGCAACTACATACGACTGGCAGCGTGCAGTCTACCAGACGGGTGTGAACCGTGAAATCGACGCCTCCATCTCCGGTGGTACCGACGTGACCCGTTTCTTCGTTTCTGCAGGTTTTGAGAACAGTGAAGGCCAGGCCAAATTCACCGACTTCAAGCGCATGAACCTTCGTACCAACGTTGACCACCGCGTGAACAGCAAGATGACGGTTGAATCACGCATTAACCTTGCGTCAACACGTCAATTCGGTGCTGTTTCTGATGGTAACTTCATCAACGGTCCATTCTTCATGGGCGCTTGGCAGCAGCCGACACGTCCTATCTACAATGAGGACGGCAGCTACAATGAAAACGTACCATACGCCAACATCGTTCTTTATCAGGAACTAGATCAGCGCAAGACCCGTGGTAATGACATCCAGGGATCGTTGGCATTCAACTACCGTCTGCCACAGAATTTGGTTCTGCGTGTGTTCGGTGGTTTGAACTTCCGCCAAACACGCGACACGAACTACCGTTCGTCGCTGATCCCAGGCTCGCCACGTACCAACGGTGGCGACTTGTTCGAGGCCAACCGTGAGATTTTCAGCTACAACATCAACGCAACGTTGAACTACAACAAGAGCTTCAACAATGTGCACAATGTTTCCGGTCTTCTCGGATCTGAGTACAAAGAAGAGTCACAAGAGACTTTCACAGCTTCTGGCCGTGGATTCGCTAACCCGCTCTTCGACATTCTCAGTTTAGCTGCAACACCATCTGGTGTTTCAGGTTTTGCTACTGAATTCAAGTCGGCCTCTGTGTTCGGTCAGGCCAAGTATGACTACAACAACAAATACCTCGTCAACGCAACGGCCCGTTACGACGGATCGTCCCGTTTCGGTGTCGACAACCGTTGGGGTCTCTTCTACGCGGTCTCCGGTGCCTGGAACCTCGCCAACGAGGATTTCATCCCGCTTCCGAATGCTATTACTGACCTGAAACTGCGTGCCGGCTACGGTATCACAGGTAATTCGGGCATCGGTAACTTTGCATCCCGCTCGCTGTTCGGTTCCGGTGGTTCCTACAATGCAGGCGCTGGTCTGCGTCCAAGCCAGCTGGCCAACAACGTGTTGACATGGGAAGAAGCCAAGACCATCAACCTCGGTCTTGACTATGCTATCTTCGACGGACGCATCAGTGGTGCCATCGACTTGTACCGCAAGCGCAACGAGCGTCTCCTCTTGGGCCGTTCGCTCCCATCTGACTCTGGTTTCGGTTCCATCACCGAGAACGCAGGTGTTGTACAGAACCAAGGTTATGAGTTTGAGATCACCACACGTAATATCGACCGTGGCGACTTCTACTGGACCAGCAGCTTCAACATCACCAGCAACCAGAATGAGCTGATCGAACTGAACGAAGGTCAGGACCGTATTGGCAACTCCTACATCGTAGGCGAGCCGCTGCGCTTCTACTGGGGCTACCAGTGGGCGGGTGTCAACCCAGCCGATGGTCGCCCGATGTGGTATGACCAAAATGGTAACATCACTTACCTCGTGTCAGCTGCAGATGCCGACATCATCTCCTACCTTGACCCGACCCACTACGGTGGTTTGACCAATACCTTCAGCTACAAAGGCTTCTCGCTTGACGTATTCTTCCAGTATGATCTGGGTGGAAACACATTTGAGCAGCAAGTTGGTTACTTCCTGATGGATCCAGGTACACAGGGTGGATTGCTCACGCGTCTTCTTGACCGTTGGACAACCCCAGGTCAAATCACAGACATCGAGAAGGCCTTCCGTAACCGTAACGAGCCAGGTATGTCATCGCGTACCACGGCCTCTACATGGTACATTGAAAGCACTTCATACATCCGTCTGAAGAATGCAACTCTCAGCTACCAGCTGCCAGAGAATATCACCAGCCGCATTGGTATTCGTACATTCAAGGTATTTGCCACTGGCAGTAACTTGATCACTTGGACAGCATATCCAGGTCTCGATCCAGAGTTCCTTGCTACATCTGCTGCTCCATACCCACAGGGACGTACGATTCGTACCGGTGTACAACTTCAGTTCTAATTCAAGAGGTGATATCAATATGAAATTCAATTCATTCAAAAAGGGGATTCTGTTCGCTGCTGTTCTGGCTATGCCGCTTACAGCCTGCGAAGATCTGCTTGAAACAGAACCACGCACCGCGTTGAGCCCTGAAGTTGCCTTGGCAAATGTTTCAGGAACCGAAGCGATTTTGGTCTCTGTTTACAACCGTCTTTTGGGACAGGGTGCGTATGGTAACAGTCTGTTCATTCTCCCCGAGATTATGGGTGACGCTTTCGTGCAGCGCCCTGGCGCTTCGCGCGGAAATGCTCCATACAACATGACTCCAGGTGGTACTCTTGGGTACTATCCGTATGCATCTGTGAACGAGGCCAACTACATCATTGATGGCATTGGAACACTCGACGCGCCTCAAGCGACCAAAGACCGCCTGCTTGGTTCAGCTCTGTTCCTACGCGCATTGAATTACTTCAATGCTGTGCGTTCGTACGGCTATGAGCCAAACAAATCGGTAAACGGTTGGGACCGTGGCGTCATCATCCGCGACAAGCCGACCAAAGGTTTGACCGATGCTGATTTCCGCGCACGTGGCACGGTTACCGAAGCATATCAGTTGATGGAAAGCGACCTCCAGCAGGCCGCTACGCTATTGGCTGGTAACACGAACGTGTACTATGCTTCACCAGCTGCCGCAAATACTCTCCTAGCTCGCGTATACCTGTACTGGGAGCGTTGGGCCGATGCTGAAGCACGTGCAACTGCTGCGATCGGTGCTACAAGCGCTCGTCTGACGACTACCGCTGCTGCATATGAGGCTGCCTGGTCCACAAGTCCGAACCCAGAATCTGTGTTTGAACTCAATGTGAACGCCAGCACCGAATCTGTGGGTGTGAACGAGTCGATGGCAAGCTGGGTTACTCCACGTCAGTGGGGCGACTTTGGCATCAACCCTGAATTGGTCGCCCTCTTCCCGGCAGGAGACACTCGTTTGTCGTTGCTTAAGACCGGTACCGTTTCTGGTATCCAATTGCAGTATCTCGACAAATGGAACGCCAACAAAGGTAACTTTGCCCAAAACTTACCAGTGTTCCGCGTTGCCGAGTTGTACTTGATTCGCGCTGAGGCACGTGCCGAGCAAAATAAAGTTACCGAAGGTCTCGCCGATCTGAATGCAATCCGTTCAGCCCGTGGTGTACCTGCCGTAACGGCTACGAGCCGTCAGCAACTGATCGATGCAATCTTGCTTGAGCGCCGCCTTGAGCTTGCATACGAAGGTCACCGCTTCTATGACCAGAAGCGTCGCGGTTTGGATATCCAGCGTCCAAGCGCCATTGGTGCTAACGCCACGATTCCATACACAGACTTCCGTATCCTTGCAGGATGGCCACAGGCACAGGTTGACCTCAACCCGCTGCTCGAGCAAAACCCAGGCTACTAATCATAAACCACGCTTATATTAAGATCACTATGAAATCAATTAAATTTCTGCTGGTTCTTCTGCTCAGCGCTGGTTTTATGACCGGTTGCTTTGAAGATGTAGACAAGACCTACCAAGGTCCAGTCGTAGTAGAGTTCAAGTCGGCTCCCGGCTCCTCGAACTCGTACGTTCGCACAGTTGCAGTGCCAGCTACTGGTACCGCCACTGTTCCAGTCGTTGTTCAACTTGTGGGACCTCACCAAGGGTCTGACACACAGGTGAACTTCTCGGTTGGTGGAACGGCGACAGCTGGTCAATTTTCCATCTCTGGCACAACGGTGACCATTCCTGCTAACAGCAGTTCTGGTACCATCAACGTTGTGGTTGATGCAGCTGGATGGGCAGCACTTGCAGCTGGTACGACCCGTACGGTTGTGCTCACGCTGACAGGTGGCACTTACCAGCCGAACGAGAACTACAAAACCTTCACGTTGACACTGCGCAAGTAGTCATTCGACCTGAAGTCAGTTTTCAAAAAGGCCTCCCAGTGCAAACTGGGAGGCCTTTTTTTATGCTGAAAGCATCTAATCACCCCAATAACCCCGATGTCATCCCGACGAAGTCGGGACCCATGCCGCAGGCATCAAATCTTCTTATAAAGCCACGCTGTCATCCCGACGAAGTCGGGACCCATGCCGCAGGCATCTATTTGATAAATAATCCCAGTTTACTCTGCGATTTAGGCATAGCCTTGAGAAAGGTTTCATACGCATCCATGCCAATGATGCATAATATCGGCAATCCCATAGCACCAGTCTCCCTACGAGTAGCGTAATGTCGGTTTTTAGCTTGTAACTGTTGATCTATTTGGACAGCCAGAATGGATGACGCATCACGCATTGATTTCCTTACACGTGCTTCGGTCACGACAACTATCCACTCGTGCAAGGGAAGGGGAGGACTGCCACTCCAAGTTGGCCGAATGTGCACATGATCGTAGGTTTTGTCTGGCATCACTTGTTGAATCACATCACGTACATCTGATGCTGAAACAGCTTCACCAAAGGTGTCTGTCATCTGATTCAGGCGGCCATTTACACGAATTCGTGGTGGTGACACGCTTTCGAACACAACTTCGTCGTTGGTGACATACCGCCACAAGCCCATATTGGATACTACCAACCCATACCTCATCCCAGGTTGCACGTCCCACAACGGAACGGTGGCCAAATTATCGAGTGGTTGGGGCATGGTGAGTTCATGAGTCGATGGTAGCGGTATGAACTCGAAAAAAACGGAAGAATCGAACTGCAGCAGCATGGATCCGCTATCGAACCAGTCAAACGCGAAGTAGCCCTCCGAAGCCCCATAATTTTCTAAAAACCGGACATTGAGGTCGCCAATTTCCGATTTAATAGCGTTGAAATATCCTGATAGTGCGACACCGCCTGTAATGATCAACCGTAAGTGGGGCCAGACGTGTGAAATTGGCATTCCACGCCTACGTGATACCTCGCGAAGTAGGATCAGAATCCAAGATGGCACGCCTGTTATCATCCGTATGTCGCTGTGGATAGCATTCGTGATGATCGCTTCAAAGCGGTCGGGCCAGCTCATGTAGGCTGCCTTTTCGGGGCATAGGGCGTGCCATAATCGTACCCATTTGGGTGAAGCACAAGCCAACATGCCGCTGATTTCGCCGAACTCGAAGCCACCGGCGCTCACGACGGAGCCTGACAGCGCAAGGTGCTTTCCAAGAAACAGACCGGGATCTGGATTTCCCTGAAGTATATGGTGCGTCACCCTGCGCATGAACTGTAGATCCGACTGTAGACGTCCGTCAGATATCGGTATATGTTTTCCAGTTCCAGTGGTTCCTGCACTGACGGCAAACCGGCGTACAACCCCTGGCCAGAGTATATGCTGTTCTCCGTTTTTAACACGGTTTACCCAAGGTTCAAGATCTGAATAACTGATCAGGGGTACCCGAGTTTTGAAATCGGCATACGCCATGTCGGCAGATAACCCCAAATGCTTGGCATAAGCCGTGCCCGTACCTTTGCGGAGCATCCTTGCCAGCACCCTTAGTTGTTCGTCTTGAACGTCCATTGTGTAATGGTAATAAAAAAAAGCCCATACCTAGGCATGGGCTTTTTTCATTAGAGTGTAATCCCTTGAGACTAGCGCTGCTCGATGGGGGTCCAAGGAGTGTTGGTTTCGCCCATGTAGAGCGCCTTTGGACGAATCAGACGGTTGTTCTCCATCTGCTCGAGGTAGTGAGCTGTCCATCCCGATATGCGGCTCATGGCGAAGAGGCAGGTGTACAGGTCGGGCATGATGCCGATGGAGTAGTATACCGTGGCGCTGAAGAAGTCGACGTTCGGGTCTATGTTCTTTTCCGACTTCATGGTTTCGAGGATTTTCTCGGACCATTCGTACAGATACTGCATGCCAACCTCCTCGCTGAGTGCCTTTGCCATCTTGCGAAGGTGGTGGGCACGTGGGTCAAAGGTCTTGTACACGCGGTGACCGAAGCCCATGATCTTCTCTTTGCGCTCCAGCTTGCCCTTCACAAACTCGACAATGTCGACATCCTTCTCAAGCTTGAGCAGCATGTTCATCACAGCCGTGTTGGCACCACCGTGCAAAGGTCCCTTCAGTGAGCCGATGGCGCCAGTCACTGCAGAGTAGATGTCGGACATTGTTGCTCCGATGGCGCGGCAGGTAAATGTGGATGCGTTCATGCCGTGCTCTGCATGAAGAATCAAAAGCAGATCCATTACCTTTTCGGCATTCTTGCCTGGATGCTCGCCGTTGAGCATGTAGAAGAAGTTGTAGGCGGTGCTCTCGTTTGCCAGAGGGGCGATTACTTCCTTGCTATTGCGCACGCGGTCGAAGGCGGCGATGATGGTCGGCATCTTGGCCGTCATGCGGATCGACTTGCGAAGATTTGCTTCCGGAGTGTTCTCGTCGGCCTCGGCGTCAAAATCGGCAAGCATCGACACAGCCGTGCGAAGCACCGACATGGGCTCAGCCGCCTTGTTCGTGTTCTTGATGTAGTTCATCACTCCATCAGGAATGTTGCGTTCGGCGCACAACTTTGCATTCAAGTCGTCAAGTTCGGCTTGGCTTGGAAGGCGTTCAAACCACAGCAGGAAGCACACTTCTTCGAAGGTGGAGTGTTCGGCCAGATCATTGATATTGTAACCTGCATACGTAAGCTCTCCCTTGGCACCGTCAACGAGACTCTTGTTAGTGCTGAATGCCACCAAGCCTTCGAGCCCCTTGTTGATGTAAGGGTATTGGCTGGTGTCGATTTCGTCGATTGATTTAAAGGCCATGAACTAGCTCCAATTATGGTTCGTCAAGTGATAGTATTAGTCTTGCAAGATACCGAGTTTTACAGAAAAAAGGTAACTTGTCGTGTGGCATTAATCGTTTCGTTTAATGCCATAATTCAGTAACATTTTGCAACAGGAACGGCTGCCAGCATTCATCTTGTTCAGAGAAGTCATCACACGGACGGAGGGCGGACAAAAATACTATGCATATTCAACTTAAGGACCTTTCCAAACACTACGGGAAAGGGGTCAAAGCTCTCGACAGAGTGAACCTCGACTTGGTGGCGGGCAAGAGTTATGGCTTGCTTGGAAAGAACGGTGCGGGAAAGACGACGTTGATCAACATCCTCATCGATCTGATCAAACAGTCGTCGGGCGAGGTGCTCTACAATGGCAAGCCCCTGTCTGCATCGTCGGAGGTCCGATACCAGCTTGGAGTGATGTCGGACGTAATCCCGCCCATTGGCGATTTCACAGGCTGGCAAAACCTTGAGTTCACCGCCAGGCTGTACAAATTGGAACCTGAGCATCTCAGGCAGCGGGTGGGCACACTTTTGGCCTTCTTTTTCGAGAACGAAGACGATTGGCACAAGCCGGTAAAAAGCTACTCGACCGGCATGAGGCGTAAGATTTCGCTATGTTCCGCCATCATTCACATGCCGCGCATTTTGGTGATGGACGAGCCGTTTTCCGGCCTGGATCCATTTGCCGCCAAGGACATCGTCCGTTTCATTCAGCAATATCAACGCGAAGACCGCATCATCCTCACCTCATCGCACGATTTAGACTACCTCAACAAGGTGATCGATCGAATACTGGTGATCGATCAGGGTCGTATCGTGAGCGATACCAGTTTGGAGGATTTCGCCGTGCATGGTTCCGGACAAATAGATGAGGCGCTCTTCAGGTTGTTATCGTCAGAAGAAAAAAGCTTCGAATCCATCGACTGGCTTTTTGGCTCATGAGTTTATTCTTGTACTTGGTTCGCAGCCGTTTTGGCAATCTGTTCTCCAAATCGACCGGTATTTGGATGAGCATCGGTGGTGGTGCCGCGGCGCTTTTTGCAATCTTATACGGACTCATGCTGGGGCTTCTGATAGCGCTCACACCCGAAAATTCGGACAGTCGGACTCAGGTCACCGTCATTCTCATAGGCGGACTTACATCGATTATCGCCTTTGGGGTGATCAAGGACTTCCTTCCCAGCTACAAACGTAGGCCCAACTTGATCCCTCCGAACGCCCCGGTCGGTTTGGTGAATCGTTGGTTGATTAACCAGACCACGTCCCTGCTCAACCTTTTTGTGGGGGCCTTCGTCCTTTTCACCATCAGCTTTGCCACCATTAGCTGGTCTTCGCTCGATGGACCCATGTGGATAAGCCTTTTTATGGCCGTCGTGCTCACATCTGAATTTTGCAGTTACGCGATTCGGACACTGTTTGAGTATCACGTGAAATACAACAAGTTGTTTTTTGCGCTAACCTTGGCTCTCATTGGCACGATGATCTACATGTTTTACCTGTACTACAGCACCATGTCGATATGGATGCCCTGGGCCATAACGATAGCGTGGGGAGTGTTGTCGTTGGGTATCGATTTGAGTGTCGTCGAGCTTCGAACGGTGCGACCCATGCATCGCGACATCTTAAACACCGATCAAGCGACCATGCGCATGGTATTTCGCAATGATGTGGTCAGGCGCATGCTATTACTGGCGTTTGTCTTCAAGATCATCATGGGTGTTTTTCTGTTTTTCAGTATTGACCAGATCTTTGCGACCAGGGTGATAGCCAATCAGATCATCATCTGGCAGTATTACCTACTTTTACTCTCGCCTGTGGTGGTCTTTACCTACGTATTCGGAAATGCATGGGTCTTTTTTAGGGAGGTTTACCTCAACATGCAGCGGGTTCGACCAGTTCGTTTCTCACTATTTGGAACCTATTTGCAGTTGGTTTCCCTCCCATTGCTCATCGATTTGACACTTGTGTTTTTTGCCATCATCATAATGGAAATCCGATGGGCCGATGCTGCGGGTCTGGTCGTCATGAGCCACTTGGTGTGTGTCGCCATCGGCTTCAACGGATCAATGCTGCTCCCGAAGAAGGTAGACCCGTCTACGACGCTTCGCAGGTCGCAAATTCACACCGGCGTATCGGTCGCGTTGTTTGTGGCATTAGTGGTTTTTACCACGGGCTATGCCTTTGAGACCACCCGATGGTGGTCGTTCGGATCGTCGGTGATCTTTTCGCTGGTGCTCATCTACTATGGGCTACGAAACAGCGAGTCCTATCTACACAGGATCAACGACCTCGTGACCTGATGCTATGCCATTGAGTCCAGTTTTTTGAGAAACTCCGACTCGGGCATCAGTTGTATCGGTTGCCCCGCCTGGATCAGCCTGAGGGCGTGTTTGTGCTTGCCCGTTAAGCTGCCATTTGTATTGGTTTTTGCGTCATTTTGCCCCAATACGAGTATCTCGGTGCTTTCGTCGATCCTTTCGGCGATCCGTGCCCCGATGTCGGCCACACGCTGCCAGGCCTGCGCCCGGCTCATCGACTCTAAGGTGCCTGAAAAGACGATGTTTTTCTTGTAAAACACGTGGCCTGGCCTATAGAGCGACGGATTGCCATCGGGTATTTCGCGCCGTGAATTGGTCGAGATGTCGTGGCCATACTGCTGTATGGACCTGAGCGACGTGTCGGTCGCGATCGACAGTTCCTCTATCGTGGAGGTCTTCTTGAGCCTCATGGCATGAATCAGAACCTCGGCGCATGCGTGGGAATCGTATGCTGCTCTGTGGTGGCGCCCTCCACCAAGCGATAGATGCTGGATCATGGTCTTGAGACCGTACTTGCCCAGCTCAGGCCACACCTTTCGTGCAAGGCGATAGGTGCACAGATAGGCGTTGTCGGGGATGTCTTTGCGGTATACTTTGAGCATGTCGCGCAAAACGCCGATGTCGAAGGCGGCATTGTGGGCGACAACGGTCCTGCCGAGAAAATAGGGTTGGATTTCGGCCCACAGTTCATCAAACGTCGGCTCATTGGCCACCATCTTGGACGTGATGCCGTGGATACGGGTATTGAAGAAGTCGAATCTAGGCCAACATGGTGGACGTATCAACCACGACTGGCTGAACGAAATCTTGCCGTCGTCGACCAAGGTCAGACCTATCTCACAGGCGCTGTTGCGGTCGGATGTTGCCGTCTCGAAATCTATTGCTACTATCGACATGGCACAAGGTACGACTAATCGCATATCGATGGAATTCATAATTCGGGATATTTGTTAACTTCGGCTATTCGTTCTACATTTTTCTCCAATTTGCGATTCTATCATGCGTCTTCTATCGATTCTCCTGCTGTCTCTTTTCATGCTCTCCTGCTCGGGTAGCACTCCGTCCGACGTGCCAGTCGTCGGATTCGTCGACGGATTCGAAGACGAAACACTCGACCAGGCACGCCAGGGGTTTTATGACGCTTTGGCTGCTGGCGGGTTCTCGGAGTCTGACAGCACCGTGCAAATCATCTATCGCAACGCGCAGGGAAACATTCCGACGCTCACCCAGATCGTTCAGTACTTCATTTCTGAGAAAGTCGACCTGATGGCCACCAATCCGACCTTGTCGACCATCACAGCCGTCCAAAAAACGCGCGATATCCCCATCTTTCAGATGGTTGCTTCCGATCCCTCCATCGTGGGGCTCACCGATGCCGATGGAAGCGTTCCGCCCAACCTATTCGGTGTGAAGGAGATTTTGGCATACATCGACACATCGTTCACTCTGATTCCGGCTATCGTGCAGCCGAAAGGGAGCCAGTTGGTGGTGGGAATGATCTACAACCAGGCCGAACCGCAGTCGGTCGATGCCCTGAACCGCATCAAGGAGCTTGCAGACGAGCTGGGAGTGCGCCTGGAGGCTCTCCCGGTCAACACGTCGGCAGATGCGCAGCTCGTTACCCGATCGCTGCTCTCACGCAATATCGACGCCTTCTTTGCCAATCCAGATAACACCGTGTTCGCGTCGTTCGAAACCATACTAGCCGCTTGCAACGACGGCAATGTGCCGATTTTCACCAGCGAAGCTGGACTGGTCTCGCGCGGGGCAGTGGCAGCCTACGGCGCCGACATCTATCAATGGGGATACCAAGCGGGCGAGCAGGCAGCCCGGTATCTCACAAATGGTACCACCGACGGGCTCTCGCTCGAAATGGTGAAGGTGCGACGCCATGTGTATAATGCCGCCGCCGCCAACCGATTTTCGTTGACGATTCCTCCAAGCTACGAGGCCATCGACTAATGGACTTCTACCTCGGGGCGTTCCTTCAAGGCCTGTGCCTGACGGCAATGGCGTTTGGGATCTTCATCTCCATGAAGATCTTCAACATTCCCGATATCACCACCGACGGAAGCTACACCCTAGGCGGAGCCGTTACAGGTGTTCTGCTGGCTGGCGGGATGTCGGGATTTATGGTGCTGCCTCTGGTCATGTTGAGCGGGGCCGTTGCCGGAGCAGCCACGGGCCTCATACACACGCGGCTCAAGATCAATGCACTCTTGGCAGGGATCCTCGTGATGACGGCCCTTTACTCGGTGAATCTCTCCATCATGGGGCGCTCGAACATACCTTTAATTCAAGTGTCTAGCTTGTTCAGCACCATTGAGTTAGCAGCAACCCGCGACGGTAATGCGCTGATCATCCTGGCTGTGTTTATCGGATTGCTGTTCGTCCTGCTTGGTTACGTCCTTAAAACCGATTTCGGACTGGCAATGAGGGCTACGGGCAACAGTGAGTCGATGATAAGGGCCCTCGGCGTGAACACCGACGCCATGAAGATCACCGGTCTCGCGATCGCAAATGCCTTGGTTGCCGTTAGCGGATACCTTATCACGCAGTTCCAAGGGTTTGTCGACATCAACATGGGGATCGGCATCGTTATTGTCGGGCTTGGATCGGTCATCATTGGCGAAAGTCTGGTGCATACGCTAAAAATTGGTTCCATATGGGGCATTCTTGCCATGATGTTCATCGGTGCTGCCGCATTTCAGCTTGTACTGGCGTTTTCGTTGAACATGGGCATTCATCCCAACATGCTCAAATTGGTGACGGCGGTTTTTGTACTGCTGATCGTCGGAATCCCCCGATTGGGTTTTTTGAATTTAGACAAAGGGTGATCGGCGCATGATTCAGCTCAAGCAGATAAGCAAGGTGTTCAATTCTGGGAAGCTCAATGAAACTCTGGCGCTCAGTGAGGTCGACCTTGACATTCCCGACGGGCAATTTGTGGTTGTGGTCGGTTCGAACGGTTCCGGAAAGTCGACGCTGCTGAACGTCATTGCCGGGAGCATATCCCCCAATAAAGGTTCTGTGCTCATTAATGGCGTCGATGTGACGCCCCTGCCCGATTATAAACGCAGCCCGTCCATTGCCCGCGTGTTTCAGAATCCGCTCAGCGGCACAGCTCCCGATCTGAGCATCATCGACAATTTTCGGCTTGCAGCATTGCGGACCAAGTCTAAGTCGCTAAAAATCGGGCTAAACCAGCAATTCCGAAAAAACGTGGCCGATCGATTGTCAAGATTGGGAATGGGCCTCGAAAACAAGCTTGATCAACCAATGGGATCGCTGTCGGGCGGTCAGCGCCAAGCGCTCACCTTGCTGATGGGTGTGATGGACGATCTCGACATTTTGCTTCTGGACGAACCCACGGCCGCGTTGGATCCAAAGTCGGCGGGCATTGTGATGCGCATTGCTGACGACATCATCCGCGACTTTAAGCTCACCGCCATGCTGATCACACATAACCTAAAGGATGCCAATACCTATGGAGACCGAGTGATCCACATGGTTGAAGGGCGCATGGCTAAAGATGTCGCTGGCGAGCACAAACGACAGCTCACCACACAGAGCATGTACGAGTGGTTTTCATAAAGGCAGATTTTTCTCACTGCCAGGATCATTTTTACAAATAGATCGTTTCACCTTACGATCATCAATTGTAAATTCCTCAAA
>CAYWCV010000057.1:0-14054 GCA_964456845.1 uncultured Chitinophagales bacterium | reverse complement strand
CCGTACAGGACGATACCGAACCCGTGCCCGTTACCCCTGTGATGGTCAGATTGGTAGGCGTATCGGTAATAACTACCGAAAGAGCTGCCGATGGACCCGCATTGGAGACCGTGATCTCATATGTCACCTCTTGGCCGACATTGAACGGACCATTCGTGGTAAGAACCTTCGACACCGACACATCCGCGACTGGAGTTACTCGTACCGTTACCGTCTGGAAACTGGTATTCCCCTGAAGGTCCGTGGCGCGCACAACCACAATGTAGTCGTTGTCGTTGGGCTCGCCTCCAACGTCATCGGGATTGTCGTAACTCGGCGGATCGATGAAACTCAAGCTGCCGTTGGCGTTGATCAAAAACTTTGCAGCGTCTGCTCCCTCAAGCGTCCATGTCACAGCTTCATTAGCCGTAAAGGTGTGCACAGGGGTGGTTGCGTCAGGAACTTCCTTGAGATCCGTGGCAGCACCAGGCACTCCCGATGGACCCGTGATCACCGGTGGCGTGACATCAGGTGGGACTATGGTCAACTCACCGGATGTCGAGTCAGTGAGTGTAAGACCCAATGTGTTTGTAATAGTCGCTGTAACGTCGTAGGTAGTGTCCACCGTCAACGCTTTATCGTTGGGTATCGTGATCGACCAAGTAAAATTGTTGCCAATACCAGTAGGTACTAATGTCAGACCGTTCGATGTTGTGTAGTAAAATCCATTGATGATTACACCCAAGCTTTCACCGGTCTGCAAGGTCACCGTTCCAGTAACTGTCGGGGTTGTGTCAGGAGTGGTCTGAAAGTTTACCGCCACTGGACCTAAAGGCTTGTTCGGATTGTTGTTTACGTCGTCTAAATAATTATTTAATTCCGTCAAGAGCGATGAGGCCGATGCCGCGTTACCACTAATATTTGATCCGTTGGTTATTGGATAATTTGATCCGATTTTAACGAGGCCGAAATTACTTGTATTGGATATGGTGTACGTCTGATTGTTTCCGTATGTGAACGAAGTTGTAGGTGTATTGGCCGCCGGTATGAATCCGAATGCCACTACGTTACTCTGAACGTTTATACGCCAGTTTATAGCGCCGTAGACATCTATGATTTCGCCTGTTTGAGTAATAATCCGAATACCACCAGCAAGGTCGTTACCCTGCAGCTCGAATTGTCCAAGTTCATTCATTTGTACGAATGAAAATGCCTGAATTCCTAAAGTGGCAAACGATGTGACATTATTGGCTTGGTTCGCATTGTTACCGATCGTGCCAATAAAACCTGATGGAAATGGTACAGAGACGACAACGATGTTTCTGTCATCCTTTTCCGACTCCGGGGTAGTGGCACTTGTGGCCCCGGCTAGGGTGGTGAGAAGAACGAGAAAAAGAGCAAAAATCGCAGTGTACTTGGATTTTAAAACTGAACTAGAGATAAAAGAGGTCATCAACGCATTAGATAAAGTTCGATATGAGAACGGTCGCCATTGACAGGGGTAAGCCGACCGGGCGCCAGAATAACTGCAGAATGGCTGCAGGCGTTCAGAACGAATCAAATGTAAGCGTATGAGCGTTGTAAAAGAATCGTTTTCCAACCCTTTAACGCATCCTAATAATGGGATTTACAGGCCTGTTTAAGGGTATGGTCGGCTTAATCTGCCTCTTTGCACTCGTTTTGACCAACTTTATTGTCTCTCAACGAATTAGCATGTCAGGAAATTAAAAATATTTAACATGAACTAGAATAGTAGTAGGGGTGATTTTATATAATAATAACATATTCATTAGATGTATGTATTAGTCTGCATACTACCCTAAAAGGGTGAATAAATCACATCACCAGGCAGCCTACTTTATGACCGTCATCTTCTGCGTCATCACATGCGACCCTGCAGTCAGTCGATACAGATAAACCCCACTGGCTAAATGAGTTGCGTCATATTCAACTCTGTGAGTCCCGCCGTTGACCAACCCATCTCGCAACAGCGACACCCTCTGCCCTAACATGTTATAAACACCTAATGTGATATTCGTGCTCACCGGAACACTGAACTCAATCACAGTCGTGGGGTTGAACGGGTTCGGATAGTTCTGCTTCAACACATAGTTCTCGGGCACGTCGGCTAGCACCTCGTCCAGGTCCGTAAATACAATACCCACCGCAGACGCCGGGGCACTTTCGGTGCCAGTCCTGTCGATGGTGGATACTACATAATTGTAAAACACCCCCTGCTCTCCGGTGCGGTCGTTATAGCTCAGCTGCGAAAACCCTTCCTTGCTGGCAGGCACCAATGCCAGCAGATGCTCCGTGCTGTTGATGTCGAAGGTCTCCCCTTGTGCATATCGATAAATGGCATATTGTTTGTTGGGCAGCTGGGTTCCATTTGAATACACCTGCCACTGTGGCTCGTACCAACTTACGACGGGTCCAGTCAGACTTGGCTTGACCTGGACAAGCGCCGGAACACCAGGACTCGAGTTGGCCGGACGACTCCACTCACGCGCAGGATTCAAGGCCGGTTTGGTGTAATAGTACGTTCGGAGAGTGTCCCGATAGGAGAAGTAGTTCGTAAGCAGCATTTCAGCCCTGAAGAAGATGCTGCCCTGAACAGTTGAGAGATCACGGTTCAAACGTACCTGTCTGCCAATGTCGGCCGCAGGGAAGTTTCTGTACACGGCCTGGCCTATGTAGATATGCCGACCGTTTGCCCGCGTTCCCCACCAAGGCGCCAATTTGGCATAATCCTGATTGCCACCAAAGTTCCAATACAACTGAGGAGCCAGGTAATCGACATACTGGCCGGCCGTCCAAGCAGGCGCATCGGCATAGATGTCGCGCCAGGCGTCAAGACCCACGATGCCCCCTGGAACGCCGTTTCGCCAGATGCCAAACGGACTGATGCCGTACGTAACCCATGGCTTTACCGCCTTGATGCTGTCGTGCACCATCTTCACAAAGATGTTCACATTGTCGCGGCGCCAGGAACCCACGTCGGGGAAGCCGCGCGGATCGGCCGCAAACTGCTCGGCATCGTCGGATGGACGAATTCCGGACGGCAAACGTCCCGACACCGGATACGGATAGAAATAGTCGTCAAACTGAACGCCGTCGATGTCGTAGCGGCGCACCACATCCATGACAATTTTGGTCACATATTCGCGCACCTCAGGGATGCCAGGATTCAGCATCTTGAAGTCTTGGCTCGCCGACCTCGGAAATTCCAGCCACCAGTCGGGTTGGGTGTTCACAATATGGTTCGGGTCAAGCGTGTGCTGGCCTGTGATCGACTCAGCCCTGTAAGGATTGAACCAGGCGTGCAGCTCGAGCCCCCGCTTGTGTGCCTCCTCAACGGCAAACTCCAGCGGATCCCAGTAGGGGTCTGGAGCCTTGCCCTGCTGTCCCGTCAAATAGAAGCTCCACGGTTCGTAGGGAGAATCGTAGAAGGCGTCGCATTCCGTCCTGATCTGGAACAGTACCGCATTGAACCCGTTCGCCTTTGCATCGTCGAGCAAGGTGAGCAGAGACTGCTTGTTACCTTCCGTGCCTATACCCCTAGGCCAGTCAAGCTTGAATACCGTAGCAATCCATGCCGCCCGAAACTCCTCCTTCGGGGGATACGACACGCTTGATTGCGCCATTGCGCCTACATTTAACATAATCGTCACAAGAAACAACAGTACGAACTTCATCTCGGTCTGTAATTGAATTAAAAAAACGTGTAGCTTGCTATCGGTAGGCGTAGTCGGCAACCAAATGTGTTAGCTGTATCGAAATAACGCCAAAGTAGGAGTAATAAGCAAATCCATAATTTGCATGCTTAAGCATATCTCGTTGTAATGGATGGAGTTACGAATATCATGAGCCGGGGCCGCATCTCCAGTCTGACAGTTCAGATCGGAATCGTGATCACGCTGTTTGGATTCGGGGGCTATTTTGGCTCCGGAATGCTCTCGATCTTGTCGCTGATTCCTGTCATCTTTGGCGTGCCGCTTTACTTTCTGGGTCGATGGTCCAGAAACGAGAAAAGGCACAAACTCTGGCTGCGGTTTGCCTTCTTTGTGGGGGTGCTCTGTGCCCTTACAACATGGGCCGGTTTCATGGATCTGATCGAATCGCTTCAACTAGGGAGGATCCCCTCGTTGTCCCAGACACTCCGCACCACCATGTTCTTTGGCTGCACGGCATACTCCACCCTGGTATTTGCCTACCTATGGAAAATCCGCAAACGCCGCAAAAAGAAGAACGGTCCGTCAATCCTTGAGATCTGACGCGTAGATCTCCTTGATGAGGTCGGCATACTTGCTCTCAATCACTCGGCGCTTCACCTTGAGCGTGGGCGTCATTTCGCCCCCCTCGATGCTGAATGGATCAGGGATGATCCTGAAGTCCCTGATCTTCTCGTGAGATGCCATGGTTTTGCTGAGCTGCTTGATCTCCTTGTCGAATAACGACTTCACCTCCGGTTTCGAAAGCAGGTCGCGTTCGTCAGTGTACGACAGCGACTGGTGACGCGCCCAGATCTTAAGTGCGTCATAGTCCGGCACGATCAAGGCAGACATAAAATTCTGCTTCTCGCCCAACAATACGGCCTGCTCGATGTATGGAATCGTCTTGAGCAGATCCTCAATCGGGCCCGGATAGATGTTCTTGCCCCCGGCATTCACAATCATGTGCTTCAGACGGTCGGTAATCTGCAGATTCCCTTTGTTGAACCTGCCGATGTCGCCCGTATGGAACCAGCCATCGGAGTCCATTACCTCGGCGGTGGCTTCAGGTTTGTTCCAGTACCCCTTCATCACATTGTGGCCCTTGCACAAGATTTCGCCCTCCTCGCTGTCGAGATCCGAGGGATATTGCTCCCCCGACAGCTGGGCGACGATCTTGTTGTCGCTCAGGCGCTGTATGGCAACCGTCACTCCCGTGATCACCTGACCCACGGTTCCAATTCTTGGGTTCGCAAACGTATTTGCCGAGATTACCGGCGACGTCTCCGTGAGTCCGTACCCTTCGATGATCTTGAGCCCAGCCGAGGTGAAGAAATTTCCGACGTCGACGGGCAAAGCAGCACCGCCACTTACAAAATACTTGATCTTGCCCCCCGTACGCTGGCGCAGCTTGGAGAACACCAGTCGGTCGGCCAAAGCGTGCTGTGCCGAAACCAGGCCACGCTTGCCAGACGCATACTGTTTGCCGACACCTACCGCCCACCTGAATATGCGCTTCTTGAGTGGTGACCCCTCCTCGATGCTGCGTGCAACTAGGCCGTAAATCCGCTCAAACAAGCGAGGAACGCTCACCACGATGGTCGGATTGCATTCTCCCAGGTTTTTCGAAACCGTTTCGACGCTTTCGGCATAGAATATCTCTGCACCACACGCCATCATGGCGTAGTACCCCGCAACACGCTCAAAGCTGTGGCATAACGGCAAAAACGATAGGGTTCGATCGGAATCGTCGATCTGTATCAATTTCACTGTATGGTTGATGTTCTCGCAAATGTTGCCATGCGTGAGCATCACGCCTTTTTGCAGGCCCGTGGTACCCGAAGTGTAGATGAGTGTGCACAGATCCTCGGGCTTCACAGATTTAGCCGTCTCCGTAATACCGTCGGTCATCTTGTTGACCAGGACACGCCCCCCGTTGACGGCGTCCTCATACCGCGTCACGTACGGCATGGACATGTGCTCTTTATTTGTGGCATCATCGTAGGCCACCACCGTCGTCAAATCGGGGCATGCATCAAAAATCTCGACAGCCTTCTTCAATTGGATGCCCGACGACACGAACAGGATCTTCGAGTTGCTGTCCTGCATGATGTACTCCACCTGATTTGCAGGAAGGCTAGGATATAGGCCCACATTTACACATCCCAATAGCTGCATGGCCATGTCGCAGACCGCCCACTCGTAGCGGTTCTCGGCGAGGATCGCCACACGGTCGCCCGGATTCAACCCGTGGTTGCGCATCCAGCTAGCCATCGACATCACATCGCCGATGAACTCATCCCAGAGGACAGGTTTGTAAGTGTTCTCCCCTTTGGGCTTGAATGCAAATGCCGTCTTTCCCTTGCCGGAATAGAGGTTGCTGAGGTTCAAAAAAAGCTGGGGGATGGTGTTAAATGGAACGACGATCGACATAGCCTTTTGTTTTAGGGATAGTTTTGATAGGGTAGCGCTTCCATAAGCAGGCAATCAGATGTGTATAATACCGAAAAGCAAGATAAAACTGATTTCGTTTGCTTATTTTGAATCTAAATAAACGGAATTCCACTGATATGACACAACATCAAAACGAAGACACCATCTTCGAAGTCAGAGAGATCTTCAGGAGCTTCCTCAAGGAAAATGGCCACAGGCAGACTCCCGAGCGTTTCATGGTTCTTGAGGAGATATACAGGAACAGCGGACACTTCGACGCAGACGATATCTACTTCAAGATGAAAAATACCGGCTCAAGGGTTTCGAGGGCAACGGTCTACAACACATTGGAGTTGCTCGTCGAATGCGGCCTGGTGCAACGTCACCAATTTGGGCAGAACCAGTCCTATTACGAACGCGCCTACGCCTACCAGCAGCACGACCACATCATCTGCAAGGAATGTGGATCTGTGCTGGAGTTTTGTGACCCGCGCATCCATGAGATAAAAACCCTGATGGAACGCATACACGGGTTCAACATCAACAGCCATTCGCTTCACTTTTACGGCACGTGCAACGACCCGGAAACGTGTACCATCAAGAACACGAACAAGCCCGGAATCAAACGCGAACTTGCCTCAGGCGACTGATGTCTCCCTGATAAACTTGCGGGCCGCAAGGTTGCTGCCGAGCCACCCCATGCCGAGGGCAAGCAACGACATCAGCGAAACAAGCATCGCCGGGTTTCCCCACGGCCAGCCGAAGTAAGCCATTTGGGGCACCCATGTCGGCAGCAGCCAGTTGAAGATGGCCAGTAAAAGACCAACGGAGATGATGGCACTCACCATGCCCTGGATCAACCCTTCCACCAGGAAGGGCCTGCGTATGAAGGCATTGGTCGCGCCGACCAGCTTCATGGCTTTGATGAGGCGTTTACGGGCATAGATCGTGAGGCGGATTGTGTTATACACCAAGAAAAGTGACACCAGCATCACAAACGCCCCAAGCGAGCCACCTACAAGCACGACCGTGTTGATGCGCGACTCCAAAACCTCAAGGAGCTGCTGATTGAACGTCACCTCATCGATGCCAGACACCTCGTTCAGCCACGCGAGCTGGATATTGATGCTGTCGAGAGGGTAATCTTCCCTGATGCGAAGCTTGAATGATGCCGGAAGAAATTTCAGATCGGCCAAAGCGGCACCCTCCTCACCAAATTCATCCCTGAAGATGGCGGCAGCGCTGTCTTTGCTGATATAGCCAATGTCGGTGGTCATTCCCCGAGCCTCGATGGCACGCCTGATGCCGTCGACCTCGTCGTCGTTTACGTCCTTGAGAAACACCTCGACCTCGACCATGCCGCGCATCGACTGGGCCACTTCGTAGGCGCTGAAGGCGACACGTATAAGCACACCTATCAGGAGAACGGCCAGTGTTAGCGCAGTAATTGCGGTGATGGTGCTCAGGCGGGCTCGGCTGAAGCCGGCAACACCTTCTTTTACGACGTATGCGAAGCTCATGTAGTTTTTGGGTCAGTCACGGAAGTGAACTTTGAGGCCAATGCGGAAGCGACGCCCCGGCATCGGATAGGGTAACGTCTGAAAATAACCTTTTTGTGTCCATCCGTCCAATGTATTCTCGAGTCTGCCCGTAAGTATCATGCTCCGCACCCTTGCCGCAAATTCCAAGTCGAGCCTGTGGTGATCAGGAATGGCACCAAATTCACGACCTTGAATCCACAGCCCATACTCAGGCAAATAGGATTTACTAAGTGATTCGTTTATCGATGCATAAAATACGGCACCTCCTTTCAGGTATGCGGCCCGATTGAATGCGTATCCCTTCAGGTAGCCGCCGACCTGAATGCGCTGCTCAATGTTCTGCCTGATCAAGTCGGATGCATAATATCCGATGCTGAACTCCGTACGGTCATTGTTGCGCTCTAGCTCACCTGATGCCACAAAATAATCATTGACACCCGCGTCAAAGATCACACCACCAGTAATCACCGGAAATTTTACTGATTTCGTATAGTGTAGACCGAGATTGTATTTCCAGATTCCGGTAAGGTTGTCCACCCGTGCATACCATCTTGAACCATCTAACTCTGTGGCGTACAGAATTGGCGAATATCCCCGACTTGTTAAACCGGAGCCTTCTGAGCGTGGGTCGTCGTTGCGGATCGTGCGACCAACTGTAAGCAAGGTAGATTTTAACATTCCAAAGCGTGCGTAAAGATCCAAAAAGTTGACGTCACGGGTTATCATGCTCGACAGCTCTCCTTGCGAACCCAATTCAACCCGAGGGCTTAAGTCAAATTGAGCCCGATATCCAATATTGAAGACTGCGTTTGGTGTATTATCTAACGTAATGGCATCGCCGAAATCATTTGACACTACGGCAGCGTCCAAATAAGTCTTCAAATGCATTCGATTGCCCAACGAGAAGTCATACCATGTGGCGAGCCCCCACTCTTGTGCCCGAATGGTCGTCGTGTCGACACTGCGCCATTCATGAAGGTGGAGTTTTCTGTAAAGGGTGATGTTCTGATTGGAGACATTGCCGGCTCGGCTCAGGCTCACTCCGGTTAGGAGCAACCGCCTCATGCTTGCCGTGTTCCCCGAGATGGCCTGCGCCCGAAATCGGTCGAATGTGAAACTCGATGGATCATCGAACACATATCCCATCGACTCCTGCATCTCAGCTCCTTGATACAGCCAAAAAACATCGGCGGTCCATCGATCATTGTATCGGTATTGCACATTGCCCGTAGCGCGCCTTCCCTCAAAGTTCGACCTCGCATATTTACCGTCGTCCTTCTGCCCCTGGTATGAGGCTTGAACCATTATGCTCTCGTTCACCGGCATCGCCAACTGGCCATCCAAGTTGCGGTATTCATAGCTGCTCTGTTCATACCGGATGACAGTCAATGGTTTCATCACGCTGAAGACGAGTGGGTCGATGGCAAACTCCGATGATCCCTGGTTGAAATGTGTCAGCCGTGCCGATTGATCAAGTGGGATCTCGGCCGAATTGTATTGCCCTGTTAATGGATTATTCAGGATTACACCGTTCCAACGAATACGATCGGAGTTTACCAATGGCGTCGTAGTGCTGATCGCCGTATTTCTCCCATAGCCACCTAAGCCACGCGCAACCATCCCCGGTTGCCGCGACGCCCACTCTCCAAATCCGCTCCATTGTTGCCAGCGCAGCAAACTGTCGCTACTCAGAACTACGCCACCGAACGGGCGGAGTTTGGATGAATCGGGCAGTGCAACAGCTTGCCTCGTCGAACTGGTATCGGCTTGCTGCGCAGTTGCCGCCAATGGCGACATTGCCGACAGTACCAGGGTCGCTATGACCAGGATGCACCTCAATCTGGATACACCCTTTGCATGTCGAAGGGAAGCCGGTCGATGCCATCGAGCTGACGACGTACAATGTCGAGGGCGATGCCGACCGAGCGCATCCGGTTGCCGTCGCGGTCACGAAACAGCCGTGCCAATGTTGCAAAGTGGGTGTCTTTGGACCAGTAGCCAATCCACACCGTGCCGACCGGCTTCTCGGGGGTCCCGCCGTCGGGTCCGGCTACCCCCGTGATCGATACGCCGATGTCGGCGCCGAATTTTTGTGACACTGCTTCGGCCATGGCCAGAGCGGTTTGGGCGCTTACGGCCCCATGTGCATCCAATGTGGACGAGGGAACCGACAGCTCCGCTTCTTTGATGCGGTTGGCGTAGGCCACGATGCCCCCGTCGAAGACGGCACTGCTGCCGGCGATGTCGGTGATGGCGCCGGCGAGGAGCCCACCGGTGCAGCTCTCGGCCGTGGCGATCTTCATGCCGCGAGCCTTCAGCATCCCGACCACCGTGCGTGCCAATGAGGCATCGGGTTCCTGCGAGAAGATGTGGTCGCCGGCCCGGCTGAGCACATAGTCGATCAAGGGATGGGCTTGGTGCCGGGCCTGGACGGGCGTCTCGGCGAAGCTACTCACGCGCAAGGTCACCCCACCCTGCCCCGGCAGGTAGGCGAGCATCACGTTGTCGCTGGTAAGGTGGTCGGTGTCGCCAATCACCTCGTCGGCCAGCTGGCTCTCGCTGATGCCGTACGTGTGCATGTAGGAAACCTCGTAGGCGGCTTTCCCATCGAGACGCTGCAGCACCCGCGGCATCACCTCGTGATCCATGAGATATTTCATCTCGGATGGCACTCCCGGCATGGCGGCAACATCACATTTGCCGAATGTCATCCACAAGCCCGGCGCGGTGCCCATTCGGTTGAACAGGGTTTCGGCAGCCTCAGGCACCATGGCTTGCTCTCGGTTGGATGGCGAGAATGTGAGTCCACGGCGCTCGAACATTGCCTTCACGAAATGGAGGACATCCTCGTCGAGACGATAGCCACAGCTCGCCATGGCTGCCAAGGCCGCTTTGGTGATGTCGTCGCGTGTCGGACCCAAACCTCCAGTTATGAGCAGAAGGTCGGCCACGCCAGTCGACGATTGTAGTGCATCCATGATCTGCGAATGCGAATCGCCGATGGTGAGTACCTGCTGCACGTGTACGCCCACAGCCGTCAGACGCGCTGCCATCCACGAGGCGTTCGTGTTCACCGTGTCACCGATCAGAATTTCGTTGCCGATAGACAGAATATGAGCTATCACAATGGGGGAATGTCTTTGATTGCGCCTACAAACCGTGAAGTTAACTACTTCAGCCATCACTCGCAGTGTGCGAGCCCAGATTCGGCGTAACACCCGATCCGTTTTTTTTGATTACTTTTGGGTCGGTATTTGTTGCGCACCCAACGTCACACATCGCATGGTCAAGAAAATCCCGAACATTCTGAGCGCCAGCCGTATCGTCATGGCACCAATTTTTGTGCTGATGTACGTACAGGAAGAGGAATTCTGGAGCGCTCTGAGCATCGCCGTGTTTGCCATCGCAGCCGTCACCGACTTCTTCGACGGATACATCGCGCGCAATTACGGCGCCAAGTCGGTGGCCGGCAACTTCTTGGATCCCCTGGCCGACAAGTTTCTCACAACCGCGGGATTCTTGTGTCTTTGGTACATACGTCCCGACCAATTCCCCCTGTGGGCCATTGCGCTCATCATCATCCGTGATGTGGTGACCACCCTCATACGTCTCAACAGGGATGGCAAGCCAACCTTGAAGGTTGCCACAAGCAATCTAGCCAAATGGAAGACGGCCATTCAGATGGTGTATCTGTACACGGCACTCATCGTGGGAGCCTTCGCCTCTTCGACCATCAATTTGGGCGACACCGCTCGCCAGATGCTCGACAGCGATGTGTTTTACTGGGGATTAATGCTGGTGACTGCGCTTACGGTGTACACGGGGGTGGAGTATCTGAAGAAAGACGAAAGAAGAAAGAAGAAAGACGAAGGACGAAATGGTCATTAACTTCTCTTGAAATACAAGGTTGCTCGGCTGACATTTCGGCCTTCGGCCTCAATGATGGGCTCGCAATGACACCGGCGCCAGTCATGAGAAGAAAATGCAAAGAGGGCGGCGCTACACGCCGCCCTCTTTGCCACCCATTTTGGGCTATGCATGTCATTGCGAGCTAATCTCCGAGCGCAGCCAGGAGTCAGTCGAGCAACCTTGACTTTTCCTTCCTTCGTCTTTCGTCTTACTTCATTCCCCCGTATATTACAAGGCTATATATATACGTTATAACTGCTATGAATACCGAGGCCATACACCTTCCGCGTCCTACCGACGCGATCATCGACGCTGAGTTTTCGCGCAAGCTTGCAAAAACTCTTCTGGAGATCAATGCGGTCGTCCTGCGCCCAAACGATCCTTTCGTATGGGCATCGGGATGGAATTCACCCATCTACTGCGACAACCGTCTTACCTTACTATACCCGGATCTGCGCCGCGAAATGGCATCGGCATTCGCCAGTTTCATCCAAAAGGAATATCCCGATACGTCCGTGATCACAGGCACGGCAACCGCCGGCATTCCGCATGCGGCTTGGGTGTCTGACAAGCTCAATTTGCCGATGGCCTACGTGCGCGCCAAGGCGAAATCGTACGGCATGGGCAACCAGATCGAAGGTGGCGTCAAGAAGGGCCAAAAGACGGTCGTGATTGAGGACCTTATCTCTACCGGCGGATCCGTGATCAGCGTGGTCGACGCCCTCCGCTTCATCGGGGCCGAAGTGCAGGCCATCTTCACCATCTTCACCTATGGTTTTCAGGTGTCGACCGACCGCTTCGCCGAGAATAACCTGCCCGTACATTGCCTCACCGACTATCCGACGCTGATCCAGGTAGCCAGCGAGCTCGGCTATGTGAAGGACTCCGACCTTGAATTGCTCTCGCAGTGGAGAAAGTCGCCCGAAAACTGGCCCCTCGGCTGATACCCGTTTGACGATAGCGGCGTGATTGTATACCTTGCCCATAACTCCAAGGACAGATAGAAAGCATGAGCGGGAAACGATTTTATATTGAGACGTACGGCTGCCAGATGAACTTCTCCGATACGGAGATCGTGAACGCAATCATGGTGGAGCAAGGTCACCAGGCCGTCGACAGTCCCGATACGGCACAGATCGTCTTCCTGAACACGTGTTCCATCCGCGACAACGCCGAGAAGAAGATCTGGGACCGCCTCAAGTACTTCCGCTCCGTACGCCGCAAACGCGAAGACCTCACCGTCGGCGTTCTCGGTTGCATGGCCGAGCGCGTGCGCGAGCGCTTCCTCGAGAAGGAGAAACTGGTCGACATCGTGGTCGGACCCGATGCCTACCGCGACATCCCCAGCCTGCTGGCCCAAGTCGAAGACGGTCGCAAGGCTGTGAACGTGATCCTTTCGCTCGAAGAGACCTACGCCGACATCACCCCTGTGCGTACCGTCGGCAACGGCGTGAGCGCCTTTGTGAGCATCATGCGCGGGTGCGACAACATGTGCTCGTTCTGCGTGGTGCCTTTCACCCGTGGACGCGAACGCAGCCGCGATTTCGGCAGCATTATCGACGAGGTGAAAGACCTGTACGACCGCGGCTACAAAGAGGTGACCTTCCTTGGGCAAAACGTGAACTCATACACCGATGGCACTAAGCATTTCGCCGACCTGATGGTAGCCGCCGCGGAGCTCGCGCCAGAGATGCGGTTCCGATTTTCGAGTCCACATCCGAAGGATTTTCCGGACGAATTGCTGCAGGCCATTCGGGATTACGACAACCTCTGCAAGTATATCCACATCCCCGCCCAGTCGGGCTCGACGACCATGCTCGAGCGTATGCGTCGCCCCTACACCCGCGAGCAGTACATCGAGCTCACCCGTCACATGAAGGCTACTATCCCCGGAGTGTCGCTCTCGACCGATTTGATCGCTGGATTTTGTGGGGAGACCGAGCAGGAGCATCAAGACACCTTATCGCTGTTGCGCGAGGTTCGGTATGATCTCGCCTACATGTTCGCCTATTCCGAGCGTGACCGCACCTTGGCGGCGCGCAAGTATGTGGACGACATCCCCGAAGAAGTGAAGCAGGCACGATTGGCCGAAATTATTGCATTGCAACGCGGCATTGTACACGAGAACAATCAGCTCGAAATTGGCCAGCGTCACATCGTGCTCGCAGAAGGCCTAAGCAAGCGAAGCGATGCCCAAATGAGCGGACGCACCGACACCAACAAGATGGTGATCTTCGATCGTCAGGATTTTAAGCCGGGGCAGTATGTGGAAGTGATCATTACATCGGCAAACTCAGCCACGCTGCTGGCCGATCCTGTGCGTGCAACCAGTATCCAAGAATTCAATCGCGCGGCCGTAACCGCCTGAGGGGGATCGGCATGGACAGAGAAGTTTTTCAAGAGCAATTTGGGTTAACGGGCGACAGCCCAGGCATCCGGCAGGTGATCGACAAGATCGTCCAGGTGTCGAAGACCGACATCA
>CAYWCV010000056.1:0-14291 GCA_964456845.1 uncultured Chitinophagales bacterium | reverse complement strand
TGAACAGTGAACAGTGAACAGTGAACAGTGAACAGTGAACAGTGAACAGTGAACAGTGAAATATTGACTTTAAACACCTAAAATAACAATTTTCTCGCTTCTCGCTTCTCGCTTCTCGCTTCTCGCTTCTCGCTTCTCGCTTCTCGCTCACTGCTTCCAGAAGCTGCGTGAGAAGAGAACAAGAACCGTGAACAGTTCAAGACGTCCTGTCATCATTTGAAAAATCATCACCCATTTACCAAAAGGACTGACGATTGCATAGTTCTCAGTTGGGCCGAATTGGCCAAATGCTGGACCAATATTCCCCAGGCTACTGATGCTCGCCCCTGCAGCCGATAGTAAATCCAAGCCAGTTAGTGACAATAAAAGCGCGCCAATTCCAAAAACAAGAATATAGAGGATGAAGAAACTGAGCACGGTTCTAAGTACCCCAGGATCGACCACTTTTTGACCAACACGTAAGGGCAATATGGCCTTAGGGTGAACGATCTGTTTGAACTCGTTGACTGAGTTTTTTAGTAGGAGAAGCCAACGAATCATTTTTACGCCGCCACCAGTCGACCCCGCACATCCTCCTGTAAAGAATAGTATGAACAGCATAAACTGTGCGAAATAAGGCCATAACTCATAGTCGTTCGATCCAAACCCAGTTGTGGTAATGATGGCAACTGCCTGAAACGACGCATAACGAAGAGCATTTCCAATTTCGTAGTTTCCGTTGATCACCAATGAAGTTGCAATAAAGAGCGTGGCCATAACAACGATGTAGGTGTAAAACCGCAGCTCACGGTCGTTGGCGACATGCTTAACCTCACCACGAAACAGACGGAAATGCAAAGCGAAGCTTGCCCCAGCCAAAAACATGAATATGGTGATTACTACCTCTATGTAGACGGAATTGAACGCCTCGATACTGGCATTTTTCGTGCTGAACCCACCTGTAGCCATCGTGGCAAAAGCATGGTTTAGCGCGTCAAACCAATCCATTGACGGATGTATCCATAACAGTAAAAACTGAACTAATGTCAAACCTGCGTACACAAACCAAAGTAATTTGGCGGTTTGCTGCACTCTGGGCGTAAGCTTGTCGGCTGTTGGGCCGGGAGTCTCGGCTTGAAAAAGCTGCATGCCTCCAATACCCAAAAGTGGCAAAATAGCAATCGTGAGCACGATAATGCCCATTCCACCAAGCCAGTGGGTCAGTGATCTCCAGAATAATAAACTCTTCGGTATTTCCTCGATATTGATGTTGGAGTAACCGTAGGATGTTTCGCCGCCAAAAATCGTCGCACCAGTTGTAGAGAGGCCACTCATGGTTTCGAACACGGCATCTGTGTACGATGGAAGGACCCCGCTTAACCAATATGGCAATGCACCGACCAACGAGGACAGAAACCAAGTGAGTGCTACAATTAAAAATGCCTCCCTGGCATGCAATTCAGTATCCGGTTTAAATAACCTCCAAGCAGCCCCGCCAACAATCATCGAACCCACCGATGTGACTAAAAATGGCATCCAAAGTCCATCACCGTAATATGCCGATATCAGTATTGGAACTGCAATAAGTATACCCAGGAAAAACAAAAAGGACCCAAGCACGCCGAGAACGACGCCAAAATTGACCGGTATGTGTTTGAACTGCAGTTTCACGATCGATTAGGGTTGGTGCCGGCCAATGTCACGAAAAATAATTGCTGACGGCGTCAATCGCTTCGGGCAGCGTGAAAACGATCACGGTGTCGCCCGTATCAATTTGGGTGTTTCCGGTGGCGATTTCGATATGATCGCCCCTCACGATGGCTCCGATCACGCTTCCTTGCGGCAACCGAATCTTACTCAAAGGCTTGTTGGCTGCTTTGGCGCCCTTTGCGCAGACAAACTCCAACACCTCGGCTTTTATCCCGTGCAGTGTGACGGACGAAAGCACGTTCCCGCTTCGCACATACCGGTGGATTTCATTCGAAGCGGCGAGCTTCTTGTTAATGGCGGCATCGAGGCCGATGGTCGCACTCAAGGGGATGTACTCGGGTTTTGACACCAAAGCAACGGTCTTGGCCACATTAAGGTGTTTGGCCATCAGGCAGCTGATGATGTTCGACTCTTCGTCGTCGGTCACGGCGATGAAGGCGTGCATGTCGGCGATGCCCTCCGTGGCCAACAAGTCGGGATCGGTCGGATTGCCATGCAACACCAGGATGTTCTTGCATTCGAGCGCCATTTCGTAGGCACGGTCATAGTCGGGCTCGATGAGCTTGATGCGCCAACCCTTGTTTTCTGACGACAGCATCTTGGCCACGTAGGACCCCACGCCGGAGCCTCCCGCTATCATGATGTTGTGGATGGGTTTATTCAGGCGACCTGTAGAACGTATCACTTCAGGTACGTCCTCCGTTTTGGCGATGATGAAGATCTGATCGGATGCCTGAAGCCGGTTTGCACCGTAGGGGATGATGGTCATTGAGCCACGATTTACGGCCACCACCCGGAAGGTCAGGTTCGAGTGCTTCTGTGCGTACTCCATCAAGCTCTTGCCGACGAGCGGCGATTCACGGTCGATGCGCACTCCCACGATCTGCAATTTGTCGTTGGCTAGTGAAACGACGTCGGTTGCGGCAGCACGCTTGATCAACTGCACGATTTCGATGGCGGCCGAGTACTCCGGGTGGATCATCACGTCGATGCCCAAATCGCTCGGGTTCAACGGGATGTCGGGCCTGGTGAGCTCCGTATTTCGAACACGCGCAATCACGGTGTTGGCCCCCAAACGTTTGCCTAGCATGCTGGCAATCATGTTCACTTCGTCGACACTGGTGGCCGCCACTAAAATATCTGCCTCTGGAACCTCGCAGCGGATCAAATCTCGGACGGAGGTAGCCGAACCTTCGACCACCATCACATCGTGCCGCTCCTTCAACCGGGCAAGCGCCTCTTTGTTGCGGTCGAGAACAATCACGTCATGTTTTTCTTCAGACAGGATTCCGGCCAAATCTTGACCTACTTCGCCGCATCCGAGAATTACGATTTTCAAGGCAATAGGGGGGAAAGTTGCGTACACGCTACAAACCGTCGGTTTGGTGAACGCATCTAAATTAGGAAGAATTTTTGTTCATTTCAGATATATTCGACACATTGCAACGTAACCCCTCTACCCATGATCTGCCAATGTCCCGCCATAGTACTACGTGCCACCGACTTTCAGGAAACGAGTCGGATCGTATCGTTATACACGCGCGACTTTGGCAAGGTGAGCGTCATAGCAAAGGGTGCGAGGACCCAAAAAAGCAAGTTTGCGACCAAGCTGGAACCCGGCCTAGTCGTGGACGCAATCTATCACCATAAAACCGGCCGTTCCGTTCATACACTCTCGGAGCTTTCAGTTCCAAATCCATGGCCACCTGGCGCCAATCAACCCGATCGGTATGTTGCCAGAATCGCATTCACCGACTTGCTCAACCGGCTCCTTCAGGAAGACGGTGCAAATGAGGCATTATTTGACAATTGTGCACAGGTATTGAATTGGTTGATCGAAACACCTCAAAATCCCGTGCAGCTATTCCCGTACATCATCGTACGACTATGCTCTTGGCTAGGCGTTGCGCTGCAATGCGACACACAACCAGATCGCGAGGGTATTAAGCCCCTGTTCGAACTTGAATCCGGGTTGCTTTCTACTTCCACAAACGCACGGGGAATGCCACTCACGCGTTCAATGTTCATGTATTTGTTCAATTCGATTTATGGGCACCGAAAAGAATTGCTTGAGTTGGAACTTCCTGACTCCGATTTACGTCAAATGACATATATCATGGATCGTTATATTGCCTATCATTTCGACGGCGTTAGGCCACGAACAACCCAAATACTCTTTGACTCGTACTCGGAAGCCCTGTCATGAATTTTCGTTCCAACTCCCTCGTTTACTTCCTGTTAGTCGTTGTCGGCGTATTGATCGGGGTGGTTTTCATGTTGTTACAAAGTGGCGACCAACGTCGACCTGTAGAATTTACACTGGCACCTCAGATGAATGTGTCCACCCACGACCCCATCGAGAACGTGGGTCTTGAGGCGCCATACATACAGTTTAAGCAGGTGGCGTCGATGGTGACGCCTACGGTTGTCTTCATTGAGGCGAGCGTGATCCAGAACCGGATGGCCATGCCCAATGACGAGAACCACCGTGGACGTGGTGGCGAAGACCTCTGGAACAGGTTCCTTCCTGGTCGCCGAGTTGCCGTTGCCGGTTCGGGTGTGCTCATATCGCATGACGGTTACATCCTCACCAATAACCATGTTATCGCCAATGCGGAACGAGGACAAGTAACCGTAGCTCTGCAGGATAAGCGCACATATCGGGCCCGCATCATTGGCCAGGATGCCAATACCGACCTTGCCGTCATCAAAATTGACGACACCGATCTGCCCCACATCCCCATCGGCAACTCCGACATGGTTGAGGTGGGCGACTGGGTTCTCGCGGTAGGAAATCCCTTCCGACTTCGGTCGACCGTTACGGCAGGAATCGTGAGCGCGTTGGGGCGCAATGTCGACATCATCAATACCCCTCTACGAATCGAGAGCTTCATCCAGACCGATGCCGCGATCAATCGCGGAAACAGCGGCGGCGCCTTAGTCGATGTGACGGGCAACCTGATCGGCATCAATACCGCCATTGCCACCGAGTCGGGCGTTTATGAGGGTTATGGTTTTGCCATCCCCAGCAACATGGCCGTCAAAATTGCGCAGGACATGATCGAATTCGGAGAGGTAAGACGCGCATACCTCGGCGTCGAAATCCAGTCGCTCACCTTCGACCGTGCCCGTCTATTGGGCATGAGCAATGCAAGAGGTGTCGAGGTGAGCAGGGTAGTTCGGAATGGATCGGCCGACAGGGCGGGCCTTAAGGTCACCGACGTCATTCTCGAGGTTAACGGCCAGCAAGTAAACGAGTCGCATGAGCTGCAAGCCAGAATAGCCATGGTGCGCCCAGGAGATGATGTCAATTTGCGTATATGGAGCCGTGGTGAGGAGAAACTCATGAGCGTCACGCTTGTAGGCCGGGATGACGAGAGCGTGAGGGAGCTGCTCAGAGGCGCTGAGCCTGAACCGCTCCAGATCCTGCCGGAAGAGGAGTCGCCAGTGCTTCGCGAAATGGAATTCAGGGTCGGGTTTCGGGCCACCGAACTCAGCAATCAACTTGACTACAGCCAGTCAGATCTTGTTGTGACTCGAGTCGACGACGATTCTCGGGCTTCCAGGGCAGGCTTGCAAGTCGACGACCAGATTGTGGAAGTGAATGGATCGCTTGTAGGCAGCCTGGACGAGCTCGACGAGACGATGCGCAGATCGCTGCGCGAGAATGGTCGTGTGCTGCTCACTGTTAAGCGTAAGGACGGCAGTATCAGCTACCTGAGCATCCTGCGGTAACTTATCTCGGCAACATGGCATCGGATGGGTCCGCCACGATCGAGACCGACCTAACGGCAGTTTCGTGCTCGATGTCGGCCTCATCCCATCGTTGCTCCAACAGCGACTCCATCTCCTGCTTCAAGTTCGTTCGCATGTGGTAGGATTCCTGATGGGCAAGATAACGGCGAACGAGCCCGGTCCGGGACCGGCTCACACTGAAGGCGGCATACCCCTTCTGCCACCGAAATGCATTCGCATGTTCAGGGTCTAGCTCCCGAAGCCATTGAACGGAGTCTTTTTTAAGCCTTGCCAACATCGTGTTCAGAAGCATTCGTGGATGCTGGCGCACAAGAAGGTGCACGTGATCGTGCATCACGGCTGAAGCGACCATCTGGTGACCGTAGACCGTGAGAATGGCGGCAAACGTGCGTTGCATGGGCTGGCGCCATTCCCTTCGAATGGTGGACGCCGAATTTTTAACGGAGAAGATGATGTGCACGTAAATATGGTCGTAAATTCCTGGCATGATTTTCGTCTTAGAAGGTGGCTCTTTACCTATAGATACACGCCAAAGCAATTCCTTACGCATGAATTCAAAAAATCTGATGATAACCGGGTGCTTTAATGCGTAATTTTGTTCCAATGGATCTCAAAAACTCAAAATTCACACCGGTACTCATCTTTGTGGCCGGTTTTTTATGGGATGTGTTCACATTGAACAGAATCGACAACCCCGTCGACAACCTCATTTTGGGATCGTATTTGCTGATGGCCGGTGTCAGCTTGGTGGTGTCGCATGGTCTGTCGACCCGAAAGATTCAGCATGCATTCCTACAGAAGTATCCCGCGATCTGGAATTATGCCGTCCAGTTCTTCCTTGGGGGTCTATTCAGCAGCTATGTCGTGTATTATTTCAGGAGCACGACCATATCGTCGACATTGTTCTTCATCCTATTGATGATCGTATTGCTCATCGCAAATGAGTTCCTGCCACGAAGGTTGGGTAACGTGTATCTGCAGACGGCATTGTTTACGATTGCCGCCTTCAGCTATTTCATTTACCTGATACCGGTGCTCATCAAAAAGATGGGGATGCTGGTTTTTCTGGGCAGCGGGCTCGCAAGCTTGCTCCTTGTCATGGTGTTGATTGCCATGTTGGTGAAGATCACCAATGCCGAAGTGGAGTTTAGCCGAAAGCGGCTCTGGATGGCCTCGGGGAGCGTCTACGCCGGAATCCTGATATTATACTTCCTCAATTTGATACCACCGATCCCATTGGCCGCGAAAGAGTTGGGCGCCTATATCGGTTTTGAGCGCACTGCCAACGGCTACAACATGCAGGAGGCTGACATGGGTATCATGAATAAAATCCGATTTTGGGAAGAGACGGTTCCATTCGACGCGAACAGAACCGTCTATGTTTTTGCTTCCGTTTTTGCGCCCACTGGAATGGAGTTTGGCATTGTGCACCACTGGCAACGATTCAATGATCGCACGGACTCGTGGGAAAGCGTCGACAGGATAAATTACAGGGCAATTGGCGGTCGTGATGGCGGGTACAGGGGTGTCAGCCAAAAGTCGGCACTAACTCATGGGCTTTGGAGGGTCGACATTGAAGACGAGCGCGGATTCATCGTCGCTCGCATGCGCATGCGCCTGGTGTCGGAGCCAGCCGATCGGGTCGACTGGGTGGAATTTTAGGCCAATACTTCATGGTACCGTGAGATTAGATGACGACCTCAGGAACCGTAAGGCACAAATTTCAGTACATTACTTTATAAAGAAATCAATGATATAAGGCTATGAAAAAGATATTGCTGTTTTTGATCGCCGGGACGTTTGCGTACATCGTACCAGCATGTATGACGATCCAGGAGAACCCCGTCACAGGCAATCGTCGTGCATTGGGCTACACCTGGCAACAGGAGCTCCAGATTGGCAAGGAGGCCGACGCTCAGATCATCACTCAGTATGGTATTTACGACGATCCCAAGGTAACCGAGTACGTTACACGGGTGTCCGAGAAGGTATTGGCCGAGAGCCACATGCGCCGGCCCGATGTGAGTGCGGAGTTTAGAAACACTCCATTTACGTTTCGGGTATTGAACAGTCCGGTTGTGAATGCATTCGCATTGCCTGGGGGCTATGTATATGTGACGCGTGGACTTATGACCCACTTAAATAACGAGGCGCAGCTGGCCGTTGTGATCGGACACGAGATTGGCCACGTTGCCGCACGCCACGCCTCTCAACGTGCGTTCGAGCAGCAGGCAGGCCAGATTGCGCTCATTGGCGGGGCAGTGCTCGGCGAGCAGCTCTTCGGAGTACCGGCCGGGGATCTTCTAGGAATTGGTGGCCAAGCTGCACAGCTTCTTTTTTTGCGTTACAGCCGTGACCATGAGCGTGAATCCGACAAACTTGGTGTTGAGTACTCAGCAATGTCTGGCTATAAGGCTTCTGAGGGATCCGAGTTTTTTGTATCGCTTAAGCGGATGTCTGAAGCGGCAGGTGCTGGACTACCGTCGCACTTATCATCTCACCCTGATCCGGGCGACCGTGAGCAGGCCATTAAGCGGATGGCTGCCGAATGGGTAAATAAGGGTATGACACTAGAAAGGGTCGGAGAGGGCGATTACTTGAACATCGTGAATAACATGATTGTCGGCGAGAATCCGCGCGAAGGCTTTGTGGAGAACGGCAATTTCTACCATCCTGATCTGAAATTCATGTTCCCTGTACCTTCCGGCTGGATGACCGTAAATGAAGCCACGCAGGTGTACCTTGTCGAAAAAGACCAGAAGGCCATCATGGTAATGCAGCTGGCATCCGGCAAAACGCCTCAGGGTGCCGTCGAAGAGTTCGGCAAGAGCGAGGGCATGACACAGGTGAGTGCAGGTCCGCTGAACATCAACGGATTGACGGGTTACCAGATGGTGACCGAGGCATCTACACAGGATGGCAAACAGTACCGGTTCAGCATCTTTGGCTTAACCTACGAAGGCAATACATACCGTTTTGTAGGTTACACGGATGCCGCGTCATATGGCACTTACCAACCGCTGTTCGACAATGTTGCCAAAGGATTTCGCCAACTTTCCGACAACCGCATTCTGGCCATTAAGCCGGTGCGTCTGCAGGTTCGCACGCTCGACCGCGACACCAAATTCTCAGACCTCCTGCCCAACCCCATCCCGATGAACATGAAGGCCGAGGAGTTCGCCATCATCAACCAGGTGGGCTTGGACACGGTGATCCCGAGGGGCACGAAGGTGAAGCTGCCTGTGCAGTGATCAGGGATCAGGGATCGGGGATCGGGTAGGTCGCAAAAAATGGGCATATTCATTTGAATTTTTTCTTGCTGCACCTTCTGCAATACTTGAAGGTACGGACACAGCACAACGCCGAATTTGCGATGTTAACCCAAACCTTTCCTCAGATGGGAAGGCTTGGGTTGTGATATAAACGTCCGTCACTAACTGAATGGATCGTTTCCATGCATCAGGATTGTGATGAGTATTCATGAGAGTAGTAGTTTAAATTTGATGTTTGCTGTTGTTGTAAACCACCACTCCCACAATTTTTTCCGATCCCCGATCACTGACCCGGCCGTCTCCACCTCACCGGCGGTGCAGGTTCAGGCTTGAGTTTGACCTCCTGGGTTTCGAGCAGACGAAGTGCCTCCTTGACGGATGCCTCGAGTTGCGGATCTCGACCTTTGATCACCTCTGCGGGGTGCTGAAACACCTCGATGTCGGGGGCAACTCCCTCGGCTTCGACGGCCCAGTTGCCGTTGATGTCGATGAAGCCGCCACGCGGTGCCACCATGCTGCCGCCGTCGAGGTAGCGGGGTGTATCCCAGGTGCCAACCAATCCACCCCAGGTTTTGGTGCCGATGAGAGGACCAATCTTGCGCTCGCGGAACATGTAGGGCATCAGGTCGCCGCCGGAGCCGGCCATTTCGTTGATGATCATGACCTTGGGTCCCCAAATGCCGGCGATGGGCGATGTAGACGGACGACGCGACTCCGTACGGTTGTTAAAATAACCAATGAGCGGACGCGCCAGCACGTCGATGATGTAATCTGCGGCCGATCCGCCACCGTTGTTGCGCTCGTCGATGACGGCGCCTTTTTTGTCTTGCTGGCTGAAATAATAACGGTTGAAGTAGGTGTATCCACCTTGACCGGTATTTGGTACCCATACATAGGCCAACTTGCCGCCAGACAGCTCATCCACCTTGCGGACATTCCCCTCGACCCATGCACGCGAACGCAAGCCTGCCTCGTTGGCAATGGGCACAACCGTCACAAGACGCGAACCCTCGGCTGACGGACGATTATTCACGCGCAAGACCGTTTGTCGGTTGGAAGTCGCCTCAAACAGACTGTACATATTCATATCGGCGGTGAGCGGCTTGCCGTTCACCTCGAGAATGTAGTCGCCAACGCTCACATCGATGCCAGGAGAAGCAAGTGGAGCACGTAGATCGGGGTTCCAATTCTCGCCAGTGAAAATCCTCTTGATGCGAAAACGGTTGTTTGAGATTTCGTAATCGGCACCTAGAAGTCCACCAGGTATGTTCTCGACGTTCGGCTCATCGCCACCGCGCACGTAGGAGTGACCAACGGCAATCTCGCCGCTCACGATGTCGAGCAGATACGACAGGTCGCTGCGGTGATGCACATGCTCAAGCCACGGATGGTACCACTTGTACACATCATCCCAGGGTGCACCGTGCTGATTGTCAACGTACAGGAAGTCACGCATGTTCCGCCATCCCTCTTTGAAGATCTGTTCCCACTCCTCGCGTGGACTCAGTTTCATGCGAATCGAGCCAGTATCGATGCGTCCGTCGCCCACTTTTGGCGCACCGCCTGATCCGACGATACCCCAAGTGGTTCCGGCACGGTACAGCACGTTCTTACGGTCGTGCGATACGGTCATGTACGCCAAACCACGCATGTATTCGGTTGCTTTGCGGTCTTTGAGGCTATATCGATGGACTACCGATCCCTGTACACCTGGGGCGTTTTCGAGCACGAAGAATTGCCCATCAGGACCGGGCTCGATGGCTGAATAATCGCGGACGGGCATGTCGATTGCCAAGATGCGGTTGTGCAAACCGTCGAAATCGATCGATACAACAACATCCGATTTGGCGGATGCTTCCTTTTTCTCTTCAGTCTTAACCGGCTCTTCGTCGCTGGTCGGTAGGAGAGGGGATGGTGTTGAATTCGAAAGGATGGCCATATAGACACCTCTCGACACCGGGCTGTCGTACGAACTCATGTCGAGCCATCCGCTGCTGCGGCCGAAATCCGTGCTGGCCAGAAAGTAGAGGTACTTGCCACTTTCGTCCCATTGTGGACTAATCACATCTGCCATGCCATCGGTTACCTGGAACGTCTTCTTCTGGTCGAGCGAATAGACGTGCAGGGCTTTAAACTCGGACGTCAGCAGCTTTGGATAGGCGATCCATTTGCTGTCGGGCGACCATACCGGGTTCATGGTCCGGTTGGGATGGGCCACGCCGTCGGCATCGACCTTTGTGGTGGCACCGGTTGCGAGTTCCACAATCCAGAGGCGGTAGTCGGTGTCGGTATAGGCTATGAACTTGCCGTCGGGCGACCAATCGGGTCGAAAGTAGTGCTTCTTGTGTGGCAGTGTGATCTTGCGAGGTGCCGTGAGTCCGCTTTGGTCGGCAACCATCAGGTTATACTCGCCGTCGGCATCGGAGAACCAGGCGATGGATGCACCGTCGGGCGACCAGATCGGGTAGCGGTCGGCGGCACCCGAGCTTTGGGTGAGGTTACGCCAGTCGCCATTCTCCTTCGGAACGCTGATGATTTCACCACGGAATTCAAAGATCGCTCGCTTGCCGGTCGGTGACAGCTTGGCGTTGAGTAACTGTGCAGCTGGAGCATCGAGCCAGCGATCACGGGCCCAGTTCAGGTCGCCTCGAACGTTGATCACAAGCTGTTTCGACTGTTTGGTGGCCGGATCGAGCAGGTGCAAATAGCCACCTTGTTCATACACAATCCGATCGCCGGCCTTGGCAAGGTTCTTTGCGTCGAAATCCCTATGGAAGGTGACCTGTTCTTCGGTGCCGGTCTGTGGATCGAACGACCAAATGTTGTTCGCGAAATCACGCTCGCTGAGGTGATACACCTTGTTGCCGAACCAGATCGGATTCACATGGCGCTCATTGTCGGCCTGGCGGGTGCGCTTGAGCTCATAGTTGCGCAGGTTGAGCACGAAGATGGGCTGCGCCTGTCCACCGCGGTAATTCCTCCACTCGGGATCCCAGAACGTGTTTGGCTGGTAGGCCATCCAGTTGCCGTCGGGCGACATGTCGCCCATCGAAGCCTGGGGCACCACGAGGGCCGTCGGAGTGCCGCCCGTAGTCGAAACTTGGAAAAACTTGACGGTGGCGGTAGGGTGTCCTTCGCGGGTCGACGTAAAGATCACGTTCTTGCCGTCGGGGGTCCATCCGGTGACCATATCCGGACCCGGATGCCAGGTAAGTCGCTGGGGTTGTCCACCCTCGATAGGTACCGTGTACACATCCATGTTGCCGTCGTACTGGCCCGTGAAGGCCACGGTCTTGCCGTCGGGCGACAATCGAGGGTTCACCTCAGCACCGATAGCCGTAGTGAGACGACGCGCATCGCCACCGTCGCGTGCCACGACCCAGAGGTCGTTCGAGTGCACGAACACGATATGCGACTGTGAGCCGGTGGGCATGCGCAGGATGCGGGTGCCTTGGGCGAAGGTTTGGGTGCCTGCGATCAGCAGGGCGACAAACAGGACGACAGAACGAAGCATATGAGTGGAGCTTAGGTTACCGATGGAATCGGAATGTAGTGAAGAGGGAGAATTACTACAAGCTGCGTCATTATTAGGAGCCTTTGAACAACCTTCTTACCCGATCCCCGACTCACCACTTCCCGACCGATTCCTGAAAGATCGTATTTGCCAAGTTCTCGACAGCAGCACGGGCGGCGGTGGATTCGCCCTCAAGGGCGTTGGTCGTAGGATCGTATTCGCTGAAGCCGGTGAAGGAGCGATCCCATAGGGGCTGCTGGTCGCGGGTGTAGCGGTAGCTGGCACGAATCACGACCTCAACGCGATTTAAGCGGGCGGCCTGGTCGGCACCGATGCTGAACGGACGGTTACTGTAGCTTTGGATGGCACCGTCGAGCACGATGTCGGCCGATTCCGGGTTGTCGGCTAGCTGTAATCGGCTGCGGCGTGTGAAGCGGTCGACCAAAGCCTGATACATGAGCTCGTTCAGATTCGAGATGCCGCCGCTGGAGTTATCGGGAAAGAAGGGGATGTAGATCGTGTTCACGTCGGCCGGAATCGACGTACCCGTGGTCGAATAGCGAAAACACGCAGTCGCGCAGGTTAGGAGCGTGAATATGAGAGCGAACACTAAAAAACGCGACTGAATCATTATCAATAATTAACAATTATTACCAGTGACTATCAATGACTATCAATAATAAGACGTCTGTATCTAGTTCTAGTCAATGAATCAAGCTCGAAATTAACTGTTAATGCCTGATAATCATTGTTAGTCATTGATAATTCTTGCTAATGCCTGATAATCATTGTTAGTCATTGATAATTCTTGCTAATGATTGCCCTTCTCACACTCCGTACTGCTCAATCTTGCGATACAGCGTCCGCTCGCTGATGCCCAGTGCCTCTGCGGCCTTGCGGCGGTTGCCGTCGAACTGCTCGAGGGCGCGCTCGATGAGCTGGCGCTCGGCCTCCTCAAGGCTGGGGATGGCGCCGTCGGTCACGATGGGCACAACATTGCCGTTGTCTCGGTCGCCGGCACTCACCTCGGCATCGGGGATGCCCTGCACGCCGAGGGGAACATCCTTCATGTGGTGGATGGGCAACTCGCTTTCCCACGACGGGGTTGACGGCGGCAGGGCCAACGTTGGACGCCCAGCCGGGGCTCCCTGCTGCGCCATGAGCAGCGTGGCCACCATCTGCCGGAGCTCGCGGATTTCGTGGCGCATCTCGATGAGGGTGCGCCAGATCCAGTCGCCTTGAGAGTCGGGCTGCCCGAAATTCGGCGGAGCCTGTCCGGTCGGCGCACCATGCAGTGCCGGCAGGTTGTCGGTCATCCCTTGCTTCTGACGGCCCGACAGGTATCTGGACAGGATTTCGGGGGTGATGAATTTCGACTTCTCGAGCACGACCAGCTGCTCGGCCACATTGCGCAGCTCGCGGATGTTTCCCGGCCAGCGATAGGCCACCAGCAATGAGCGTGCCTCGTCGGAGAATCCCTGAAACACGGAGTCGTACTTAATGGAGAATTCCTGCACGAACTTCCGGAAGATGGGGAGAATGTCCTCCTGACGTTCACGCAGCGGCGGTATGCGGATGGTAACGGTGTTCAGGCGATAGTAGAGGTCCTCGCGGAAACTGCCCGCCGCCACGCTGTCGATCAGATCTTTGTTGGATGCCGCCACTACACGCACATCCGATTTACGCACATCGGCCGAACCGACGCGGAAGAACTCGCCCGACTCAAGCACCCGTAACAGCTTTACCTGGATGTGCTTCGGGGTGTCGGCGATTTCGTCAAGGAAGATGGTGCCGCCGTTGGCCTTCTCGAAGTAGCCCTGACGCGTTTCGTGGGCGCCGGTGAACGAGCCTTTCTCATGGCCGAACAGCTCGCTCTCGATGATGCCCTCGGGGATGGCCCCGCAGTTCACGATCACGATCGGCTTGTGCTTGCGGTGGCTCAGGCCATGTATCGCACGTGCAACGACATCTTTACCAACGCCGCTCTCGCCCTGCAGGAGCACGCTGATGTCGGTCTTCGACACCTGGACGATCTTGTCGATCACCTGCCGGATGCCTGG
>CAYWCV010000055.1:0-14442 GCA_964456845.1 uncultured Chitinophagales bacterium | reverse complement strand
TTCTCGCTTCTCGCTTCTCGCTTCTCGCTCTAGATCGCATCATCATGCGATAGCATAACATCACCAAAATGGGGTATTTTCCCCTTACGGTAAGAAATTGTTACGCTTTTTGAACTGCGAACAATTCTTATCGCGCTTATTTAAGACATTTTGACAGAATCGACAACGACGACACAATAATCCCATTTGCAAAAATTTGGGTTTTGAGCAGGTCCCTTGACATGGGGCCTGCTTTTTTTTTAATCGATGCACAATCAGGACAACAATCTGGTGAATACATCGTACAATGCAGCATTAAACAGGAGTATGTCATGCATCGAGTTGTAATTGCTGGAGGTGGTTTTGCGGGGCTGTACGCAGCGCAGTCGTTTGGTAAGGGTGTCCACCTAACCGTGATCGACCGCAGGAATTTCCATCTTTTTCAGCCGCTGTTATATCAGGTTGCAACGGGAGGTTTGTCTCCAGGCGACATAGCATCGCCTTTGCGTGCCATTCTGAAGCGAAATCCTAACGCACATGTGATCACTGCGGAGATCGTCGGATTTGATCCCGTTCAACGGAAGGTGGTGCTCGCTGACGGCGAGGTCCCTTACGACACGCTCATTGTTGCGACGGGCGTAACGCACGACTATTTTGGCAACACGGATTGGGCCAGGTTGGCCCCAGGGCTGAAGACCATAGAAGATGCCACTGAAATGCGGCGGAGGATCCTTTTGGCATTCGAGTCGGCCGAGAGAGAAACCGACCCTGAATTGCGACGATCTTGGTTGACCTTTGCCGTTGTGGGTGCGGGTCCGACGGGCGTCGAGCTTGCTGGTGCCATCGCGGAGTTGGCCAACACCACGATGAAGGACGACTTTCGGAACATCGATCCTCGAAGTGCACGAATAGTCCTATTTGAGGGGGCCGACAGGATCCTTCCACCTTTTGTGCCCAGCTTGTCGGAGCGTGCAGGCAGGTCGTTGCGGCATCTGAATGTGGAGATCATGACCAATGCGAGGGTGACACACATTGACGGAGACCAGGTCGTATTCACCAAGGGTGGCGACGAGCGTATCTTGGAGGCACGCACTGTGCTTTGGGCGGCTGGCGTCAAGGCGTCTCCGTTGGGGAAGGCGTTGGCAGATGGTACTGGGGTGCCGTTGGACAGGGTCGGGCGGGTGAGGGTGCTTCCGGACCTGACGGTTCCGGGATATCCCGACATCTTTGTGTTGGGCGATCTGGCCAGTGTGGAGATGCCCGACGGCAAACTGGTGCCCGGCGTCGCACCAGCAGCCATGCAGATGGGGCGCCATGCAGCCAATGTCGTGCTCAACCGAATGATGGGCAGGGAAACGGCACCATTTCGTTATAAAGACAAGGGGAGCCTTGCCGTAATTGGCCGCAACGCAGCAGTCGCTGACCTTGGCTTTGCACGCTTTGGGGGATTTGCAGCCTGGTTAGTCTGGATTTTGATCCACATCATGTATCTGGTGGGATTCGACAACAAAGTTTTGGTGTTCTTTCAGTGGGGATCCAACTATTTTACCCGCAAACGGGGGGCACGCCTGATAACTGGCGAAGACCTCATGCCATCCATAACTCAATCCAAAAAGCACATCCACTATGATTATTCGCATCAAGAACCTTGAGACCAGTGCCCTTGTCGGAATTTATGATCACGAGAAGACCGAGCGACAACCTCTGTTTATCGACCTAGAAATCCACTATGGGTTTGATCTTGAGGATCTGCAGGCAGGTGAGGGGACCATTATCGACTACACCAGTGTGGAGAGGATGGTAAAGGAATTGGTGGAGAGTGAACATACCGACTATCTTGAGGTTTTGGCTCACGCCATCCTGATCATGGTCGGCGACCATTTTGAGGAGGTGCTCGAAGCCACGGTATGGCTGCGCAAACCGCGTGCGCTCAAGCACAGCGAGACCGTCGAGGTGGAGCTGACGATGTATTATGATCTCGAAGAAGAGATGTGACCGAGAAATTGTGACCACTGATCTTTTAGATCATCAAATCATATCGTATTGTCCGTTTGCTGCAAGCGTTTTTCGTAAGAATTCAGATTTAAACGACGTACTTAAAGTGTAAAGTCATGGATAAAAGCAACTTGCGTAAAGAATACACCAACGGCGAAATCACGGTGATTTGGCAGTCTGGATTGTGCATACATTCGGGGGTGTGTGCCCGAAATTTGGAGGATGTTTTCCGTCCGAAGGAGCGGCCATGGATTCAAATGGAGAATGCAACGTCGGAGCAGATTGCAGCTACTGTAAGACGTTGCCCATCTGGTGCGCTGAGTTTAAAGGAGTAAGGTTATGGATCAGGCGACACTTACCATGATCGAGAATCTGCATAAGAACACAGGCAAAAGCTTGGAGGAATGGATAGCACTCGTTCAGTCGCAAGCGTTTGCGAAGCACGGCGATATCATGGCCTTTCTGAAAGGTGAACACGGGTTGACGCATGGCTACGCCAACTTGATCGCGCACAAGGCTAAGGGGTCGGATGCGGGATCCGCCGAGAACCAGGATGATCTCATTGTGGGGCAGTATAAAGGCAAGGAGCATCTCAAGCCGATATACGATGCATTGATGTCCCAGATTTCATCATTTGGTCCAGATGCGGAGATCGCACCTAAGAATGCCTATGTGAGCCTGCGCCGAAGCAAGCAGTTCGCCATGCTGACACCAGCGACTAAGTCTCGCTTCGAAATTGGAATAAACTTAAAGGGTCATACTGCACAGGGACGGCTTGAAGCCAACACGGCATCTAACGCGATGTGCTCGCATAAGATCAATGTCGCCAGCGTTGAGGATGTCGATGTCGAGGTGATCGGTTGGCTGCGGATGGCGTATGAGAATGCGTGAAGTACAAACCTACTGGAACCGTTCGACCCGAAAGCGGCTGATGTCGATGTTTGTGGGTACCCCATCCACAAGTTCAGACACCAGCAAACCCGTTGCCGGCGCCAAGCTGACACCCATCATGGCGTGACCGGTGGCTACAATCAAATTGCTGATTCGTGCGCTGCGGCCGATGTATGGGAGTCCGTCGGGCGAGCAGGGACGTAAGCCGCTCCACACCTGTTCAGGACGAGGTACATTGACGGATAAGTCAGGGTAAAAGCGTGGCAAGGATTCCACGATACCCTTTACCCGATTCATGTTGATCCTATGGTTGATCCCGCCAATTTCCAATGTGCCTGCAACGCGTAATGTATTGCCCATCGGTGTGACCGCAACCTTCGCCTCAACCAAGATGGAGGGTATTTTGGGCATGTTCTCAAGCTCATCATAATCGATGCTGTATCCTTTTCCGGCCTGCATTGGCAGTTTCAGGCTGAGCTTATTCGCAAGTGAAGGTGACCACGAACCAGCGGCAAGCACGACCTCATCAAAAGGATGAATATCGCCTCCTACGTCGACATGTTTGATCATGCCGTTGTGCACATGGATAGACGACACGCTCCTGTTTGGCATGATTTCGACTCCCTGGCCGACTAACCAATCTGACAGTCTCCGAACTAGGATGATCGGCTGCATGTGTGCGTCATTTGGGTAATAAACTGCCCCTCGGGCATTGATGGCGATCCCAGGGTTCAATTCGACGATTTCAGATCTCGACAGCACGCGAGCTTCAACCCCGACCCTGTTGGCGATCTCCGCGGCCTCCAATTCCTCGTGCTCGGCAACCGCTGACTGGTACAGCATGATGATACCGTGCCCTTGGAACCCAAAATCGAAGGCATTGGACATTTCCAAATCCTGATACAGCCTTCTGCTTAGGAGGTTGATGTCACGCAGGGCCAGAATGTTGCTGTCCACCGTTTTTGCCGCTGAGCTTTTGTAAAACATGTACCCCCATCGCAGTAGATCGGGGTCCAGGCTCGGCTTGATGTAAAAGGGCGATTTGGAGTCGAACATCCATCGGATGCCTTTGGCAATCATTCCAGGGGCCGCCAATGGAATGATGTGACTCGGCACGATCATGCCGGCGTTGCCTGTCGATGTGCCTTGGATCCCGTGCGATTGCTCAAATATGGTGACCTTGTGACCTTTTGCATGCAGGTAGTAGGCGGCAAACAGGCCGATGATGCCGCCGCCAATGATGCCGATGCGTTTCATAGATCGATCAGATTACTTGAAATCCGTGTGCGTATGGATCATCGTCGGGATCGATCGTGATCGTGTTCAGGCCATAGATTCGCGCCCAACCCTCAATGCTCGGTATGATGGCCGCTTTGCCGTGAAAATCGACGACCTCTTCGATGCGTCCTACGAATTTCGAGCCTATGATGCTCTCATGAATGAACTCCTCGCCCTTTTGTAGGCGTCTACGTCCGTGCCATTGCGCCAACCGTGCGCTGGTTCCGGTGCCGCAAGGCGAGCGGTCGATGGCTTTGTCTCCATAGAAGACGGCATTTCGGGCGGTGGAGGTCGGATCGATCACTGCGCCCGTCCACTGGATGTGGCTGCAGGTGCCGATGGTAGGATTCTCAGGGTGGGTGAAGGTGTATTTGGCGTTAATGGCGGGTCTGAGGTCGCGGCTCCAACCGATGAGCTTGTCGGCCGTGAAATGTTCCAACCCCGGGAAGTTAGGCTGTGGATCGACGATCGCGTAGAAGTTGCCTCCGTATGCCATGTCGAAGGTTATTTCGCCCAAACCGGGACAATCGACACTCAGGTCGGTTGCCTCGAGCCAGGAAACCACGTTGCGGATGCGCACCGATTTCACCTTGTTGCCTTCGCGAGTGTATGTAATACGTACCAATCCAGCAGGTACTTCAAGATTTAGGACCCCCTCGGTTTTGGGCGTGATAAGGCCATGCTCAATGGCGACGGTTACGGTCCCGATGGTTCCGTGCCCGCACATGGGCAGGCAGCCGCTGGTCTCGATGAAGAGCACACCCGCGTCGTTGGCCGAATCGACTGGCGGATAAAGGATGCTGCCGCTCATCATGTCGTGTCCGCGTGGCTCGAACATGAGCCCTTTTCGGATCCAATCGTACTCAGCAAGAAAATGTTGCCGACGTTCGCTCATGGAGTTTCCGTCGAGGTTGGGTCCACCGCCAGCTACGACCCGTACCGGGTTGCCACAGGTGTGGGCGTCGATGCAAAAGAAGGTCTTGGAGCTGCTCATGGGTCACGAATGGATGGGTTCGCGGGTGATGGATCCGTTGACGAGGCGCAGGATTCCGAGCGGGTTGCTGTTGAGCAATTCGACTGGCAGTAGTGATTCCGGTGTGTTTTGGAACGTTATTGGACGCACAAACCGCTTGATCGCGTCGGTTCCGACCGAGGTGAAGCGGGAATCGGTGGTGGCGGGGAAGGGTCCGCCATGGTGCATCGAGTGGCACACTTCTACTCCGGTTGGCGCTCCGTTGATAATCATCCTTCCAACCCTCGCACTTAAGGCGTCGAATAGGTCGGTATTGTCGCCGAGTTCACTATCCGAAGCCCACAGGCTTGCGGTAAGTTGCCCGCTAAGGGATTTGACGGCCCTCAGGAGCTCATCGAGATCTTTACATACCACCAAAAGGGAGAAGGGTCCAAATACCTCTTCGGCCAGTGATGGATTTGCCACGAAATCAGCGGCCGACACCCGAGCTACGACGGGATGTCCATGGCCGGGAGGTGCATCAGGGTTAGATGCCAAAACGTCGACACCTTTGATGCGCAGTTGATCGGATAGCTTGTTGTTGAAGTTGTCGGCTATGCCATCGGTGAGCATTGGAGCGGGTGCGGTGGACGAAATCGATGAAGCAAGGCCGTCGACAAATGTGCTTAAATGGGTTGTTTCAACAACAAATATCAACCCAGGGTTGGTGCAAAATTGTCCAACACCTTGAGTGATGGAACCAGCCATTGTGGCGGCTATGGAGGCTCCGTTTTCGCGAAGGGCTCCTGGCAGGACCACCGTTGGGTTCACGCTGCCCATTTCGGCGAAGACGGGTATGGGCTCCGGCCGCCGGTGGGCGATGTCGAGCAGGGCGGTTCCTGCGTGTAACGATCCGGTGAATCCGACCGCGCGGGTGAGCGGGTGGGCAACGAGTGCCTGCCCAAGGGGGATGTCGCCGATGGCGTGTTGGAAGGTGCCGGTAGGGAGGCCATTTGTGCCCACAGCACGGGAGATGGCTACGGCGACCAAAGCCGAGGTATCCGGATGGGCGGGGTGTGCTTTTACGATGACGGGGCATCCTGCGGCGAGGGCGCTGGCGGTGTCGCCACCGGCGGTCGAAAAGGCAAGCGGGAAATTTGACGCTCCGAATACCACCACAGGACCCAACGGCAAGAGCATCTTTCGGATGTCGGGCTTTGGCATAGGGCTACGGCCTGGGATGGCGGTGTCGATGCGGGCGTCTACCCACGAACCTTCATCCAGCAAGTCGGCGAACATTCGCAACTGTGATGTCGTGCGTCCACGCTCGCCGGTGATACGCACAGCAGGCAGACGACTCTCTCGGGAGGCGGTCTCGATCAGGACATCCCCCAGATCCTCGATCTCATGTGCGATGGAACGAAGAAAGGAGGCTCGCTGGCGTCCAGAAGTCTTACGGTATGTTTGAAAGGCGTCCTGAGCGGCCGAGAGAAACGCCTCGGCCAAGGTGATGTCCGGAAATGGCGATGTCATCATCAGATTAAATTTGGTCTGGTTCGGACACCCTCACGGATGGTAGCGAGGATGCGTTCGCGTGCTTCGCCGATCAGCGGCAATCGCGGTGGACGCACATGCTCCGAGCCGAGCCCGACTTCCTGTTCGGCGAGCTTAATATACTGCACCAATTTGGGGTGGATGTCGAGCTCCAGCAATGGCATGAACCATCGGTACAGTTTTAGGGCATCGTCGATCTTGCCTGATTTCACGAGGTTGAACAGGTGGACCGTCTCTGCCGGGAAGGCGCAGACAAGACCTGCCACGAGTCCGTCGGCACCGAGCATGAGTTCCTCGACGGTGAGGGTGTCGACGCCACAGAGGATCTTATATCGATCTCCGAAGCGGTTGATGAGACGTGTAACGTTCGTGACATCCCGAGTCGACTCTTTGATGGCCTGAATGTTGGGGATTTCGGCCAGTTGCTCGAACATATCGAGCGTGACCTCGATGCGGTAGTCAATTGGATTGTTGTAGATCATGATCGGCAGACCTGTTGATCCGGCAATCGTCTTGAAAAAGGTCACAGTCTCGCGATCGTCGGCCTTGTAGCGCATCGGTGGTAGCAGCATGAGCCCGTCGGCGCCCTGCTGTTCGGCTGCTTTTGCCTTGGTAACAGCTTCGCGGGTGCTACCTTCGGCGATGTTGAGGATTACGGGAATCCTCCCTGAGCAGATGTTTAGGGTCACCTGCAAGAGTTCGGACTTTTCAGCCTCCGTGAGGACACTTGCCTCTCCAAGCGTGCCTCCAAGCACGATCCCCGAGATGCCTGCAGCAAGTTGGGCATCAATATTTTTCTCGAACAGGGGCAGGTCGAGATCGTCAGATGCCGTGAATTTTGTGGTGATGGCGGGGAAGACCCCTTTCCACGTTACCATTGGTTGTAATTTGATGTCAGGATTCGTGGAAGTTAGCATTTTAGGCCACATTTCCAATTGGGAAGTATCGGTATCGGTATCGGCATTTTGCATCAATCTGCTTCATAGTGGCAATAATGGCTGAAATCCGATACTTTGGATGTATGATCTACAAGACCTTGGCTTTGATCGGTTTCGGGGGGATGCTGGGCAGCATGGCCCGCTATCTGTTGTCGGAATATTTCACGGAGCATTATCCAGACGCATTTCCGTTCGGCACCTTTGCCGTGAATGTGATCGGTTGCCTCTTGATCGGGATCTTTTACGGCCTATCGGAGCGGCACGAATGGCTCACGCCTGAGTGGCGGGTTTTCCTTACGGCCGGTTTCTGCGGTGGGTTCACCACTTTTTCGACCTTTGCGATCGAGAATCTCGCACTGCTAGAGACTTCACGGTATCTCGTCTTTGGTCTGTACACTGCAGGTAGCGTCGTGTTAGGCATCCTCGCCGTATTGCTTGGGATGGTGCTTGCTAAAGCAGTGTGAAATGACTCGAAAAGTCGTGATTCCTCCGTACATTTGAGGTGTACAAAAAAGCGCTTTCCACTATGAGTATCATCACAACATCGGTATTTGACCTTTTCAAGATAGGTCCGGGTCCGTCGAGCTCTCACACCATTGGTCCGATGCGGATCGGGCGCCATTTTCTGAATATGCTACAGGTGTTGCCTTCGGACGATCGTGGCCGTATCGACCGCATCGAAGTTCGTCTCTATGGGTCACTTTCGGCCACCGGGAAGGGACACGGGACTGACCGTGCGGTCATTGCCGGTCTCTTGGATTGGACTCCTGAAGAAACCGAGCCCGACGAGTTCATGACTCTGCTCGACAATGATGCCCACTATCTGCTCCCTTTGGATGGGAGCAGGGTTACCATTTCGGCCCAAAGCATCATCTTTGATGATGTTGTGCACGACTATGATTTCAGCAACACGATGGTGCTCAATGCGTTTGGTGGTGACGAGCTGATAGCGACACAACGGTACTACTCTGTAGGTGGTGGATTCATTCAATGGGACGGCATGGAGACGGACAACAAAGGTGACGTGCCGTATCCTTACCGGAACATGAAGGAGCTTAAGGCGCAACTTACAGCGCATGATTTGGAATTGCATGAACTCGTCATTCGAAACGAGGTGGCCATCACAGGCCGGACGAGGGAGGACGTGCGCGAAGACATGCTTCGCATCATGGATGCAATGGACCGTGCCGTAGCCCGTGGTATCTCTACTGACGGAGTGTTGCCGGGTACCATCGGCCTGAGCCGGAAGTCGCCCGTGGTGTATCGTCGGGCACAGGAGCTGATCGATTCGCCCGATCGATTTTTGATTTTTTTGAATGCATACGCACTTGCCGCCAGCGAAGAGAATGCGGCGGGCAATATTGTGGTCACAGCGCCAACATCGGGGGCATCTGGAGTGATTCCTGGCGTACTATACATGCTAAGGCACCATTTCCACTACCCGATCGACACGATCTTGGACGGCATGTTTGCCGCGGCGACAATCGGCTTCCTCATGAAGCACAATGCCAGCATTTCGGGCGCCGAAGCCGGATGCATGGGTGAGGTGGGGACGGCCTCAGGAATGGCGGCGGCCCTGCTGAGCTACTGTGCCAGCCACCGCATTTCAAACGTAGAATGTGCCGCAGAAATCGCCATCGAACACCATTTGGGTATGACCTGCGATCCGGTGGGCGGTTATGTGCAGATCCCTTGCATCGAGCGCAACGCCGTGGGTGCCGTAAAAGCCTACAATGCCTATTTGCTCGCCACAAGTGGAGACAACTCCAAGCAGAAGATCACGCTCGACCAGGTGATCGATACCGTGCGCGAAACCGGCAAGGATATGTCGAAGAAGTACAAGGAGACTTCGCAGGGGGGGCTTGCGTTGAATTTGACCGAGTGCTAGCAGAAGGACGTAAGACGTAAGACGTAGGACGTAGGACGTAGGAAGTAGGACTTAGGAAGTATTAGGGTCGTTGTTTGAATTTTGCTTCTGATTTTCGACAGCAAGTTGACAAAATGGCAACAAGTTCGTCGCCTTCTTTTCTCAAATCATCTAAATTTCCAACTACGCTTTTCACCCTTGGCTCCAATAGCTGTAGGGTTGTGCACGTTTCGTTCATTTCTTTGAGAGCAATTCGAACTTTGTTGGCATAGTCTCTGTCAGATGCTGAAATTATTGCTTCGGAGTAATTCAAGGCTGAGGATGAGCTTGATCGTGAAATTTGATCAACAAGTGCTTGCTCGTGCTTAAAGTCTCGAATAGGTTCAAATCTGCGATACAATTCATTGCTGAAAGCTACAAGCCGCTCCAGAATTGGATTGGTTTTCATGGGACCGGATGATTAGAGTTGTATTGGAGGTATACTTATTAGAGCATCGCCAAAGCAATTCCTTACATCAATTTCAAAAATATTTTCCCCTATTCTATCCCAATCCCAATCCCAATCCCTATCCCTATCCCTATTCCTTCCTACGTCTTACGTCCTATGTCTTACGTCCTTCCGCTACCACCCTCCACTCGCACCGCCGCCGCCGGATCCGAATCCACCACCTCCGCCGAAGCCTCCGAATCCGCCTCCTCCGCCAAATCCGCCGCCGCCAAAGCCCCCGAAACCGCCGCCGCCGATGATAATGCCGCCGCCTCTGCGGCGGGGGACAAAGTCATCCCAGTCGCCATAGCTGATGTTCTTATTGCGACGCTTCTTGCCTTTGCCTTTATAGTCATCATCATCGTCGTCGTTGAATCTGCGACCTCGATTTTCGATCACCATGTAGATGATGATAATAATGATGAAGAGCAACACCATGCCGCCGTTGTTTCCTTTGGGGCGGCTACTTTTTTGCGGCACGGCTTCGTATTCGCCGGCGGCCATCTGCATCAGTGCCGAAGTCGCACTATCGAGGCCGTCATAAAAACGTCCCTCACGAAATGCCGGTTGAATGATGTTGTTGATCACGCGTCCGGCAAGGATGTCGGGAATGGCACCTTCCAGCCCGTAGCCGACCTCTATTCGGATGCGACGCTCGGATGGGACGATCAGGATGAGGACGCCGTTGCGACGGTCGCCCTCCCACATGCGCCACTCGGAGAACATGGACGTCGCCACCTCCTCTATTGAAGATCCCTGCAGGCTCTCAAGCGTCGCAATAACGATCACGTTTGAGGTGGTGTCGCGGTAGGCACCCAGCTTGGCTTCGAGACGTTGCGCCTCTGCGGACTCGAAGAGGCCTGCGACGTCGTTCACAAATCCGGTCGGTTTGGCTGGATATAATTGTGCCTGCACGTTCCATGACGATATCAACAACAGCATGACAGCTGTTATTGAAAGCCAGTTGAGAGTGCTCAGCCGATAATTCGAAGTGAATAGCGTCAATTAATTCGTCCGATTTCCGTAGCTGACGGCGTTGTCGAGCTCGTCGACGTCGCCGTCCTGATAGGGGTAATATTTTTTAAGGATTCGACCCAGTTCGTGAATGGCTTCGACCAACCCGGCGACCAGGTCGCCTTGGCGTGCATGGCCGGTCACGATTTCGATGAGCGACGCCCAATAATTTAAACCTACTGTGCTGTGGATTCCCTCGTCGCCATATATGGCAATCTGGTGATCTACTAGTGCGACGTAGATGATCACGGCATTGCGCTCTGAGGTGCGGTGCATTCCGAGCTTGTCGAAGGCTTTGCGTGCATGGGTGAGAGCATCCTCATGGCAATGGTCCTCCACATGGAGGCGGATCTCGCCGGAGGTCATCAGCTCAGCCTCTGCGATGGCTGCCTCGATGCGCTGCTCCTCGTCGGGGGTGAAGGTCATTGTGAGCGTCAATCAAAGTTCACGGTAGGAGCACGCTCGGCGCCCGCATCGGCCTCGAAATACGCTGAAGCCTTAAATCCCAGCATTCCGGCCATCATGCTAGTTGGGAACTTCTGCACCTTCGTGTTATAGCCCGATACCACCTCGTTGTAGCGGTTGCGCTCAGTGGCGATCCGGTTCTCAGTGCCCTCAAGCTGCACCTGAAGGTCGCGGAAGTTGGCGTTTGCCTTCAGTTCGGGATAGGCTTCGACGGCCACGAGAAGGCGGCTGAGCGAGCCAGTTAGTTCGCCCTGTGCCTCTTGGAAGCGCTGCATGGCTGCAGGATCGTTCAGGTCGTCAGCATTAATCTGGATAGAGGTTGCCTTGCTTCGAGCTTCGACAACGGCCGTGAGCGTCTCTTGCTCGAAATTGGCGGCTCCCCGAACGGTGCTCACCAAGTTTGGAACCAAGTCTGAACGGCGCTGGTACTGGCTTTCGACATTCGCCCAAGCCTTGCGAACCTCTTCGCGGTCGCCGACGAGGTTGTTGTTGACCGACATGCCCCAGATACCGAGCACAATGACCGCAAGTACGACAAAAATGAGGACTTTTTTCATGTAGGGATAGCTCCGTGATGCATTATATTCGTGATGATGGCGTAATATACGTCCATTCCGAACGTCATTACATCAAGTTATTTACGTAGAATTTACCTGAGAGTTTCATTTTATGGGCAGCAGTAACAGCAACGACATCCGATTTATTTATTTCGACCTTGACGACACTTTGCTCGACCATAAAGCGGCCGAAAGGGCGTCTTTATTATACTGCCACAGCCAATTGTCCATGTTCCGAGAGATAGAAGCCGAACAACTCGTGTCAACGTACAGAACCCTCAACAAACAACTGTGGCATGAGTACGGAGTGGGGGATATTGACCGACCGACGCTCAGTAGCCGGCGGTTTGCCGGCACGCTCGAGAATCTTGGCTTGGCCGACCCCGATGCGGATGCATTTGGTCAAGTATATATATCGGTATATCGCAAGTTTTGGAGCTGGGTGCCCGGCGCGCGCATGACCTGGGAGAAGGTCCGGTCGCAGTGGCCGGTGGGAATCATCACCAACGGATTCGCCGACCTCCAGAAGGAGAAGTTCAAGCGATTCGGATTTGACCTGTCGGCTGATGCATTGGTCATATCGGAGGAGGTGGGTTACATGAAACCGCACCCAGCCATCTTCGAACACTCGGCCCAGCTGGCGGGGGTGGATCCGCATCAGATACTGTACGTGGGCGATTCGCCCGGTAGCGACATGGCAGGTGCCGCTGCAGCCGGCTACCGTACCGCGTGGTTTGTGCGCGACCATTATGAAGATGCCGATAAGGTGCCCGCCGATTTTGTGTTTGAGGATTTCGGGGCGTTGGATGAGTGGCTGGAAATTTAATGCCACCACCTCGGGCCCATCCACCATTTGGCTAATGCCACCACCCCCGCCCCCTCCACCGCTAGCGCAGTGGAGGGGTGACATTCATATAATGTTTTAGTTGATCAAACATCTGAGTTTTTTGCAATTCAGCGAGCTGAATTGCAGTGCACATTATGTATTCTTAGCGTCTTTATGGTTGAATTTCAATCAACGAGCCACCCCTCCACTGCGTTAGCGGTGGAGGGGACGGGGGTGGTGGCATCAGAAAATTCGTTATCTTTCGGCCAAAATTTCCTTCCATCGCAACGCCTTATTCCATGCAACCGACCACTCCCAGCGACGCATTGGCCAATCTTGAAATGGCCCTCGAGCACGGTCTGAACGCCGAAGAATACCAGAAGATACTCGACTACCTCGGACGCGTCCCGACGCTAACCGAACTCGGTGTCTATTCCGTGATGTGGAGCGAGCACTGCTCGTACAAAAACTCTATTGCCGTTCTAAAGACGCTTCCACGATCGGGCGGAGCATTGCTCGTGGGAGCCGGTGAGGAGAATGCCGGACTGGTCGACATCGGCGACGGACTCGGGTGCGCCTTCAAGATTGAGAGTCACAACCATCCCTCGGCCGTAGAGCCCTACCAAGGGGCTGCAACCGGGGTGGGTGGCATCCATCGCGATATCTTCACCATGGGTGCACGTCCGATTGCCGCACTCAACTCACTGCGTTTCGGAAGCCTGAAGAATCCACGCGTGCGCTATCTGCTCGACGGTGTGGTACGTGGCATAGCCGACTACGGCAATGCCTTCGGTGTGCCTACTGTGGCAGGCGAGGTCTACTTCGACGAGAGCTACGAGGGCAATCCGCTGGTGAACGCCATGAGCGTGGGCATCGTGAAAGTGGGAGAGACCGTATCCGCCATCGCTGAAGGTCCCGGTAATCCAGTGTTGATCGTCGGTGCAAGCACCGGACGCGACGGCATCCACGGTGCGACATTTGCCAGCGAGGACCTCACCGAAGAGAGCGAAGCCAAGCGTCCAAGTGTGCAAGTGGGCGACCCTTTTACCGAGAAACTATTACTCGAAGCCAGTTTGGAAGCCATCAAAACGGGCGCCATTGTTGGCATGCAGGATATGGGAGCTGCCGGCATCAGCTGCAGCAGCTCCGAGATGTCGGCAAAGAGCGAAACCGGCATGGACATCGACCTCGACAAGGTGCCGATGCGCGAAGACGGCATGACGGCATACGAGTTGCTCCTTTCTGAGAGCCAAGAGCGCATGCTCATCGTGGCACATAAGGGTCGCGAGCAGGAGATCATCGACGTGTACGCCAAGTGGGACCTGCACGCAGTGGTGATCGGCCATGTGACCGACACACAGCGCGTGCGCTACTGGCGCGACGGCGAACTCAAGGCCGACATTCCCGCCGATTCGCTTGTGCTCGGTGGCGGTGCTCCGGTGTACATCCGCGAAACCAAGGAGCCAGAGTACTTGAAGCAGACCCGTGCCTTCGACGCAGCAACGTTGCGCCACCCGTCTGTTACCTCGGTGCTGCTCGACCTGCTCGGATCGCCGAACATCGCATCCAAGAAGTGGGTGTATGAGCAGTACGATTCGATGGTCCGCACCAACACGGTGGTGGGTCCGGGCAAGTCGGA
>CAYWCV010000054.1:2790-14486 GCA_964456845.1 uncultured Chitinophagales bacterium | reverse complement strand
GATTCATCGAAACCCAATACGTCATCAGTCAGCTCATCAACCAGATGAACCAAGATCTTATTACACTAAACCGTCGATAAAAATGAAAAACATCGTCATATTTACAATCATATTGCTCGTTTCGCTCGCTTTTCAGCCACAATCGGCTGAAGCACAGCGCGCCAACTTCGACTCCGACCGCATGGAACGCGACCTGCGCATCATGGAGCGCATCTACACCGACCTGCAGCGGCAGGCAATGGGTGTTGTGGGCGTCACCAATGCACGTTCTGTGTCGGGCGCTTATTTTCCGGGCTATGGCGTCATTTTTAATGTGAACGAGACATTCTCGACCTCGTTCGTTCTTGAAGGTTCCATTTTGAGGACGGCTGAAGTGGCACGAAATCCCGAGGATCAATTTTTCCGCGGGCAGCGGTACAGTTCCGAAGCAGAACGGCGCTTTTTTGAGGGGGGGAACCGTTCGTCCTCTGCAGATTCACTCATTGAGGTCAGAGAAGTGGCTGTTGCTGGCTATTCGCCAACGCGCAAAATGAGCCCCGATTCTCTTCGGTTTTCGTTCTACGAGAAAAACAAGGGGGTTATTCGTGATTTCTTCGCCAATTACGCAGACGCGATTGCGCAGCTGGAGGATGACGACCGAATTCAGGTCATGATCAGCCACCGTGGCAGCACGCTGTCGTACGCATTTGTGACATCCGGCTCCCGGATCCAGTCCGCCACACAAAACCCTCTGCGTGCCGAGGTGCGTGTCGGAGATATCGTGGCCTACCGGACAGGCAAGATGAGCTTGGATGCATTTCATGATAAGATCACCTTCTCCGAAATCGACCCAAACTCCAACGACAACAAAGAATTGCAGGTGATGCGGGGCGTTTTTGATTCTGCACTGAAGAACAACAAGACATTACGATTCAATCTGGCAAAAGACGCCCAAGGCGTGCTTCTTACAAACTATGGTGCAATGTTCAGTCTGGAAGTGGGTGTGCAGCGCGAAGTATTGATGGCAGGCTTGAACCCATCCAATATTAGTTCCGTTGAGATTTTGAAAAATAATGAGGGTGGCGAGACCATCATCGTACTGAAGGATTCGACCCGTATTGTGCTGCCGACTAGCGTCAGGGAGCATCAGGTATCAGGCGTTGTCACGAGCACATCGACCCGAGGACGCACGCCACAGGGGGTTGTGACTATTGCCGAGCGCCCATCCGACATACGGGCACAAGCCGTCGAGGGCGAGTATGTGAGCTTTCGTGAGTCGATGGACAAGCTGATCGACCAGGTCTCTGAGCTGCTGCTCGACTATGGCCGGACCCTCCGCAGCTTGAAAGCTGACGATAAGGTATTGGTGACCATCAACCAAAGTACCACCGTCAACGACCCAGAAGTGCCCAACCGCGTCGAGATTCAAGTCGACGTGAAGACCCTGCGCGATTTCGACCGCGGGGCGATGAGCCGCGACGAGGCGATGAAGAAGGTGGAGGTGAGGCGGTATTAGACCCCTTCGGGGTGGGTCCTTCCAGGATGACAACGGCTTTTTAAGAATGTTATGAGACCCCTTCGGGGTAGGTCCTTACAGGATGACAACGGCTTTTTAAAAAGGGGTGGTGAGGCGGCGCAAAGCGCCGCCTCACCAGTTCTAAATACAGCAACGCTGTCATTCCGGATGGAACCATGCCTCAGGCATCAAGGATTATTTATAATAATTTGATAATCATTGCTAATTACTGTTAATGATTGCTATTGCTTCACCGTATCTGCTAAATTGCGACGTCTCGTCACTCAACGTACTTGTCGCATATGCCAATTTTCCGTTCAGTAGTCCTCATTGGTCTGCTAGCAGCATCGCTTTGGGCGCTTTCGCGTCCGTGGGGCACCATCCCCGCCCTTGGCAAGTTGCTTGATCCTGTCAGCGGTGTCTGGTCAACCCCCGCAGGCACCGACCTCCCACAAGGAACCATCACGCTCGCAGGACTCCAGGGCTCCGTCACCGTTCGATACGACGAACGTGGGGTACCGCACATCTTCGCCGAGAGCAACGACGACCTGTATTTCGCCCAAGGCTACGTGATGGCGCGCGACCGCCTCTGGCAGATGGATTTCGCCTCCAGAGCCGCCGCCGGACGCCTCTCCGAGGTGCTGGGCGACCGCTCGGCCGAGTTCGACCGCTACCAACGCCGCATTGGCATGACCTTCGGCGCCGAGCGGCTCGTCCGCGAAATGGAAGCCGACCCTATCACCGCCTCCGTCGCAAATGCCTTCGCTGCCGGCGTCAACGCCTGGATAGCCCAGCTCACCCCCGCAAGTTACCCCTTCGAATACAAGCTGCTTGGGTATGAGCCGGAGCCGTGGACCAACCTCCACACGGCGCTGATGTTCATGAATATCCGCAAGGACCTCTCGGGCAGCTCGTCCGAACATCGCCTGGCCAGCACCCGCCTTATCAAAGGAGACGCCTTCATGGATCTCTTCTTCGGGAACAACCAGCCATGGGTCGATCCGATCACCCCACGTGGGACACCCTGGTCAACTGACGGCACGTTCATTCCACAGGCACCCGATTCCATTTACGTGTCGAAGTCGCTCGTCGGAGAGCTGCCGTTTCAGCCCAACCCCTACAACGGCAGCAACAACTGGGCGCTGGCTGGCAGCAAGACGGCAACGGGCCGCCCCCTCCTGGCGAACGACCCGCATCTGAACCTCACGCTTCCTGCCATCTGGTACGAAAATCAGCTCGTGTCGCCAGACGTGAACGTGTATGGAGTTACCTTGGCCGGAATTCCTGGAGTCACGATCGGCTTCAACGGCGATGTGGCCTGGGGGCTCACCAACACGGGTTCCGACGTCATGGATTTCCTCGAAATTACCTGGAAAGACAGCACCCGGTCGGAATACCTTTACGATGGTGAGTGGCTAAAGCCCGATGTTCGTACGGAAGTCATCGAAGTGAACGGCAAGCCCGATATTATCGATAATGTGCTATATACCATTCATGGTCCTGTTACCCTCCAGCACAGCGAGCGCGCATTTAATGTGATGACGCCACCCGACCACGCCATGCGCTGGGTCGCCCACGATCCGTCGAACGAGCTCCTCACCATCTTCAGGCTCAATCGCGCAAAGAATAAGGCCGACCTCATGGAGGCAACCAAGAGCTTTCGCGCACCCGCACAAAACGTGGTGTACGCCACCCGCGGGGGCGACATCGGCATCATCAGTAACGGTGCATTGCCCATTAAATGGCCGGGGCAGGGCAAGTACCCCGGCGACGGAAGCGATCCGAAATATGCGTGGCAAGGATTTATACCCCAAGATCAGCTTCCGCAGATTCACAACCCTGAGCGTGGGTTCGTGAGCTCGGCCAATCAGCATCCGGCCGCGCCGGACGAATATCCGTTCTACCTCGACTATGCCTTTGCGCCGCACGAGCGGGGCGCGCGCATCAATAATCGATTGGCAGCCATGACCGCGGCCACGCCCGATTCGATGTTCGCACTGCTCAAAGACAGCTACAGCCTGCATGCCGAAAGCATCCTCCCGCGCATGTTGCAGGGTATCGACGGTTGGGATGTCGATTCGGTCGAGACGACGGCTGCACGTTCCCTTGTGTCATCTTGGGATTATCGCCACTTGCCCGACCGTGGTGGAGCGGCCTTGTTCTTACGATGGTGGACCGAACTGAGCAATGCAATATGGTCGGACGAGTACCCAGAGGGCACCCTCTACTCGGTGCCCCAGCGCGACATCATGGTTCAGGCCCTGTTGAATGTACCCGACGGCGAGTGGATCGACGACAAGCGCACCCCCGAGCGTGAGACATTGGACGACATGATCCGGGTTGCGTTTGTGCGCGCCGTTAAGGCTGTCGCATCGTCACAGGGAGATGATCCATCATCATGGGCATGGGTTGACGCCCAGAACGCCACTATCAACCACTTGCTTAATCTTGCTCCATTAAGTGTGAGAAGGATCGAAGCTGGTGGGTGTTCGGAGTGCGTGAACGCCTTTCGCAACGGAAATGGTCCCAGCTGGAAGATGGTGGTTTCGCTCGAAGACGAGGTAAAAGCCTGGGGGGTGTACCCTGGAGGACAATCTGGAAATCCACTTTCGCCCTATTTCAAGAACAACATTGAGAAGTGGGCTTCCGATGGCCTACACGAGTTGCTTTACCTCAAGTCGCCAGACGATCGCCCCGAATCCACAACATCAACGCTAGCGCTCACGCCAGGAGGAATCCGATGATCTGGTTGCTGATCACACTTATTGGCTTATTGTCAGCCTACCTGTTCACATGGTGGACCATCCCGCTCATCGCCGTCATATTCTGTTATGCAATGGGAAAAAGCTGGGGTGCGGTACTGTTGCAGGCGTTTTTGGCTGGTTTGGTCGTAAATGTCGGCCTGATTGTTTTGGCGACCTATCGGTACGGCGTGGAGATTTTTGATCCGCTTGCGCAAGTGATCATGCTTCCATCTGGTTGGACGCTCGCCTTGATAACCATCTTGATCGGTGGTATACTTGCAGGTCTCGGAGGAGCCGCCGGCTATTCGCTGCGCACCATTACAAAGAAGAAAAGGAGATAGTAGATGTCCATGTTTCAGCATTTCGGGAAGATCGCAGGCCTTTTTGTGGCCGCCATTTTGATATCCACCGCCTGCGACAGGCCCGAAAGACCCGAGTTGCCGTTCGAGACGAGCAATTACACCCGCACGGCGACGTACGCGGAGGTCATTCAGGTGGTGGACTATGTGTCACAAACCATGCCCAATGCGTACATCGACACAATGGGTTACTCGGTAGACGGGAGAATGCTTCCTTTGGTGATACTCTCCGACCGAAAGGTTACCACGCCCGAAGAGGCGCACGCGTTGGAGCGTCCTCTCATCTTCGTGATGGCGAACATCCATGCCGGAGAAGTTGAGGGCAAGGATGCCATGATGAAGCTGCTGCTCGAGTTTGCCGACGGCCGCCACTCCGACCTGCTCGACAAGATCACGGTGATGATCGCGCCCATCTACAACGCAGATGGCAACGAGGAGTTCGCCCGCACCAACCGCACGAGCCAAAATGGCCCCGATAGTGTTGGTGTGCGTCCGAACCGCCAGGGTTTTGACCTGAACCGCGATTACATGAAGCTGGAGACCCCCGAAGCGCGTGCGCTCATCGGACGCGCCTTCAACTATTGGGATCCGCTGCTCTTCATGGACCTCCACACCACCAACGGCTCGCATCATGGGTACCATCTGACGTACTCTACCCCCTTGAATCCGAACACGCATCCGCAGATTGTTTCGTTTCAGGACCGTGTGATGATGCCGATCATCAAAGAATCGATGGCCACGAAAAACTGGCGCATCTTCGAATACGGGAATTTCGTGCGCAATGAACCCGACTCGGGATGGGCGACATTTAGCCCACAGCCCCGTTATGGCACCAATTATTACGGCCTCCATAACCGGTTAACGCTACTCAGCGAGTCCTACTCGTACGTGGCCTACAAAGAGCGCCTAGCATCCACCTACGATTTTGTGATGGCGACCTTGGCGTTTTGTGCCGAGCAGGCATTCCAGCTCAACGAACTTCGCACACAGGTGAACGGCGCCTATGAGGGATACGCCGAGGCTGCAACCGATTCGCTCGGAACGGCCTTCACGTTTGGCGAGCCGGTAGAGGAGCTGTTCATCACAGGTTCGGTCGACACGGTCTACCACGAGGACATCGACCGAATGACCTTCAGGATGCTTCCGGAGACCGGCGAGCGGATGATTCGCAACTTTCGCAGCTTTGTGCCAACCCGATTTGAGCGGGTTCCCGCTGCCTATTACATCGACAACACCGGTGGCCATCTCGACAGTGTGCTCATCAAACTAGACCTCCATGGTATCGTATACGAGCAAGTTAGCTCCGTCTCCGACAGCCTTGAGGCCTTCAGGGTCAGCGAATTTAGCACAGCGACAAGGGCGTTTCAAGACCGATTCTTGAACAGGGTGGAAGGCTCTTGGGAGTCGGTTGACGGAGCGGCAGTCGAATCGGGCAATCTGTTCCGGGTGCCGACCAACAACCGTAAGCGTAACCTGATCTTTTATCTGCTTGAGCCGACCATGGACGATGGCCTTGTGGCCTGGGGGTTTGCAAATGCGAAGTTGCAGAATGGGGCAGTGTTGGGAATTTTTAGAAATTGAGCAAAAAAAGGTTGTTCACCGACACCTCAGGCTTCGCCTTCGGTGTGTCAGTTCACAATGACATTAGCTGCTTTATTTGTGTGATGTGGGCATGTGCGGAGCAGCCGCAAATGCCCACCCGTTCTCATAGAATACCACTTTGTCATTGTGAGCTGACACATTGAGCATTGCGAAATGTCGGCGAACAACCTATGTCATTGTTGTTTTTAATAAAATTTTACTATTTTTGTTTTACTTGAACTGCTCTAACTCAATCTTTATCAACGAATAAGGCTCTGTTAGGGGAGTCAGGCAATTTGTGTTGGACACAGTATCCCTGAACGACGGGGGTGTTGTATTATGGGAACATATGTTTCAATTTAGGAGTACACATGACTAGCATGAGGAAATGCTCCAAAGAGGGAACAACTTTAAAACCACGAAATAGCAGGACAATCCTATGAAGCTCAACTACAGCTGCAAGCATCTTTTGGCACTCGCTGTACTGCTTACGCTTACCGTCGGTACTGCGTTTGGACAAACAGTAGACCAAAAGAATGGGTTTGGGGTCTTCTACGGCAATCAGAAGTATGCCGGTAGCGCCGGGAATGAATATTCCAGGTTCTCCAATTCAGACTTTATGGCAGGCGTGCAATATTCACGCTACCTAAGCAAGACCTTCGATCTGGGTTTGGCGTTTTCATTCGCCAGACTCGACCACTACAATTCAAGCTACAACGGCCGTCCATATTTTTATATGAACGAGCTCTACAACGGTAACGCACACTTGAGAGTGAAACTCTTCAGTGAGGAGTCAACCGTACGACCATACCTTCTAGCTGGTTTGGGCTTAAACTATAACGATGTGCTGCGTGGACGCAATGACGCCAACACACGTGAAAAGTTTGCCACCCCGAACATTCCAGTTGGTGCTGGTCTCAAGTTCCGTCTCGACGAGAACATCACGTTCGACTTCGAGACAACGTGGAACAAAGTGCTTGGCAACTTCGACCATGAGAATTCAGGCTCAGGAAACGATGCCTTTATGTTCCATACGATCGGCTTTACCTACAACTTTGGTCCTAAGCCGACCGATACCGACGGCGACGGAGTACCCGATTACCGTGATCGTTGCCCAGACACACCAACAGGTGTTCGTGTTGACGATTCCGGTTGTCCGCTCGACAGCGACGGTGACGGCGTGCCCGATTATTTGGATCGCTGCCCAACCGTTCCTGGCCTCGAGAAATTCGACGGCTGCCCTGACCGTGACGGCGACGGCATCGAAGACGCCTTCGACAAGTGTCCAGATGTGCCAGGTGTTGCCGAATTCTTCGGTTGCCCTGACCGCGACGGCGACGGCATCCCCGACAACGAGGACAAATGCCCTGACGTAGCTGGTCTATGCCAGTTCGACGGCTGCCCTGACCGTGACGGCGACGGCGTTCCCGATGCAGTTGACCAGTGTCCAGACGAGCCTGGAACGATCGCCAACAACGGTTGCCCTGAGGTCCGTGCTGACGACATCGACGCCATTAACCGTGCCCTTGAGAACGTATACTTCGACTTCGACAAATACGAGATCAAGGCTGAGTCGTTCGAATCTTTGAACAAGATTGTCAACATCCTTTCCGAGAATCCGTCGTACAAAGTGCTTATCGAAGCACACGCCGACAACATCGGATCCGATGCTTACAACACGACACTTTCTGGCCGTCGTGGTGAGGCCGTGAAGAACTATCTGGTATCGAACGGTATCGGCGAGTCGCGCATCACCAGCCAGGCATTTGGCGAAGCCCGTCCGGCAGCATCTAACAGCACAGCCGAAGGCCGTGCCATGAACCGCCGCGTCGAGTTCACCGTAAGCCTGTAAGGCTAGCTGAAACTCAGCTTATTAAAAGCCCCCGGTCGCAAGTCCGGGGGCTTTTTTTGTTTGTAACACACAACAACCCACCTCACCCCCGGCCCCTCTCCTCCCAACTTATTGGGAGGAGAGGGGGGTTGGAGGGAGAAGGGAAGTTAATTTCACATTTTTTTTGACTGACTCGTAAGGAATTCATTTCTCGTGGCTCTTATAGGTATAAACCTAAACTTGATCATTGGACAATGAAAAAGTCACAACGACCTGTAAGAGATAGGGCAAGAGAGCTCAGAAAGCAGATGACCCAAGAAGAAGTCATACTTTGGGAATTGCTGAAGGGACGCAAGTTCAAGGGGTTGAAGTTTCGCAGACAACACCCATTATACACTCACTATAATCGCCAGAATGAAAGAAAATACTACTACGCTGATTTTTATTGTGCAGAACAGCGATTAGTGATTGAAATCGACGGACCAATTCACAATAATCGAATTGAATACGATCAAATTAGGGATGCCAACATGCTGGCGGCAAGATATCGAGTGCTGAGAATTCCCACATCGACGTTCACTGACATTGACTCCGTGCTCCAATTAATTGACGAAGCAACAAAATAACCTCTACTTCCCCTCTCCTCCCAACTTGTTGGGAGGAGAGGGGCTAGGGGTGAGGTGGGTTGGAGAGGCAAGTTGTCATTAAACTATAATCTTCGTATTCTAAACTCATTCCATTTCATGGATTTATGAATCACGATCAGTAGTTGTGCAACTTTCTGGTCCGCTTCCTCGTCCTTACTGCGACCAATAACATCTCGCTCTCATGAAACAACATCGCTGGAAATTCCTCGCTGCGGGCACGCTTGGCTTGCTTGCCATCTGGTACTTTTTGCCCTCTGCCGCTTCAACTCAGGTCGACATCATCGTACAGCCGCGCATGGGAGAGTTCGTCGTGAGCGTAACAACCACCGGTGAACTTCGGGCGAAAGAATCGACCAAGATATATGGACCCTCGTCAGCGCGTGAGGCGGGCATCTGGGACACCAAGGTGACTCGGATCATACCGGAAGGGACCGTTGTCGAAGAGGGCGATTTCGTGGCCGAACTTGACCGGTCGGCCGTTGACGGCAAGATCCGCGACGCCCAGCTGGCAATCCAAAAGTCGGAATCCATGTTCGTGCAGGCGCAGCTCGATTGCACGTTGACCCTGAGCAATGCGCGCGACGAGCTTATCAATCTTAGATACGTGATGGAGGAGCGGAAACTGGCGCTCGAGCAGGCTGCCTACGAGGCGCCATCCATCCAACGTCAGGCCGAAATAGACTATCAACGAGCCGAACGCAACCTCGAACAAGCCATCAAGAACTACGATACGAAAGTGCTTCAAGCCGAAGCCAAAATGAGCGAGGTGGGCGCCGATCTCACCAAAGAAAAACAGAAGATGGACATGTTCCAACGCATCATGTCGGAGTTTACGGTAACGGCTCCGAAAACCGGCATGCTGGTCTACCACCGGATGTTCGGTGGACAAAAGGTGGCGGTAGGGTCTAATGTGAGCATGTGGGACCCCGTTGTGGGCACCCTGCCGAACCTCAATGTCATGGAGTCGATCACCTACGTAAATGAGGTGGATATCCAGAAGATCAAGTCAGGACAGAAGGCCAAGATCAACCTCGACGCGGTGTCCGACAAATCGCTCAACGGCGTGGTGACCCAAGTCGCCAACATCGGCGAGACCAGGCCCAATTCCGACTCTAAGGTCTTTGAAGTCATACTCGAGGTATCCGACAGAGACACGACGCTGCGCCCAGCCATGACCACCAGCAACCAGATCATCGCCGCCATCATCGATAGTGCGCTATCGGTGCCCTTGGAGGCCATCCACGCACGAGACAGCCTCAATTATGTATATAAAAAGGCTGGATCGGGTGTGATTCGCCAACAGGTAGAAGTTGGGATGATCAACGACAACGAGGCTGAAATCAAGCGTGGACTCACGCTCGACGATTTCATCTTCCTGTCGATGCCGGCCGATACGTCGGGTCTGAAATTCGTGGGGCTCGAAGCGGTGGTAGCATCGGCTCAAAGCAACCGATAGGGCTTCCGCCATGATACAAAAACTGTCGTACAATGCCCAAATCGCCATCGAGGCCATTGGGCAAAACAAGCTGCGGGCGATTCTCACATCGCTGGGAATCATCTTTGGCGTGGCATCGGTCATTGCCATGCTAGCCATCGGGCGTGGCGCTCAGGTGGAAATTCTCGAACAGATGAAGCTCTTGGGAGCCAACAATATTATCGTCCGGCCTGTCATTGAACAAAAGCAGGGTCTTGTTGCCGACGACTCCGATGAGGACGAGGCCCAGCAGGGGCAGGGTAAAACGAACCTGCGATACTCGCCGGGATTGACCCTCGACGATGCCCGTAGCATTAAGGAGATGATCCCAGGCGTGGAGATGGTGTCCCCAGAGGTCGTGTACGAAACGATGGTCACTAGGGCCGGTTTCCGGCGCAGTGGACGCATCGTGGGGGTGGGCGAGCATTTCTTGGAGACGAGCGGATTCAAGGTGGCGATGGGTTCCGGTTTCACGGACCAGCATCATGAATCTTCGTTGCCGGTCGCCATTATCGGCAGTGCGGTCAAGACGCGGTTCTTCCCGAAGGAGGATCCCATTGGCAAACAGATCAAGTGTGGCGATGTGTGGTTCACCGTCGTAGGAGTGCTCGACCGAATCGCCATCACAGCCGACAATATCCAACACTTGGGTATTCGCGACTACAACCTCGATATATACACACCGATAACGACAGCCCTCATACGCTACAAAAATCGAGGCAAGTTCACACCCGACCGCGTGCAAGGCGGAATGATGGTGATAGGTGGAGGAATAGCGATGATGAGCGGAGGTCGACGCAACACGCCCGTCGACCCCAACTACCATCAAATTGATCGCATGGTGGTTCGAGTGACTGACACCCAGCTGATGCCTACCGTAGCCGAGGTGATGAGCCGCATGCTCGAACGCAGGCACAACCAAGTGGTCGACTATGAGATTGTGGTTCCGGAGCTCCTGTTAAAGCAGGAGCAACGCACGAAGGACATCTTCAACATCGTGCTTGCGGCCATCGCATCGATATCGCTCATCGTCGGAGGCATCGGCATCATGAACATCATGTTGGCTTCGGTGATGGAGCGTATCCGCGAAATCGGCGTACGTATGTCGCTAGGTGCCACTCAGAAGGACATCGTCCTGCAGTTTCTGAGCGAGGCCGTGGCCATCAGTATCAATGGTGGCGTGATCGGCATCATCCTGGGAGTCGGATTTAGCTATCTGATTGAGCAGACAACCGGTATTGTCACGATCGTCTCCGTCTGGTCGGTTGTGATATCGTTCACCGTGGCCATCACCATTGGGCTGGTATTTGGAATTATACCCGCCCGAAAGGCCGCCATGCAGGACCCGGCGACTTCGCTTCGTTATGAATAACGATGCGATGAGAAATGAGGAATAAGGATTGAGGAATGAAGCAAGGAAAAGGATTATATATGAGGAATGAGGATAGGAGTAGGAAAAGGGTAAACCACTGCGGGGGGGCCTTCGCTACGCTCAGGATGACACATCGGCAAATGATGAAAGACCCCTACGGGGTAGGTCCTTCCAGGATGACACGTCGGCAATT
>CAYWCV010000054.1:0-2690 GCA_964456845.1 uncultured Chitinophagales bacterium | reverse complement strand
AACGCAGCTGTCATCCCGACGCAGTCGGGACCTATGCCTAAGGCATCTTGCTTCGTTCCTGCTATTGCTCTTACCCTTGCTCAGCCACGCCCAGACACGTTCCCTTACCCTGGAGCAAGTCGTGAATATGGCACGCAATGAGAGTCCGGCGGCGAACATCGCCCGTTATGGCCTCGATGTCGACTACTGGCGGTACGAGTCCTTCAAAGCCCAGCAGCTGCCCATTCTCAGCCTCTCGGGCGATGCGCCCGGGTTTGTGTCGGCCATCAGCAGCGTTCGTGTGGGCGACGGCAGCCAAGTCTTCTTCCGACAGGAGGACCTCAATTACAACGCCAACCTATCGCTTACGCAACAGCTTCCGTTTACGGGCGGAAACCTAAGTATCGTGTCGGGAATAAACCGTTATGTCGACTTGAATGGCGAAAGAAGCATCTGGCAGAGCACGCCGCTCATTCTGAGGTTGAATCAACCCTTGTTCCAGTACAACCCCATCATTTGGACCCGTCGCATCGAGCCGGTGCGGTTCGACCTTGCACGCACGCGGTTTCTGGAAACAATGGAGAACATATCGGTCGACATCGCCAATTCCTTTTTCGATGCCTACATCGCCAAAATGAACCTCGACAACGCCACCTACAACGTGGCCGTCAACGACACGCTCTTCCTGATATCGAAGGGGCGTCTTGAAGTGGGGCGCATCGGCGAAAATGACCTGCTCCAGAGTGAGCTGCAGCTTATGAATGCACGCATCAGCCTCGACAATGCCAAGCTGGAGTACGAAAGGGCCCTCGAGCAGCTAAAGATCGAGCTTAACCTGCCCATGGACGAAGTGATTGACATCATCCCCCCCGATCGTATTCCGAATGTGTCGGTAAACCCTACCCTTGCCGTGAGCGAGGCGCTTCGCAACCGCAGCACGATGCTCGACTGGAGGCTGCAGCGCCTTGAGGCTGACCGAAGCCTGGCACAGGCCAAGACCACCAACTCGCTGTCGGCCACCCTTAGGGCTGGGTTTGGACTCAACCAGACGTCTACCGAGTTTGGCGATGTGTTTTCTAATCCGCTCGAGCAGCAGAACATCAGTGTGGGATTTTCGGTGCCCTTGGTGCAATGGGGCCGCCATAAAGCCGATGTGCGATCGGCCGAATCGAGCAAGCGCCAGGTCGACGAGCGTATCGACCTGGAGGTGCGGCGGTTCGAGCAAGACATATCATACCAGGTGCAGCGCTTTTTGCAACTGCAGAGCCAGGTTGAACTGGCGGCAAGGTCCGACACCATCGCCCAGCGTCGCTTTGAGGTCGCATCCAACCGGTACCGCATCGGGCGGATCGACATCACCAACCTGTTCATCGCCCAGAATGAGAAGGATTCGGCCCGACAGAACTATATTCAGACCCTTCGCAACTACTGGACCGCCTATTACCGGCTGCGCCAATCGACCTTGTATGATTTTGAGGCGGGAGCGAGGTTGGTGGTGGAGTGAGCATCGAGCATTGAGCATTGTTCTTGCTCCTGTTCTTGTTGTTGTGCACCCCATTTTGCTTTCTTCGCATTTTTTAACCAATTTGCATTTTGCTCCTTAATCCTCTCCTCAGTTCTATTCATATCATCTTCCTCACTTCAGTCCTCAATCCTCACCCCTCATTCCTCGAAGTTGCTCCGTCTCGCCGCCACCTTAGTCGCCATCGTCTTCGGATACCTGGTTCTCACCACGGGTAAGCCCATCCTCATGCCCTTGGTGGTGGCGGCCTTTCTGGCCATCATTCTGAACCCGCTGGTACGATGGCTTGAGAAGTGGAAAATGAACCGGATGGTGGCAATCATTGCCATTCTGCTCATTGGACTGATGTTCGTTCCCTTATTTGTGTTTGTCCTTTACAAGCAGGGTGTGGCCATTGCCGAAGACCTGCCCGAAATCACGGAGAAATTCATGGCCTGGTACCAAGGAATCATCCTTTTCTTGGATCAACGTCTTGGAATCAACGCCACTGAGCAGGCTGAGTACCTGCAGCAAGGCATCGAGCGAATCTTCAGCAGCAGCGGATCGTTACTGCAGGGCACGATGAACGCCTCAGCGAACATGCTGGCATATCTGGCGCTGATGCCCGTCTATATCTTCTTCATGATTCTGTACAAGGAGCGGTTCAGTGGGTTTCTGATCTCCATGTATAAACCAGACGAGCGCAACAAGGTCGAGGAGATGATCGACAAAGCGGAAGGCGTGATACAAAACTACGTAGCCGGCCTCGCCTTGGTCGTTTCCATCATGGCCATTCTCAATGTGACCGGATTGCTGATTCTCGGCATCCCATATGCAGTCTTTTTTGGGATTTTAGCCGCATTATTGGCCGTCATTCCTTACATCGGTGTGCTTATCGGGGCTGTGCCGCCGCTTCTTATAGCCTTTTTGATGACCGATAGCCTGTTCTATCCAATAGGTGTCATTGTGCTGTTCATCGTCGTGCAGACGCTTGAGGGGAATTTCATCACACCGAAGGTGATCGGCGACAAAGTGAGCGTGAACCCGTTTGCCGCCATTGTGGCGCTCGTCGCTGGCGGATTCATTTGGGGAGCCGTTGGGATGATCCTGGCAATACCGCTGATCGGCGTCGCAAAAGTGGTTGTGAACACAATGAAGGACGGCAGGGCTTGGGTGGAGCTGTTGAGCTAGCAGAAGGACATAGGACATA
>CAYWCV010000053.1:10589-14718 GCA_964456845.1 uncultured Chitinophagales bacterium | reverse complement strand
AATGGCTGAAGGCGGATTCCAGTGCCATCACCGACGTGCAACAGCGCATCGAGGCATATAAGGCATCGATCGCGAAAATTCCTTCGCTAACTGACCTTGTGGTAATCTGCGCCGTTGGATTCGGCATCACGGGCGTTGCCCACATGGTGGCCGACATCGTCGTTCCAGCCTTAAGGGCTCAGGCTGAGGTCCACCACTGGATCACCGATTTCAGCCTCGATTCCAGCTTCTTCTGGATTATCGTAGTGGCAACTACAGGTGGACTCATTCTCTCCTTCACGAAAACACGCCAACTCGAAGGCGCGGGCGCATCCAAGGTCGGCAGCTTGCTGCTCTACGTGTTGGTGGCCACCATCGGGATGAAGATGAACCTGCTCGCCATATTCGACAACCCGGGATTGTTTGTCGTAGGTCTGCTGTGGATGCTGATCCACGTCTCCATCATGCTCGGCGTGGGCAAGCTCATCAAAGCCCCGTTTTTCTTCGTGGCCGTGGGCAGCCAGGCCAACGTCGGCGGAGCGGCCTCGGCCCCTATCGTGGCAAGTGCGTTTCACCCTGCATTGGCTCCGGTCGGTGTGCTCCTCGCCGTGTTCGGATACGCACTCGGCACCTATGGCGCCTACCTGAGCGCGTTGATGATGAGCGTGATCGCCGGCGGTCCCTGAGCTATATCCGCTTCTTCATCCAGTCGACGATTTCAATAATGAGCCCGGGTCCCTCGGGCTCATTCAGTATTTCGTGGCGGGCCTGAGGCACCGGCACATAGGTCTTGTCGCTCGACCGAACCAATCTCAACAGTTGCTCCGTCCCTGCCGGCGCCGTTAGTCCATCGCGCTCACCATGCCCCACCCAGATGGGCCGGTCGATCGCCGGGGCGGCAGCCAGCGCCATCTTCCCGGCACGGATGAGCTGCCATCCCATGCCGAAACGGACTTTCCCCACATAATTGAGCGGGTCGTCCTTGTATTTGTTGCTCGCATCGGGATCTCGGCTCACATCGCTGGCCTTGAGCGGCATAAAGGGGACCTTGGGCAGCAAGGTCGCTGGAATCGGCGAGAGGAGCTGCAGGAGTCTTGGGGTATTCGCGATGATCAATGAGGGGCCGCTCAGTACGAGTCCCCTGATTCGATCATTTGTTCGAGCGGTGATGATGGTTGCAATGGCACCTCCCATGCTGTGGCCAAACACGAATGTTGGGATGTTGGGATGCTGATGGAGCATCTCGTCGAGCAGCTTGAGGGCATCGTCGACGGCAATCTCCATCTTGGGGATGTACCCACGGGTACCATCAGATCTGCCGTGGCCGATGTGGTCGGGGGCCACCACGCGGATGGAGGCGGTTACGCAGGCACGGGCAAGCGGCTCATATCGCATGGCATGCTCCGCATAACCGTGCAAAAGCAAAACCTGCGCAACAGGCGATTCGCCGTCGGGCTCCCAATCGTGAATGAAATAGGCCAACCCGGATGTTGAAGTCGAACGTTGAGTCATGTAACGCATAGGATGGTATCAATAATCCTGATGAAGTTTGATGCTTGTCGTAAGCAGCCTGTCTGCCAAGTGCGTATATTGACAATAAGAAGAATATTCCAATTATGATCCGAATCGCAAAATTCCTCGGCATTTTTTTATTAGTGGCTGTAAGCCTTTTTGGAGGGATATACTGGCTCAATAAATCGGCCATCGACGCCGTGCTGCGCAACGACTTGTCGGAAGGCACCGAGTATGTTCCGCTCACCTACTCCCTAAAAGGCCTGGTCGAATATCTGGCCACTGATCCCGACGCATACAGCTTGGTCTCGGTTCGTTTCGACCAACCGGACAGCAGCATCCACTTTAATGCCGACACGCGCCGCTCACTAGGCAATTTGGCACATTTGCTGCTAATCACCGACTACGTGGATGCTGTCGGGGCCGGCGTGGTCGACTCGACCACCTCCATCGACTTTGCATTGCTCGAGCAGCTTCAGGTCCCCCGTTTTGAGGTCAACCGCTTCAAAGGCGACATAAGCGAATTGCGCGATCTGGATAATGCCACGATCGACGATCTGGCGGCTATGCTTGCCGAAAACAACAACACCGTGTTTGCCGACTATCTGTACAACTTTTTGGGTGCGGAACGGGTGAATAGCCTTCCTAGCCGTTTTGGATTGGTCGACATTGAGGCCCCTTTGCCTTGGTCGGGAATCGTCACGGCGTGGGACCCGCGTATACAAGGCCGGCCTTTCGAGATGTTGAATGGCGAATACAGCAGCATGAGCAACGTTGACTACCATGCGCACATCACGGAATTTGGTCAACGATATATGGTTGATGCCGCCTGGCGCGACACGGTGGCTTCGAGGATAGCCAGTGGTGACGACATTTTATTCTTAGAGGAAAAAATCCGAAATCGCTACACCACGAGGGCGGTCCCAAGGAATTTAGCGTATTTCCTGCACAACCTGATACATGGGGATCTCCTTTCTGAAGGAGCGCAAAGCCACCTTGTGTCAATATTAAGCTGGCCGATGAAAAACAGCAAAACCGCCCGCGAGTTCAGCCAGTACATGGCCATCTATGACAGCAGGATGGGTTACTTGGCGGGTGTCGACCTGGGAATCGTGGCAGGCGAAACGGAAGCCGTTAGCCAAGTGTTCATCATGGAAAATATTCCCGTCGGCCTTTTCATGCATTTATCGAGCAACCTGATGACGCAGGATTTCCAGCAACGACTGATATGGGATCCTGAGCTTGCCAGAGTTGCCTACAACAGCCTGAACAACGCAACCTTACATCAGATTGGCGCGTCCAGTTCTGATGAACGGCCAGATTGATTCGTTTAGATCAGAGGAGTTCAATATGTCTACCATAGAAACCAAAATCACGCCCAAACTGGAGTCCAGTTTTAAGTTTCAAGTGTCGAAGCTGGATTCGGGTCCGCATCACAGAGTGCCAGTCGGTGCTAAACACCCAGCCATCACCATCAGCCGTGAGTTCGGTTGTGAAGGGTACCCATTGGCAAACAAGTTGGCTGAATTGCTGTCGAAGCACGGGATAGAGTGGCATATTTTCAACAGAGACGTATTCGATGAGCTTTCCGGCAATGCGGAACTGTCTGAGAAGCTGCTCGACGAAATCAAAGCCGAGCGCAGAAACCAGCTGCAGCAGTATCTTGATCAGCTGTTCGCCCACACGCCGACCGAGCTGGTCCGTTTCAAGAAGCTGGCGCAGAACATTCGCGCCGTCACAACCAAGGGCCATGCCATTGTGGTCGGTGCAGGTGGTGCCATCATCGGGGCTGACGACAAAAACCAGTTCCACGTGCGCCTCATCGCATCGATGGACTTCAAGGTTTCCCGTCTGCGTCCTTTGGTGCCCGACCTTTCGACCACGGAGTTGATCGAAACCATCGATCACACCAACAGCAAGCGGGTCGAGTTCATCAGGGAGTTTACGGCGCGCGACATCCGTGAGGAAAAATATTACGACATCGTGATCAACAACGACCGTTTCAGTGTCGACGAAATGGCAGAGCTCATTGTCGCAGGCATGAAAATCCGTGGGTTGCTGCACTAATCACCATTTGGGGAGTACTTGATGACAGGAAAACGAATCGTAGGTTACATATACTGGCTTTTGCCTGCGTACCTACTGTTTCAGACAGTGTACCAGATACAGGTTCTGTACGGGCTCGAAACGACCTATGAGCAAGGGGAAAGCTACGTCGCCGATGTTGTCGACTTCCGACTGAAAAATATGCAGGCGCAGTCGAACGGAATCATCGAACTCAAGTTTGACATAGCAGGCGGCCAAACCGTGCAAAAGCGTATGACGTTGCCTGTGCAGCTAGCGGCTCAGACGCGCCAGTACGGAAAGATTCCAGTTCGATACTTGGCCGATTCCCCGCAACCGATCGTGATGATCCCGACCTACGACTTCCACCACAACATGGTGCGAATCAACGTGGCCATCCTCATAAGTTCATTCTTGGGCACATTGATCATGGGATTCTTTGTGTTTCGCTGGTCCAGGAAGATTGGCACAGAGCCTGAGCTAAAGATTGAGCGCATCGACTGATTTGTTTGATAGCTAGCAGAAGGTTGTTCGTCGACACCTCTCTTCGATCGGCGTGTCAACTCACAATGAC
>CAYWCV010000053.1:0-10489 GCA_964456845.1 uncultured Chitinophagales bacterium | reverse complement strand
GTTTCGCGCCAGCGCTCGATGCTCATGGTCTTGATCCATTCGCCGGTTAGCGTTATCTCGGATGCAACGCAAAGTTGGTAAGATGGCTCCAATGTCTTGACCAGCTCCTGAAGCAGCACGTTGTTTCGTTGGGGCGCCTCCATGAACATCTGCGTCTGCGTAGTTGAGCGCACCATGTTCCGAATTTCGGACAAAACCGTCTTTCTGGCTGCATCTTCCCTTGGCAGGTATCCCCTGAACATGAACTCCTGACCGTTAAGACCCGACGCCATCAACGCTAGCAAAATGCTCGATGGTCCGACCAGTGGCACAACTTGCACATTGAAACGGTGTGCAAATGCAACGAGCGACGCACCTGGGTCGGCCACCCCCGGGCAACCAGCCTCCGACATGATGCCAGCACTGCGGTTGGGTTTGATCATACGGATATACACATGGAGATCCTGGGGACTTGTACCACGCTGCAGTGGCAGCAATGTTACCTTGAAATCAGGTTGATCAAGCTTCACCCATTGCAGAAATGATCGTGCCGTGTTCACGTTCTCGACGAAGAAAAGGTCCAATGACCTGATCACGGACAGGACATGCTCCGGTAGCACCGTATTATCTGAATGTTTGCCTAAAGGTGTGGGTATCAGGTATAATTTCATAGTCGACGGGCCGGGATTCAAAATAAAAAGGCCCGAATGGTACATCCGGGCCAGATCATATGGTCACAATATAAGATGGATCACATTACTCGTGGTAGTGATACTGCTTGTTCCAAAATTGCCGTCAAGGTTGTGTTCTGACTTGCCCGTGCATGATCGAGAGCTGACCAGCCCCTATCGTCGATCGCATCAACATCGGCACCGTGGCGAATCAATAGTTCAACTACGCCGTTGTGCCCTTTTTCGGCTGCCCAATAGACAGCATTCGTCCCTCTGTTGTCTCGTGCGTGAATATCAGCACCTAATTGTATCAATAATTCAACCACTTCAGTGTGTCCGTATTTTGCGGCTTTCACAAGAGCGGTACGTCCATGATCATCTTTAGAGTTAACGTCGGCGCCCGTTGCGAGCAGCGACGTGATTAGTTGTGAGTCGCCGTTACCGGCGGCCTCCACTAGTTCTAATGAGTTCATGATGGCCCCCTTTTCTAAGGGTTAATATTTCATTGAGCTTTAGGTAACGTAGTGCATAGGGAAGACGAAAGCAACAAAAAAAACATGATTTTTACCCATGTTTTGGCCTGAAAATCGTTCGGCTATACCGTGCCGCTTCAAACGATCTTGCGTATCTTAAAGGCTTACTGATTTTTTCTCGTATCACTAATTTTTGAAGCCTTGAGCGACAATAAGATCATCTTTTCGATGGTGGGGGTGGGCAAGGTCCACAAACCCAACAAGCAGGTACTCAAAGACATCTACCTATCCTTTTTCTACGGAGCCAAGATCGGCGTTCTTGGTCTGAACGGTGCCGGTAAGTCGACGCTTCTTCGCATCATTGCCGGCGAGGACAAAGACTATATCGGCAACATTTCAGCCCAAAAGGGGATCACGTTCGGATATCTGTCGCAAGAGCCTAAGCTCGAGGCTGGCAAGACTGTGAAAGAGATAGTTGAGGAGGGTGTGCAGGACACCGTGAACTTGCTCAAGGATTTCGAGGCGGTCAACAACGCGTTTATGGAGCCCGACGCCGACTTCGACGCGTTGCTCGAAAAGCAGGGCAAGCTGCAGGAGCGCATCGACGCCCTGAATGCCTGGGATCTTGACAGTCGCCTGGAAATGGCCATGGAAGCCCTGCGCTGTCCACCGGGCGACACCGTTGTGGACGTGCTATCTGGTGGCGAGCGTCGCCGGGTGGCATTGTGCCGCCTGTTGCTGAAGGCGCCCGATGTGCTCTTGCTCGACGAGCCGACCAACCACCTCGATGCGGAGTCGGTGCATTGGCTCGAACAGCACTTGGCGCAGTATCCAGGCACGGTCATCGCCGTCACACACGACCGTTACTTCCTCGACAACGTGGCCGGCTGGATCTTGGAGCTCGACCGAGGCGAGGGCATCCCCTTCGAGGGCAACTACACGTCCTGGCTAGAGCAGAAGCAGGCCCGCCTTGCCGTCGAGGAGAAGCAGGCATCCAAGCGCCAGAAGGCGCTCGCAGAAGAGCTCGAGTGGATCCGTACCAATCCCAAAGGTCGCCATGCCAAGAGCAAAGCACGTATCGCAGCATACGAGCGCATGGTTGAGGAGGGTCAAGACAAGCGGAACGAGGAGATGGAGATCTTCATCCCGGCCGGCCCTAGGTTGGGTAACGTCGTGATCGAGGCCACCAACGTGGCAAAGGGGTATGGCGACCGCATCTTGTACGACAACATGAACTTCATGCTGCCCCCAGGCGGCATCATTGGGGTGATCGGACCTAACGGAGCGGGAAAGACTACCCTCTTCCGGATGATCACAGGCCAAGAGGAGCCGAATTCGGGCACCATCCGCGTTGGAGAGACCGTTAAATTGGGCTACATCGACCAAAGCCGACCACTGGACGATTCCAAGACCATCTGGGAGGAGATCTCTGACGGCCTTGACGTCGTTAAGCTCGGAACCCGCGATGTCAACTCGCGAGCGTATGTGTCTAGGTTCAACTTCAGCGGCACCGACCAACAGAAATTGGTAAGCCAGCTCTCGGGCGGAGAACGTAACCGTGTCCACCTGGCCAAAGTGCTCAAGGAGGGTGCCAACGTGCTGCTGCTTGACGAGCCGACCAACGACCTCGACGTCAACACACTCCGCGCCCTCGAAGAGGCCCTTCAGGCGTTCGTCGGTTGTGCCGTCGTAATATCGCACGACCGCTGGTTCCTCGACCGTGTGGCAACCCATATTTTGGCCTTCGAAGACGAAGGAAATGTTGTGTGGTTCGACGGCAACTACAGCCAGTACGAAGAGTACCGCAAAGAGAAGCTCGGCATCGACATCGACCAGCCGCACCGCCTGAAATACAAGCGCCTCACCCGGGAATAATGACACTGATGGTTATTGGTGCGCACAACAGTGCGATGTTGATCAGCAGCATCAATGAATTCCTTGATTCTTTCATGTTTTTCAGGTAACATTCGGTGTTATCAACTCTAAGAGTTTCAATTGCCTAGGTTATCTCACCTCATAGCGTTCTACCTCGGGGCATTCTTCATACTTGCCTTGGCACCGCTATCTTCCGTTCAGGTTAACGCACAGACGGTCAACAAGGTAAGCGTCGCCAAGCGAGGCGGCGATGTTGGCTATGTGATTCGTCTGCACATGAACAAGGCTCCCAAGGGCTTCGAGTTGGCCCAGCCGTATGCCAATGCACTCGAACTCAAGTTGACTGACCCCAAACTGTCGTTGGGCAAGCTTAATACGGGTCTAGTTGAAAGCCCCATCGTTTCCATCAAAAAAGTGACTGTAAAAGGCGGTGGCGGTTTGGTCCTCGAATTGAATCCCGGCGAATACTACACGTCGAAAGTTTACAAAGATTCCAACAAACGGGATATTCTGATCGCACTTACCCGTGCATCCGAAGAACAGGCCCTTGATTTTGCCCGTCGTGAGAAGGGATTCGGATGGGCGCAACCACCCCCCGTTGTGGCTCCTGTAACATTGGTGCCTGATTCTGTACCATCTTCAACATCAGCCAATACAACTGCACCGAATGGCAGAACCCGTGAGCTGAGCGAAGCGGAGGCTGCCGCCTTACTCACGGCCGATGCAACCTACAATCGGGTTCGCGGAAACGTGAAGTTTGATGTGGTTGTGATCGATGCAGGTCATGGTGGACACGATTCTGGCGCCCTTGGCTACACCAAAACCAAGGAGAAAGAGCTCGCCTTAAAGACCGCCCTGAAGCTTGGTGCACTTATCGAAAAGAATATGCCGGATGTCAAGGTCGTGTACACCCGATCCGACGATCGGTTCATATCACTCGCCGAGCGTGGGCGCATCGCAAACCGGGCACAAGGTGACCTGTTTATTTCGATACACGGAAATGCTGCCCGCAACAGGTCTGCTTACGGCGCCGAGGTGTTCTTTATGGGTACCTCGAAAACAGATGATGCGCTCGAAGTGATGCTTCGCGAAAATAGTGTTGTAACCCTCGAGGAGAAGACACCCGACGTCGTCCAGATGAGCCCCGAACAGCTTCTCGCCTACGAGCTTGCCAACGCCGGAAACATGGCCAGCAGCGAGAAGATTGCATCCTACATCATTGACGAGTTTATCGGTCACTCAAGAAGACATTCACGTGGTGTGAAGCAGGCACCGTTCTGGGTGCTGTATCATGCATCCATGCCAGCCGTTTTGGTAGAATTGGGCTTTATCTCCAACAAGGAGGAAGAGGCCTACCTTATCACCGACAAGGCACAGACTGAATTGGCCGAGGCCATGTACTTCGCCGTAAAACGCTACCGCGAGCAGTACGAGAAAAGCCTCAACATGTTTGCAGACCCTGGTCCAGCCAAAATCCCTGTGCAGCGTGTCAGCAACGAAGAACAGTAACAAGCCGCTTGTGATCGGCGTTGCCGGTGGAAGCGGCTCAGGCAAGACCACCGTCGTGCGCAGAATCATTGAACGCATCGGTGAGGACGACATCCTGCTGTTGCAGCACGATTCGTATTATCGCGACTTGTCGCACATGCCCTTCGAGGAGCGGTCCAACCAAAATTTCGACCATCCTGCCGCTCTCGAGACCGAACTGATGATTCGTCATGTGCAGGCGTTGATGGATGGTTACAGCGTGGAGATCCCGCAGTACGATTATGCCAATCACGTCCGCTCGGAGTTCTCGTTGAAGGTTACACCCCGTAGAGTGATCCTTATCGACGGAATTCTGATCTTCTACGAGAGAGATCTTCGGGCCATGATGGATATACGCCTTTTTGTCGACACCGACCATGACGTCCGTTTGTTGCGTCGCATCAAACGCGACATCGTTCAGCGTGGGCGAAGCCTTGAGAACATCCTTCACCAGTATGAGCATTTTGTGCGACCGATGCATTTCGAGTTCGTCGAGCCGAGCAAGCGCTATTCGGATGTCATTATTCCCCATGGGGGCGAAAACGTGATCGCCCTCGAAATGGTTGACGCATTAATCAAGGGCCGTCTGGCTCAATGAGGCGGGCAATTTCGTCCATCCCTCTGAAAATAAGATAACTGTCGGTACGAACATCCCTGCCCATAAGCTCGGTCAGGGTATCGGCCCGACCTCCGGCAACCCACACACGCAACATACCAAACGAATTTTCATACTGTTCGATGATCGAGTGAAGGGCCGATTGCAGCATATACCGTGCACCTGCATCGACAGAGTCGTCGGTTGACCTTGCAGGGATCGTCACAGGATTCATTACATCTCCAATGGGCAACCTACTTGCGGTTTGATGTGCCGCTGCCTCGATGGCATCAATCCCGGGCATGATAACCCCACCCCGAAAGACGCCATGTTGGTCCATGAGGTCGATCGTCAGCGCTGTGCCGGCGGTGCAGACCACGACAGCCTGCCTGCTAAGGAGCCAGGCACCGGCGCAAGCCAACCATCGGTCGGCTCCTAAAGTGTATGGCGTCTCATAATCCATTCTGGAAGCAGGGATGTTGGACGTGCGCAACATGGTGAAATTTTCGATTGATCTCAGGTCGCTCGATTCAACCCAATTATCGAAGATGTCAGACACAGAAGTCGCCATAACCCTGCCAATCGTAGAATAGTCGTAAAGTACCCTATGCCAGGCACTAGGATTAGAGTAATCCCCGACGGCCACCATTTCCCAACCATCCTCCGTTTGCACGGCACATTTAACTCGGCTATTTCCGGCGTCGACGAACAGAGTGCGCATCATATTTGTTAGACTGTGTAAACCCTCATGTTGTATCTTCCACATGTTATTAATCTAATTTATGAAAATGAACCATCAAGGAAAAAACGCAATCGTCACAGGCGCAGGAACTGGTATCGGCTATGCCATCAGCGAACAACTCATATCGATGGGTTATACAGTTTATGGGATGGGGAGGACCGAATCTAAATTGACACAAGCTTCCACGCAGTTGGGTGCCTCATTCATACCAGTGCCTCTGGACGTCGCTGATTCGGAAGCAGTAGGCAGTTGGTTTGAAACCTACGACAAACCAGTAGACGTACTGGTCAATAATGCGGGATTGGCCATTTTTGGAGCTGTAGACGAGCAAAAGGTTGATGATTGGGACACTATGGTCAGTGTAAACCTATCCGGAGTCTTCTACATGACCCGTCTGGCCACCGCAAATATGAAGAAGCACAAACTGAACGGATACATCATCAACATAGCATCCGTAGCAGGTTTGATAGGCAATCCGAATCTAAGTGGATACAATGCCACGAAGTTTGGCCTGCGGGGTTTCAGCGAGGCGATCATGAAGGAACTTAGGCCGCACGGAATCCGTGTAAGCTGCATTTTCCCAGGTTCGGTTGCAACTCCTTTCTTCACAGATAAAGGCATTCCAACTCATGAAAATATGTTACAACCCCAGGATATCGCCGATTCGGTTCATTTTCTTCTGAATCTGCCGCAACGAGCATTGGTCGATGAGTTAGTGATGCGTCCAACAAGCCCACGTTAACATGAAACGGTCTGTGACATTGCTACTAATCGGCATTATGATGACCAACTGCTCATCAGACAGGCCGGACGATTTGCTGCCAGAGCCACTCTATGAGAAGCTTTTGGTTGAAATGCGGATGCTTTCCGAATACAAAATGTCTACGAGCGACAGCTTACTCACGAGCCGCCTAGCCGATAGCATCTTCAAAGCCAATGGTGTCGGTATGGACAGGTTCTATCGCAGCCATTCTTGGTATGAGTCGGATCCATCGAGCCATGCAGCTCGGTTGGGACGATTAGCCGACAGCCTGTCAGCCTTAGACACGCGTTTAAGCACGCCTAAGGACTGACAGATGCCGCTCTCCATCATGCTCAGCATCACTTGAGCAATGTCACTTTGTTCGTCAACACACCAAATGAACCTTCCATACGAATAAGGTAGACACCACTAGACAGGCCATTGCCATTGAGTTGCAATCGATGCTGACCTTGTTGGTATCGTGCTTCGGTGACGGTGCGAACCAAACGTCCGGCCATATCATACAGCTTAATGCTAATTTGATCGTTACTGGCTAAGCTGAATGATATTGTCGTAGCTGGATTGAACGGATTCGGGTATGCTGGGTGAAGAACCGCCAGATCAGGCAAATCCAAAACATCGTCGTGGTTATCTGATGTAATGTAGTTGCCGTTGTATTGGAACCAAAGTGTGTTGTAAGCAGCCACTCCGATGTTTAGGCCTGACACCTCTTGGTTGGCAAAATTGTAGAACAGTAGGGCCGTGTTACTAGGAGAAGTGAACGTCAAGAAACGGTCATCCGGCGAGAAGGATGGCCGCCAGCTGTCCATAATATTGGCGCTGGCCAGTTCTAGCGGAGCCACAATCCCCTGCTCGAAATTCGCTACCACGATGTCAGTGTTTTGCGACGTCATCGTATTGAATGTGATCCAGTCGGTACGACGCGAGCTGTAATTGATGTTACCAATACTGATACTGGACGGTTGAGCTGGCACGAGGTTGTATATCTTCTCCAGCTGGAAGTCGATTTCAAAAATACTCCAATACTCAGAAGATCCTGACCTCAAATTAAGCCTGTTCAAGGCATCAAAAGCAATTTTTGGAACGTCCGGATTTGGTGACCAAGCAAACACATCAGGGTAAAGGATGGTGTGTGTGTTCACACCCCGCCCCGTCGACTCAGGCTCTAGCGGGATGGATGCAATTTGCTCACCGTTGAATATGTACATGGTCGCATCATCGATATACCCACTAACCAAGGCTACATAGCTACCCGATGGGTCGATGCTCGCATTCCATAAGTCGCCCGGAGAAAACAAGTACAAATTCGGGTATTCATATACCTGCATGTCGCTTAAATCGACATAACTCAACTTATAGTTCTGGTTGATGAACCAAAGCTCTCTTCCACGTACGGTTGTCGTGATCTGTGCGATGTCTGCATTCTGCTGGTCGACACGCACACGTGCAGCCGGATTCTCGATGATACCAAAAGTGGGGAGCGGGTTCGTAAGATCCATGATTCCAATACGACCGTCTAATGTCACCACTGCTACTAAATTGCGTTCACCTTTTACGGGTGGTACGGGTGGAACAGTTGGGGCCGGTCCTTCATCATCATCATCGCCCGGTGATGGCGGGGGTGGTGGATTCGGATCTGGATCCGGATTCGGATTTGGGTTGGGGTTTTCGGACGTGTCGGTAATACCTACTGTATTGAATGCCTGCCGTATCGCATTCACTTCCTGAGAACTAGGACCATGAAGGTCGGCAGCCGCCTGCACCAAAGCACGACGACCATCCAAAAACTGACTGCTTTTTGTCATATAGTTTTTGAGCGCCCGGTAGTAAATCTTCTCTGTCTTTTCGGCACCAATGGCTTTGGTAACGATTACTGCGGCGCGGTTTGGTATCCCACTATTAACATGTACTCCTCCGTTGTCTTCATTTGCCGACATCTGCTGATACTCCGACATGTGAGCCGGCTGCCTGAATGCCTGAAATAGTTGACTACTGCCAGGATTTTCCATGTCGCGCAATGCAATGCCAAACCCTGGTTTCATGATGTCTTCGCCCATCAAGTAGTTCTTACGCTCAACAAACATACCAAATACATCTGCCATTGACTCATTCAGTGCACCCGGTTGAAATTGGTACACCAAATTTGCTGTAAATTCAATTACACCGTGACTCATTTCGTGCCCGGCAACATCAAGAGACTTAGCAAACGGTAAGAAAACTTGATCACCATCGCCATACGCCATAAATCTGCCACTCCAAAAGGCGTTGTCCATAGGCTTGCCTTGATTGGTAACGTGGATAATGCTGATCATGCTTGTTCCTTTGTCATCGAAACTGTTTCGGTTGTGCACTGCCCGAAAATAATCATAGGTTGTCGTGGCATTCACATAAGCAGAAACAGATGTCTGATTGGGCCAAGTGTTGTTATCTGATGCCAGGAAAAATAACTCGGTGCTAGGCGTGATGTCTTTACCGTTCGCCGTTAGCAAAAACTGGCCGCCGATAATTTCTTTGCTCAAATCAGACTGAGCTTTATCCAAATTCTGCAGATCCCAAAGCATGAGGTAAGTACCCGATGGATCCTGGTAGGTCCTAAAGGTCTTGTTCTGACCCATGAGATCCGTACCGTTCGCATTTTGGAATGTCCCACCAAGTGCTTGAGTGAAATAAGGTCTAAAGGGTGTCAGTCCAGTCGAAACACTGCTAGACTTATTAGGAGATGACGGAAGATCAAGTTTGTTCAAAATATGTTCCATTGAACATATCTGATTAATTCGATTCAATATCTCACCAGTCTGAGCATCCATGATTACAGTCTCTCTGTGGGACATTCCGGCGTGATATTTTAACTCATACACGCTTTTAGCACCATCATCGCTAACGTACACGTATGCATTAGCCGTTGGCTGCGCAATCCCTAACCAACGTTGGTATACATTAGGGAAATCCATTACCAAGCCCTCAGTAGCCAAAACTGATTTCATTCGTTCTAACGCATCTTGAGGAGCAATTGAGTAATTCAGATTAAGAACCGGAGTTGCATGTAGTGTACCATTGACCTGGAAGATTGCTCCATCGTAGTTAGTATGCACGATGAGCTCAGAGCCCCATACAGGTATGCCTTTGTAGTGCTGTTCCAGACGTATTTGTTGAAAACCCAATTCATCGCTTGTGATTTTCAGCAGTTTCAGTTCATCTGACGGATGGTTTAGCCTAAGTTCAGATGCATAAAGATCGAGCACCCCTAGCACCAACCCTGCTGTAAACAGAGTGTCGTTTGAGCTTAGCTTAGCCGGAACTTTATAGGTGTTTGGTCGAACCGATATCCAAGTTGACAATCCGTGCTGTGAGGGAGTCTGACTGCTGAACAGGATGCTTGCATCCGAGTACTTTTTTGCTGAGCTTCCGTCCCATGTAGAAATGTCGGCAGGTGTCAGTATCGCATTCCCACGATTAACGGCACCAGATTTGAGATTGCCAGAGCTGAATCCGGAAGTACTTTTAGGTAACCAGTTCGTTGAAGCTTGAGACGCCGGAATTGGAGGAAGGGGCCGAGGATCCTTGGTCGGACGTTGTTGCGCATTGACACATATCGTTGCAACGAGCAGATACAGGACAAACGGCAAGAAGAATCGTTTATTCATGTGAGTGCAGATAAATGATGGAGAGTTTGGGATTTGAAGTCCTACCATCATGAATGCACCATTCTCTATAAAATCATATCACAGAAAGAGCTAATTGTATCGCATTTTATAACCAGTTCATTTGGAAGTTGTTGACTCCAACAGAATGTAAGCTGTGGTACCCCTAACGAAGAAAGCCCCTCGGTCGTGGTGACGGAGGGGCTTTCGGGGTAAAAAAAGA
>CAYWCV010000052.1:0-15132 GCA_964456845.1 uncultured Chitinophagales bacterium | reverse complement strand
AGCTATGCCGATGCCGAGCAGATGTTTCGGAGGATGGTCTTCAACGTGGTGGCCCGCAACTGCGACGACCACACCAAGAACTTCGCCTTCCTGCTAAAGAAGGATGGCCGTTGGGAACTGGCGCCGGCGTATGACGTGTGCCATGCTTACCGTCCGGACAGCCAATGGGTGAGCCAGCATGCTCTGAGCGTGAACGGCAGGCGCACCGGAATCATGAAGTCCGACCTCGAGACTGTCGGCGAGTCCATCCGCTGCAAGCGTGCCGGCGACATCATCGACGAAATCAACACCGTCGTCCTCGATTGGAAGCGGTACGCCAACGCGGTCGGCGTCAACCGAAGGCTCCGCGATCAGATAGGAGCAACGCTGTTGGACGTGCGGTAATATATCACTCAATCAACTTCCACAACGCCTGGTTGGCACCGAACATGCGGCGGAAGGGGTCGTAGTCGGAGTCGGACACAGGCACGAACTGTTCGGCTTGAAGGAATTCGGTCCAGCCCTGAAGGAAGTTCGTGAACACGGCGGGATTGTCGTCGTGCAGGGATCTGAGCAACTTGGCGACGCGGTCTGCGGTGGATGCATCCACCTTGGCGCTGTGCACCACGGGACCGAGCGGGATGTCGTCGAAGGAACCCACCACCACGGCATGATCGTCGAAGCCTTGGTGCAGGCGGGCCTTATCTACCTCGGCGCAGCCGGCACCGCCGAGCGGGGCCTTGCCGCTGAGCACGTCGGCGACCACGTTGGCGTGCGTGCCACTGTAGGTGACGTCAAATTTCGACTCGGGGTCGGCAATTCCATGGCTGTTCAGCAGCAGTCGCGGCACCAGGTTGCCCGATGTGGATGAGCTGGCAACCAGCGCGAGGGGGATTTTGGTGCCGAGTGTGGCCACATCCTCCATCGTTCGGATGCCCAGCTCCATGCGGGCAACGAGACATCCGCCGTAGTTCGTGACGGACTCGCTGCCCAGCGTGAGGTTCACCACGGGCGTGGCGGCATCCGGGTGGTTGCGTTGCAGCACCAGGTAGCCGGCGGTGTTCATCATCGCGAAATCGGCTTCGCCGGAGCGGATCGCCTCGATCAATGCCTGAACGGTGGGGTAGCTCACGGCGCGGAATGTTTCTCCGGTTGCCTCCGAAAGGTGCACTGCAAGCGGCTCGAGGTTTTGCAGGCGGTCGTTCGTCGAGTAGGTGTACGTGGCGAAAACGAAGTCGGAAGGCTGCGCCTGGGCACGAATTGGAAGCAAGAACGAGAGCAAGAGCAAGAGCAAGAGCAATGGCGAGTGCAAGCGTGGGAGCTGAGAGGTTTTCATCGTGGTGATGGCCAGGGATATCGGGATTTCATGGGGGTAATGGATATTACTTTTTTACCTAGTGTGTGCAAATGGAAACGGGTGTAGTTCATGACTTGGACATCAGTCTTCTGAAAGCGACGAGGTGGGCGAAAAAGACCATTGGAACCACAACGGAGGGAAGCAGGCTGAACGGGAAGTGGAGGACTGCAATGTTGGGTTGGTCGAACGCTAGTCGCTGCAAGGGCGACGGTGTTGCCAATATGGCAGTGCCGACGACCACGGCGAGCAGCACCATGCACAGGACGTTCCATGCAAGCAGCAGTGTACGGTTGGTAATACCGTTCCTGAATGCGGCGATGGCGACGATCGGCGCCGTTATTCCAGAGATGATGTCGAAATTTTGTCCCTCGTACGTCATTAGAACCGACATTGAACCATGCACATAGAGCATAAAAAGTACGATTTCGACGGGGATGCGGATACTGTGGAAGGCCGTGAGCGTTTTCAGGTCGATGGAGTCGACGAATGCCCTTCCCTTGCTTGTCGAGAAGATTGCCAGAATGAATATCAATGCCGGGAAAACGCCATAAAGCATGATGTGAGGCGGCATAGACGTGGTGTCTTGATATACTCCGGATAGGGCGAGAGTGGCTTGCAAAAGGGTCCATGCCAGCGCAAGAATCAGAAAGCGCGCCGATTTTGCGGCGTACGCCATCCATCCGATGGCGGCAATCGTGGTTGCAATGAACAATGCGCTCTCGGCAATGGGGAGAGGATCCATCATATGTGGGTATTCAATAGTAGGTCGAGAAAATCAGTTCTTGCCCCGGCGCCAAATACTCTATACAAAAACTCCCTCACGCGGGTGCATTTCCTGTTTTACGGAATCGTCTGCATCATTGTTTCAGTGGTCACCCCACCTGCAGCTTGGCGGCGTCTTTCCAGAGGTAGTGTGGGAGGGGTTCGTTGAGTTCCCAATGGATGCTCATGGGTGAGGCGCCGTAATGGTTCATAAAATTACCTTCACCCACAAAGACATAGCCTAAAGTGTTGCCTTGTTCATCCTTTGATCTTTCTCTCACAAATAAAAGAATTCTTTTACCTACTGATTGGTGATGAATGTAAGATTGGCCTTTTGGTGTGTGCGGGCCAGCTGAGTTTTGACTTTGCCAATGGAATATGGTTTCGTTGACAGCATAGTCGTCATACATTGTTGTCGGTGAGAAATCTGTCTCCGATTTAATCAGGTTGATAAAAAGAAGTTCACTATTTAATTCTCGATTAAATGCAACACCCTCACGACTGTGCGACATTTGTTCGAATGTGCTGAAACCAAAAGCAGCCAGTATCTGATCCCTCGTATACCGTGCATGTACTTTGAGTGGCTGCTGGAATGGTAAATCGATATCCATTTCTAAAAAATCAATCTGGTCAAGCAACAGTTCGAGCACTTCGCCGATCTCCTCCACCATCATCTTGTTTAATCCGATAGCACGGATACTGGCTTCCAAGCTCTCAAATCCACCGGCTCGTTGCCACACATCGTAGTGCAACATGAGAAGCATTTGTTTCTCGACATCACTGAAATCATCAATTCTGATCTGAAAACCTTGATTAGCTAGTCGATGTATAAACTTAAAGTAACTTGTCGAGCGGGTCGACAGCCACTTCTTGCCGATAGCAGATACGAGATTTGAGGCGTGTCTTTCATCAAATTCTTTCAACTTGCCTGATTCATGCAAGAGCTTTTTCCACCCACCCCGCTTGTACAAAACCTGTAACGGTATGTCGTAAAACTCGACAAAATTGGCGAGGTTAAGCGGTAAGCTGGTGTCCTGTTCGAAAGATCGAATTTTTTGGGCCAGATGATTTCGGCTCAATGAAGTCGCAGCACGAATATTATCGAGTATTATCTCCTTCGCTTTTCGCTCCAAAATGATCGAGCATCCCAAAGGAAGGTGAGGGAAGTTGTCCTCGATTTCTTTTTCGATCTTGGTGTTTGTCTTGCCGACGAGCGCGCGGAACTTGTTTGAAAAACTGTACTCGGGACGGGCGTTACCGACAAAGTCGAGCACAGTCAAGCCATCTTTGCCGTCGGCAAGCCGTAGTCCGCGTCCAAGCTGCTGCAGAAATATGGTCAAACTTTCGGTTGGTCGCAGGAAGAGAACCGTGTCAACCTCGGGGATATCGACACCCTCGTTGAATATGTCTACCACAAAAAGGTAGTTGATGTCCTTCGCGACCAGCTGTTGTTTCACCGAATCACGATTCTGTGTGTTGTCGCTAGTCAGGTAATCGGCCTTAAAGCCAGCCAGTGAGAACTTTTCAGCCATATATCGGGCATGATCCATCGACACGCAGAAACCGAGTGTACGTACATCTTCCGGATCTCGTGTGTACTTATGCAGTGCCTGAATAATCTCGCCAACTCGGCGATCCTCCTTCATGTATATGTTGGTCAACTCACTGATATTGTACTTCCCTCGTGACCAGCCCACATGCGACAAATCCACATAATCGGTAATGCCGAAATACTGGAACGGACACAACAGTTTTCGATTCAACGCCTCAGGAAGGCGGATTTCTGCTGCAATGTGGTCGTTGAAGTCAACACGAATATCTCCCCCGTCCATACGTTCAGGGGTTGCCGTTAAACCCAGTAGGATTTTCGGCTCGAAGTGATGGATGATACCGCGATAGCTGGCTGCCGGAATATGATGACACTCGTCGATGACGACATAATCGTAATAATTGGGTGAGAGATGAGTGTCTTCGATTCGGTTATTGAGGGTCTGAATCGAGGCGAACACATGATTGAATCGCTCAGGCTCGATTCCATCCACCCACAGCTCGCCGAAATTGTTGTCGCGAAGAATGCCTTGATATGTAGACTGGGCCTGCTCTAATATTTCCTTACGGTGAGCCACAAAAAGCAGTTTCGCATGTGGCTGTTCTTGTCGGAATCTTTTGAAATCAAACGCGGAAATAACCGTTTTACCCGTTCCTGTAGCTGCAACAATCAGGTTTCGATGCCGATCATGAACCCGACGTTCGACCTCAAGCTGCTCTAGGATCTCAAGCTGAAAAGGGTGCGGTTTAATGTCAAAGAAATTGGATGTCTGAATCCCAGATTTTCCGCTACCGCCTAGCTTTAGCGCTGATTTGAGCTTTTCGGAATGAGTTTCGATATCAAATAACTCGAAATCATTGTTTTGCCAGTAGGAATCAAACGTTTTCTGAAACTTGTCGATGATGTGACCCACCTCTTTGGTGGTAACCTTGATGTTCCACTCAAGTCCGTCGGTCAGTGCCGTGCGAGAGAAATTTGATGAACCGATGTAACCCGTATGAAATTCAGTATTCCGAAAAAACAGGTAGGCCTTTGCGTGCAGCCGCTCATTCCCAGTGTTATAGGATATCTTCACTTGCGTATTTGGGAGCTCCGAGAGCATTTTGATAGCCTTGAAATCCGTCGCACCCATATAGGTGGTAGTGATCACACGAAGCTGACCACCGCGATCGGCAAATTCACGAAGCTCTCTTTCGAGAATGATGATTCCCCGATATTTGATGAACGACACCAGTAAATCTATTCGATCGGATGATAGAATTTCCTTTTTAAGCTCGCTATCAAGTGAAAGACCGACATTTCCGCCAGTGAACAGCTCGCTATGTGTAAGTCTTGTGTACGGGGTTATCTCCTTTAGACGAAGGTCTAGATCCGGAAAGTGGTTATCAACTCGGTTGAAAACTGCACGGAGTATTTCGCCTTCCTTTTCGACTAAATCACCGTCGAACTCTTCTTTGTTCAGCTCATCCTTTAGAAAGAGGATGATCTTGTTTGTAATGTCGATTTGTTGCTCGATGCTTCCGATCGAATCCCCATCGCCTTTTACGAATCCGAGTGCAGTCTTAATGGCTTGCGACAGGTGCCTCGCAAGAATGCTGGCAGCCTCCTCTTTGTCAAGTTTGACTCGGTTGATGTAGTGCTGGTCGTCAGGTAGCCGGTCAATCCGCTGTTTGACTAGTCTCGTGACGAGTTCTTCGTATATGCCGGTCTGCATGAAGCCTATACTTAATTATTTGAGTCACAACCGATTGACTACTTGTAAATGAGAGAATAGGAAAACTAATCTTTTTGACCAAATACAAACGATGAAAGCTTCAGCTTTGTCAATAGCTGTATTAGATGTCACCCCTCCACTGCGACGGTCCATCGCTACGCTCATGATAAATTCCGGGTCGAGGGTGGTGGCATATACGAATGCCCATCACCCAAATTCCACCTCTTCGATTTTCTTGAACTGCCGTCTGCTCACCGACGCCGGCATCATTCTGAATGCCGCATTCCGCAGCCCCACCAGCATCGGATGCTCCAACTGGGCTACCTTCCCGACCTTCCAGGATGTGTTAACAATCCACCGCGTGCGCTTGAGTCGCTGTCGCTCAAACGCCTGAAACGCCTGCTCTGCATTGGTCGACATCCACAGGCAGTTGGCCAGAACCACGGCGTCCTCGATGGCCTGACAGGCCCCTTGTGCCAAATTCGGCGTGGTGGCGTGGGCGGCGTCACCGATGAGTATGACCCGCCCGAAGGCAAACCTATCGATGGGCTCGACATCGAGCACATCGCCGTGGATGAGCCTGTGGCCGTTGCTCCGGCTAAGGATGTCGCCGACCAGGGCGTGGTAACCATCGAACTGTCGCGCCAAATCGCCCGCCCCAAACCCGGCATACCTGGGATCCGACCGCTCGGCGTTGACGACGGCGAACCAGTACACGCGGTTCCGCGTCAACGGCACAATGCCGAAGCGTCCACGGCTGCCCCAGGTTTCCGACGGTTCCCATCCGCCCGACTCGGGGTGATCGACAACGCCCCGCCAGCAGGTCTGTCCGGCGAATCGGGGCGCACTGCCGGGCACCAGCTTCTGGCGTATCAACGAATGAACCCCATCGCCGACGATCAGGTACCGGCTGCGCACTTCACTTCCGTCCTCGAAGATCACCCTTGTGAAATCGTCACGAAACTCCACATCTGCCAATCGTTTGCCTGTGTGGATGGTAGCCGTATCGAGTTTCGACATCAGAACGGCATGCAGTTCGGCTCGGTGAACGGCAACGCCAAAGCGTCCGTTTGTGGTTTCGAATGCGGCGTGTGATATCTTTGCCCCACGTTCATCCAAGATGGAGAAGCTCCTCAGGGGTTGGCCTATGCTGGCGACTTCATCCTCTAAGTCAATGGTCTGCAGTGCCTTCATGGCGTTGACGCCGAGGCCGAGTCCGGCACCGACGGGTTTGATTGCTTCACTCGCCTCATAGACATGGGCGGTGATACCGATACGTTTGAGCGCGATGGCGGCCGTAAGACCGGCAATGCCACCGCCGATGATGGTGTAGTGTTGGTGTTCCATGCACCGTGTCTACGCAGCGGTTGCATCCTCGCCTTTAACGTATGTTAATTTCTATTGGATGCCCGAGCGAATCCTGCTGATGCTCACTTGTGTAGTGCCCAGATAGGAGGCAATGTACCGTAGCGGACACCGGTTCATGATGCCCGGATATTTGCGCTCGAGCAGCTCGTACCGCTCGCGCATGCTGTTGAAGCGCAGGCTTTCGATGCGTTCCTGTTCTTCGATGAGCCCAAATTGGGTCATCCGCCGAGCGATGTGCTCGAGGTCGTGGTGTCGCGCGCAGAGCGCTTCGAAGTCGGATGCGGCGAACTGGTGCACATCGGAGTCCTCGATGAGCTGGATGCCCTTTTTGCTCGGCTGACCCGTGAACAGGCTGGGCACGGCCCCGATGAACTGGCCGTCGATCGCGAAATAGTCGGTCACATCCCTCCCCTTATGCTCGTAGTAGGCGCGTGCGAGCCCCAATTCGATGAAGTACATCGTGTCGGCCCGATGCCCGATGTGGAGCAGATGCGAGCCCTTGGACCGCCTTTTGAACGAAATGATACCTTCGAGGTCAGCCGTGGCCTGATCCGAGAGCGGACCTATCTTCTTAAACAGCTGGATGATGGGTTGGCTCATAGTTGACGACATCAACACATTGCTATTACTGCGACACCCCGGCGTAACGTATCCCTGTCATGCGGTGCACGTCATAGTCGAAGGTCGAGAGATCGTCGAAGCTGAAATCGCTCAGCGAACTGTGGCCACAGGCCCGTGCGATGACCTTCATCAGGTCGCGCGAGGCTTCGAAGAAGGTGGTGAGCTGGCGGGCCGAGGCCTCGACGATCAGGCGGCTGCGCAGACTTTCCTTCTGCGTGGCGATGCCCACCGGACAAAAATTGCTCCCGCACGCGCGCATGCCCAGGCATCCGATGGCCTGGATGGCCGAGTTGGCAACGGCAACGGCGTCGGCACCGAGCATCATGGCCTTGGCGAAGTCTTCGGGAACACGCAGGCCGCCGGTGATGACGAGGGTGACGTCGGTGGCGCCCACCTTGTCCAAATGTCTGCGGGCTCGTGCCAAGGCAGGAATGGTGGGCACGTTGATGTTGTCTCTGAGGATGGTCGGTGCCGACCCCGTACCGCCACCGCGGCCGTCGAGGATGATGTAGTCGGCCCCGGCAGCCAATGCAAAGTCGATGTCGGCCTCGATGTGGCTGGCGGCGATCTTGAATCCGACAGGGATGCCTCCGGTTACCTCCCTCACTTTGTCGCCAAACGCCCTGAAATCATCGACGGTTACCAAATCGGGAAACGCCGCCGGCGATATGGCATCCTCGCCTTCTTTCAAGCCGCGCACTTCGGCGATTTCCTTGGTCACCTTGCTGCCGGGCAGGTGTCCGCCGGTACCCGTTTTTGCGCCTTGGCCGCCTTTGAAGTGGAAGGCCTGCGCCTTGGTCACCTTGTCCCACGAAAAGCCGAACCGGCCGGATGCCAACTCGTAAAAATAGCGTGAGTTATGTTCCTGCTCCTCAGGCAACATGCCGCCTTCGCCGCTGCAGATTCCGGTTCCGGCACCTTCTGCTCCTATCGACAGGGCGACCTTGGCCTCCCGCGAGAGGGCACCGAAGCTCATGTCGGACACAAACAGCGGTATGTCGAGATGCAGGGGCTTTTTGGCCCGTGGACCGATGATAACCGATGTTTTGACCTCGGCATCGTCCAAGAGCGGCCTCTTGGCCAACTGTGCCGGCAGGAACTGGATGCTTTCCCACTTGGGCAGCGTATTGCGATCCACGCCCATGCTGGCCGACGGGCCGTGGTGTCCGTACTTCTTCAACCCGTTGCGCGACAGCTCCTTGATGTACTTGGTGTAGGGCTCGGTATCTTCGGGATGGGTGTCGGCATATTGGCCCAGGTAGGCATCGCGGTCGAAGGGCTGCGGATGCTCGCGCAGATAGTCGTCGATTTCGTCCTCGTCCACCCAGACATGCCCGTCCTTGATCTCGGCCGTGAACTTGTGTAGGACCTCCTCGTTGTTGTACTCCGAAACGCCGGTGTCGTAGCGGTAGTCCCAGCCGTGCACGCCGCAGATGAGGTTGTCGCCGTCGACATAGCCGTCGCCCAAGAGCGCGCCGCGGTGCAGGCAACGACCGTACAGTACCGACACGTTGTCGTCGAACTTTATGATTACGAGATCGAGGCCGTTTAGCAGGTGATGGCGGGGAGTTCTGTCTTTGAGTTCGTCAAGTTCAAGAATGGGGGTCATTACTCAGTATTTGGGTTTGATAATCGTGCATCACCCTCTAAATACTCAAAAAAGACCGGATCTGCAATCTGACAAGGCGGTGATGCAAGTTGAATTCACCTACGCACGATATCGCCAGACTTCAAGTCTTCGCCCTTGTACCCCTGAAGAAAATCGATTGGTATTGACTTCAGGCCACCCCCAGCATGTTGTGGCACTAGCACATTGAAATGAAGATGGGGGACGGTGGTCTGCCCAGTCATGCCAACCAGTCCGATCGGCTGTCCGGCTACGACAGTATCACCCACTGCCACAAAGCTACCCTTGTACTTCAGATGCACATATTGGAAAAATATCCCTGAATTCGGTTCATACACCGTAATGTAGTTGCTGAAAGGCCTCCATTCGGAACCTGAACCAGATCGCGAATACGCATCTACGACACCTACGACAAATCCTCCGGTTGAGGATGTGACCGTGTCGCCAACACCCATGCCAAAATCGATGGCATAGCGTGAATAATCGGTATTGTGCGTGAACTGGGTGTCATACCCTTGAATAATACGGTACTCGCGACCCTCAGGAAATGGCAGGTCGACCATCGATGGCTTGATCTGGCCAGATGGGTCACCAAGATGGATTTGATACCCTATACCAATCTCACTTTGCCCAAAACTGGGGAACAACATTGTGGAATCGTCTTTCGCATCGAGGGTGACAGTGCCAATTTTCTCAAAAATGGACTGGAGCGAGTCGTTTGAGCTTCTCAACTCAATTTGTATCGGGCTCAAGACGGGGTTGATCAGATGGACGCGCACTTTGCCATCCTCAGTGGCATGTGTGCCTTGGTATGTAAATGGGTGGTGCCTGTCAGTGGGTAAAACATTTTTACTGCATCCAGGCGACAATAAAATGACAGTCACGTTCAGACATAGCACCAGAGTCGATCTAAACCAACAATGTATTTTGCAAGCTTTCATCTCTACTTCATCCGTTCAAACTCGGCCATCAGCTCGCGTTTCTCCTCCGCTGTGTATAACTCGGACTCGGCGATCGACTTCAAAAAGCGCGCCTTCTCAGAGGTTGCGTCCTGCTTGAGGATGTTCTTGGCGTCAATGATGTACAAATAGGCCTCCGAGAAGTTCGGATAGCGATCAATCAAAAGCTCCCAAGCTCTTGCTGCCTCGGCGAACTGCCCCAAGTTGTAAAAGTACCATCCCTTGCCGTTCAGGTTTCCCAGCGAGAACGCGAGGGGCTCCCCGTACGCGTTGAGCATATCCCGCTCCAAGTCGTCGATGATTCCCAAATCCTGTTGGTCGTTGGATATGTAATTCGCCTGTATCCCCGACCATTTCTCGAATATGTCGTACAACGCGCCGCCGATCGTCAGCCCCGGTGTCACATTGTGATCGGCTTCAGGGAACAGATGACCCTTGGCATCGAAACGGGGGTTCTCGATGGACTTCAATGCAGCATCCATTTTGGCAAAATCGTCCGGGAAGTCATTGCCGATGCTAAATCGGTAATACAGCGGACGCTCCAATGGTAGTGCCACGGCCGCAACCACCGAATCGGTGAGGCTTACGTTCCTTTGGTCGAAGAAGGGACTCAAGGAGATGACGGCATTGACGTCCTGTGTCCGTGACGCCAGCAGCGAGGTCGTGAAGTAACCGTACCTCGAGTGGCCGATCAAAAGCCTGAATCTGGAGGCGCGATAGCTGCGCTCGGCCATCGGGATGAGCTCCTCAAAGACGAAGCGTTCGTTTTCGGCTGCCATCCCCCTATCGTCCGATTCCTTATACTGTGTCTCGCGATATCGAAATTCCTGAGTGGATTCGACGCTGACGATCACACAGGACGGCATCTGCTCGTTGCTGGTCAGATAGTCGATCGTGCGGATGATGTAATCGTGGCTTCTGCTGTTCTGGCGGTCGAAAATCACCACGAGCGGAAAATCTTTGTCGATGCCGCGCTGCCATTCGATGGGGACCGTCACGGAAATGCCCTTCGATATTCCCAAATGCTTTGAAACGAGAGTCGTGTCGGCAAGACGTTTGTAGCGCTCGTACTCTTGGGCATGCAGAGTGCTTGACGCCATCAAAATGGCAACTAGGGTAGTGATAACATATTTCATGAGAATGTGAATGTTGCTTATAGCCAATTACTTCGTGGTCGGCAACCCCATGTCGGTGAACACCCTGTCAACGGGCTCCCATAGCTCGATCTTGTTCCCCTCGGCGTCCATGATGTGCACGAACTTGCCGTAGTCGAAGGCCTCGATTTCGTCGACGATGGTAACGCCGTCCGCCCGCAGCCTGGCGACCAATCCCTCGATGTTTTGGACACGGTAGTTGATCATGAACTCGCGCTTCGAGGGTGCGAAATACTCGCTGCCCTGCTTGAAGGGGCTCCACTGCAGGTAGTTGATTTCGTCAGGACGGTTGGCATTGCGGAATTCGAAGCTGGATCCCCACTCGTTCACCTCTAGGCCCAGATGCTGCGCATACCAGGCACGCGTCTGCTCCGGATGCTCCGAGAAGAAGAAAATCCCACCGATGCCGGTCACTTTTGGCGGGAGGTCGGATGGGGACCGATCTGCAGATGGATTCGTGGGATCATTCATGGTGCATATGTTTAAGTCTTGGTACATCACCCATTAAAGGATACGTAATATGAATAATGATGGCAACGATGCTGCAGCTTTGAACAGTGCCTTACGATCTTGCAAATTCGAGCAGCGGAATGTAGTTACCCTCATCTGCTGCTCGAATTGCACGGATATAAATACTTCTTTCCTTACCGAAGTGCACTAAATCATTTACACCCCAGCTGAACATGGAGCGATGAAATATGTTTTTGGCAATAACATCAGCCATTAACCTGCTATGACGACCATTTCCATTTGGGAAGCAGTGAATTGAAACAAGGCGATGCTTGAATCGAACGGCGATTTCGTCGGGTGGATATGTCTCATTGTCGATCCAGTATACTGCGTCATCGCATAGGCATTTCAATGCGACAGGTATCTGCCATTTGTCCACGCCAAGATTCTTGATGGTGGTTCTAAAGCTTCCACTCCAACTCCATACACGTCCAAACATTCGCTTATGAAGATCTCGGATGAACTTTTCAGTAAGTACATAATTAGCTTGGAATGACCTCTCTAATATCCACTGAATAGCATCCTCAATATTCTGCTGCTCGTACTCGTCCAGTTCACCTCGTGTAGCGATGGTCGTAATAAGCAATCCATCTCGCTCATCTTCATCAATAGGGGTTTGCCCGTCGATATACTCAAAATCTAATCCCATAATGCTTTAGGAAGTTTTTGTATGATACTCTCCGTACGTTCTACAATCGCTCTCTCTATTCGGCTAGTTGAGTTTTCTTGGTCCTCCAGTTTCATAGTATTTGACGTACGTCTCACAATCGATTCGGCCATTTTACGCGCTTTGCGGTGAATGTAACCTTGTAAAGATCCATCTCTTGGTACAAAACCATACACAAGTTCCATGTCTAGTGCGTTTGCTGTGTCTCGGAGGGATCTTAGGGTGATAGATTCTTCCATTTCACGTATCTCAATCTCTCTGACACTTTGTTTGGTGATCATTAACCTGTTTGCTAGCTGTTGCATCGACATTCCCAATGCTAAACGCACTGCTCTGATCCATCCAGTTGGAGGATTAGGGAGCTGTTTTGCTATTGAAAAGAGCTTTATCCTTTTTTCAAGTTGTTCAATTTGTATTTTTTTGTTATCCATAAAGTAAGGCTATAGCTTGATATTCTGAATACAATAGTAAGGATTAAACCTTACTAATACAATTTAACAGTAATGCCATAGCCTTACCATTAAAATTTGCTGACATTCCGAAATATTGACGAAGAGGTCAAATCTAGGCTGCGTGTTCGTGCAGCAATGAACAACCGATCTATGGAAGAGGAAGTGCGCATTATTTTGAAAGAGGCGACATCGATGTCTCACGAGAACCAGCGAAGCTTAGTAGACATTGCTCGCGAAGCCGTCGAACCCTATGGCGGTTTCGAGCTTGAGTTGCCTGCTCGGGATGATATACGAGATCAGCAAACCACCTCAAACCCCAGTTTGCAGCGGTAATTCGACATGAAACGTGCTGCCTTTGCCCAGTTCACTCTCTGCCCAGATGGTGCCATTGTGTTTGTCGACGAACTCCTTGCACAGCAACAGTCCGAGTCCTGTTCCCGTTTCGCCTGCGGTGCCGGGCGATGAATACACCTTCGTGATGTTGAACAGCTTCGAAAGTGCGTCGCTTGAAATCCCAACCCCGTTGTCGCTTACTGAAAATATGACATTCGACGGGGTGCGACTAGCCATCAAAGTTACTTTACTTCCAGAGTTTGAAAACTTGATCGCATTCGACACTAAGTTGCGCAGCACCGTTTTGAGCATGCCGCTGTCCGCAAAAACGGCAAGGTATTCGGGTGCTTCGATGTCGATGCTGATGGCTTTATTGTCAGCGGTTGTTTTGAGTACGGAGACGACCTCGTCTATGCAGGTGTTGGCATCGATTATCGCAGGCTCAAATGGGATCTTACCCAAATGTGACCGTGCCCACAGTAGGATGTCCTCCAACAAATTGAATGCGGAGTGGGCAGAATCTTTGACAACCGTCAACTGTGACTCGATCTCTTCGATATCGAACTCGCGTATGTCGGTCAACAATAGATCTAACAGGCCAAGTATCGCATTGAACGGGCCCTTAAGGTCGTGCGCCAAAATGGACACAAACCGGTCTTTGTCGGCGTTCAATTTAAGGAGTTCGTCATTCTTCAGCTTGAGCTGTTCCTCATTCTGCTTCCGCAGGCTGATGTCGTCTAAGGTGCCCGTCCAGACAATGTCGTTGTTGTCCAAAACGCGGGGTATCGATCTGAAGTGGATCCAAATAATCGCACCACCGAGATCCAAACGACCCTCCCAAGCGAAGGGAGTTGTATTCAGATTCGACTCTACATTGGCTCTGGCAAAATCAGCTTTATCGAGATCGTAAATCAAATCGTTGACGATACCTGGATTCTTCTCAATATCCGATCTTTTTAAACGCAGGATTTCGCAGAAACGGTCGCTTACAAATTCGACTGAATAGGGTGCATGCGTTGAATCCATCCATTTAGATTCTTGCAAAGATTCGTCATGGAAAACACGCAAGCGGTATACACCCGATGGTAGTGCATTAGCCAAATCGGAGTATAAATCGTGCTCCGTTTGCTTCAAAATGGAATATGACTGCTCGTTGACCCGTTGCTGATCACACATGTTCAATGTCGCTTTCATCTAGACATCAACTGGCTGCTCGATTCTTGAATCCTCTTAAACACTGAGCGTGCTCACGTCTTACTGATCATGTCTCTCCCGGCTTCTGATCCATGCGAAGCCATTGCAATGTTCTGTGTGGCTCACGCCCCTCTACTCACAAACATTACGAATAATTGTATTCATTTCATACAAAAATCGACGGCCGCAAACCACCCATCCTAGCCCCACTTTTGAACATAATCGCCCTTCGGATCGTACATCTGTGCCTGGCGGTCCAGGTTGAAGACCCTGTCGTTGCGCGGATCAGCTCCAACGCCGGCCAAGTAGGTCCAGTTGCCATAATTTGAGTAAACATCGTAGTCGATCAGATGGTGCTCAAAGTACAAAGCACCTAGGTGCCACGGCTGCTTGATGTCGTTGATAAGAAAACTGGCGGCGTTCTGCCTTCCACGGTTGCTCATGAAGCCCGTTTCGCGAAGCTCGTTCATACATGCATTGGCAAAAGGATGGGCGGTTTTGCCCGTACACCACTTGTTGAAAGCGTTGCTCGGCGCCATGTTCGGTTGCCTGCGCATCTTAAAGAATCGGTCGCCCGCCTTCATGGCCGAAAAGCGAAAATAATCGCGCCACAGCAGTTCGAACACGATCCAGTAGGTGCTTTCGTTGGCGCCATGACGTGCCTCATAGGCTTTTAGCTCGTGGTAGATTCTGCGCGGTGAGATGCAGCCGTTGGCTAGCCAGGCCGAAAACCGGGTGCTGAAATCGTTGCCCAACAATCCATTGCGGGTCTCTTTGTAGGTGGACGCCAGCTTACTTCCCTCCAAATAATAGCTCAATCGCGCCAGTGCCTGGTCCTCGCCGCCAACAAAGAAATCGTTATCGGCGGCATCTTTTTGCTCCGGCA
>CAYWCV010000051.1:0-15386 GCA_964456845.1 uncultured Chitinophagales bacterium | reverse complement strand
GGTTGTAATTAAAGGTAAAATTTCGGGGTAACTTAAACATTGGCCGCCAAATATCCCTGCTGTTTGGGTCCAATCATTTTGAAACTGCGAAATTTTCCTTTAAAATGCGCCTCTATATAGTGTTTGCATCAAATTTGACCATCCCGTGATCACGTCTCAGGTAAGAAAAAGCTTCATCGTTGTTGTGGCCGCCATTGGCATGTGCGGCTCCCTCTCGTCATGCTCGACCAGCGGAACGGTCGCCACGGCCGAACAGCCCGCCGCTCCGTCAGCATCGAATACGTCCCCTGCGGCGGCCCAGAGCACGTCCGACTTGGAGCGCATCTATTGGGAGCGCATCAACGCGGGACGCTCGAAATTCGTGCAGGCCGACGTCAACTTCATGACCGGCATGATCTTACACCATGCCCAGGCCCTCATCATGTCGCGGATGGTTCCTGATCAGACCGACAACCACACCCTGCACACCCTGGCCGCGCGCATCATCAACGCGCAGGTCGACGAAATCGCCACCATGCAGAAGTGGCTGCGCGACCGCAAGCAGAACGTCCCCATCGTGAGCTTCGACGGCATCAACCTGATCCTCGACGTCGAGAAGTCCTCCGAAATCAGCAACCTCCCCGCATCGAACGTGCCGACCATGGGACGCGAGCGCTCGCTGGTGAGTGCCGAGCACGGCGGCCACGTCGACCTGCCCATCAACCACAACAATATGCCGGGCATGCTCACGCTGGCCCAGCTCCAGGAGCTCACCACGCTCAAGGATGCTGCCTTTGACGTCAAGTTCCTCGAATTTATGATTCAGCACCATACGGGCGCCATCTTCATGGTTGACGAGCTTATGGCCGCCGACGGCGCCACCAACGACGAGGAGTGCTACCGCCTGGCCGTCGACATCTACGCCGAGCAGGTGACCGAAATTGACATGATGAAGCTCATGCTCGAAGACATTGCAAGCAACAGATCCAAACCCGAATAAACACCTAACAACCCGACGAATGAAGCATACTGTCCTAAAATCAGCCGTTCTGGCCGTGGCTCTGGCCGCAGTCGGCTCCGGCATTGTCGGCACCGCGCATGCGCAGCCGCTCAAACCCCTCAGCGAAATCAAGGCTCCGTCCCCGGATCCGCGTGTCGGCCTCAAGGCCGGTCTTTTTGACGCAGGCGAGGCCATCTGGAACATGAGGCTTGTCTCGACCACCCCTCCTCCCGAGAAATTCCTCGGTTCGTTCAACACCGACCTTGCGTTCAAGGACAACTACGCCATCCAGGGCAACTACAACGGATTCATGATTTGGGATATCTCCAATCCTGCCAAGCCTGAGTTGGTGAAGGACTTCCTGTGCCCGGCATCGCAGAGCGACGTGTCGGTACACGGCAACCTGTTGTTCGTATCGGGCGAAGGTACCGGCGGACGCCTCGACTGCGGCACCGAGGGTGTGCGCGAGGCCGTGAGCCAGGACCGTCTGCGCGGCATCCGTATTTTCGACATCACCGACATCCGCAACCCTGAGTACATCCACAACGTGCAGACCTGCCGTGGCTCGCACACGCACTCCGTGCTCGTAGATCCTAACGACGATGCCAACGTGTATGTGTACGTGTCGGGTTCTGCGCCTGTGCGTCCAGAGGCCGAGCTTCCGGGCTGTTCGGCTGCCTTGCCGGACGAAGATCCGAACAGCGCGCTGTTCCGTATCGAGGTCATCAAGGTTCCCCTCGACAATCCTAAGGCGGCTGCCATCGTATCGTCGCCACGTATCTTCGAAGACCTGACAGCTCCTCCTACGCACGGTCCAGCACCTGAGGACATCGCCAACATGCAGGCCCAGATTGAGCGCGCCCGTGCTGCCGGCGGTTTCATCGCCAACATCGCCGGTATGGAGCGTGTCGTCCCCAACCAGTGGGTGCGCGGCTTCCTCACCGAGATTGCCAAGGAGCGTGGCTCCGAGACCGCCAACGCCGCCGACTCGGCAGCATTGCGTTCGCGCATTCAGGGCATGATCGACACCATGATGGCTCAGCGTGGCGGCGGTGCCGGCGAGCAGCGCCGTGGACCGAACCAGTGCCACGACATCACCCTGTACCCTGAGGTTGGCCTTGCCGGCGGTGCCTGCGAGGGTTACGGCCTCTTGCTGGATATTTCGAACCCGGTCGAGCCGCGCCGCATCGACGCCGTTGCCGACTCGAACTTCTCGTACTGGCACTCCGCCACCTTCAACAACAGCGGCTCCACGGTGATCTTCACCGACGAATGGGGCGGCGGCACGCAGGCCAAGTGCCGTGCAACTGACCCCTACGAGTGGGGCGCAAACGCCATCTTCGCCATCAACGACAGCGGCGTGATGGAGTTCAAGAGCTACTTCAAGATGCCGGCTCCACAGACCAGCCAGGAGAACTGCGTTGCGCACAACGGATCGCTCATCCCGATTCCAGGTCGCGACATCATGGTTCAGAGCTGGTACCAGGGCGGCATCAACATGTTTGACTTCACCGATCCGGCCAACCCGATCGAAATTGCCTTCCACGACCGTGGACCTATCGCCGCCGACCGTCTTGAGGCAGCCGGCAGCTGGTCGGTGTACTGGTACAATGGCATGATCGTCAACTCCGAGATCGGCCGTGGCCTCGATATTTTCGAGTTGGTGCCGAGCGAGTTCATCACCCAGAACGAGATTGACGCCGCCAACACGGTTGTCAAGACGGTGCTGAATCCCCAGGGTCAGCCGATGGTCAAGTGGCCGGCGTCTTTTGCCAAGGCCAAGGCCTACCTCGACCAGCTCGAGCGCAACCGTGAGCTCAACCCGCAGAGCCTGGCTGCATTCCGTACGGGCATCAGTGGTGCCGAGAGCATGAGCGGCGCTGGGCGTGCGCAGGCCTTGAACACGCTGGCTGGCCAGGTCGACGCTGCCGCAGCTGGCTCAGGCAACGCCGGCAAGGTGCGCGACATCGCGACGACCTTGAGGGCGCTGGCGAATTAATTCTCCCTCGGCCCCTCTCTTTTTCAAAGAGAGGGGGGACTTTGAAGGAGCCTCCGGTGACGGGGGCTCCTTTTTTTGTGGGAACATCGGTATGCGGTCCCGAATGCAAGGTTGCTCGACTGACTCCTCGCTCGATCCTTCGTTTCACTCAGGATCTTAGACTCGGAGATTAGCTCGCAATGACAAGCGACGCATATAAATAGAAGATGAGACGTGCGGCAAAGCCGCACGTCTCATCTTTTCCACCCCATGGGCGGCATTGTAATCGCGAGCTAATCCCCGAACGAAGTGAGGGGTCAGCCGAGCGACCTTGTATTTCATACACCCTTGCCAACGTCACCACAACACCGTATCTTGTAAGTCTTGCCTTGGAGAGATGCCGGAGTGGTTGAACGGGCTCGCCTGGAAAGCGTGTATACGTCAAAAGCGTATCGAGGGTTCGAATCCCTCTCTCTCCGCATAGTGACAACATTCAAAGAGGGTCCTTCGTCGACATTTCGGGCTTTGCCCTCAATGTGTCATCCTGAGCTGACACACCGAGCTTGCGAGGTGTCGGCGAAGGACCTTCCGTCTCATACAAAGCGAGGTGTCGGCGAAGGACCTTCTGTTTCAATTCCCAAACGTGAACAAGTGCCGGCTCCAGGCGCGCACCTTCTCGCCGTTCTCTTCGGCGGAGCGGAACCGCCAGCCCATGGCCGCCTGCAAGGTTACCTCACGCAGGCCGTATCCGATGTCGTCGACCTTCTGGAACTGCCGGGTCTTTGAGTCATAGACCCGTATCTCGGCGATTTCGGCCTCTTCTACGAGTCCGTCGACCCCCACCAAAAATCTAACGGTGATCTCAGCCCGCAACTTGGCCTTGCGCACCTCCTCGGGCACCACAGGCTCAACGATGCGCACGACGCTCGGCGGACGCGTGGGCCGTGTCGACAGCCTCGCCTCGCCTGTTCCTCCGGCAGCTGTGCCCGTGCCCTCCGCCGCGCCCGTGCCGGCTCCCTCCATCGGCTGTATGGATATCGGTTCCACACGCAGGTCGAGCTGATCGGTAATGTCGGGCACCGGATCCAAGATCGGATTCACCGGCACAAATGGCCTCGCGGGTGCCGGCGGAGCAGCCGCCTGTGTTGTGATGGCCGACTCGTCGATGGCGATGATCCTGCGGTCGTCGAAGGATATCTCGATCGGCTCGGGCACCGTCGTCATTGTCGGCCAAAACTTGAACGCCAGTATCAGCACCACTTGGGCCACGATGATCCCAGCCTTGATCCGGTTCCGGTAGGCTTGGTCAGTGGTGGTATGTGGTTCGTTTTTAAGCAACTTGATTCAGTTTATCCCAACGGGATGACAACGTCGATATAATATGAAATATTGAGGGAAGGTCCTTCGCCGACATTTCGACGCTGTAGCAATTACAAGATCGCTCGGCTGACATCTCGGCCTGCGGCCTCGATGATTGGCTCGCAATGACACTGGGCGCCTTTGGGGGGTTTGGATTCAGGGGCGGCGCTAACGCCGCCCCTGAATCCTTCTTCTAGCAAGCGAATATGTCATTGCGAGCCCATCTCCGAGTGCAACGAGGAGTCAGTCGAGCAACCTTGTCTCATATAATGCGTAGCGAGGTGTCGGTGAACAACCTTCTTACTATTTACTAGTTACTAATTACTAATCACTAGTCACTAGTCACCAGTAACCACTTTCCTCACAAAACCCTCATTCTGCTTCAGCAATTCCCGGGCTTTGGCCGCATCGCTGCCGGTGAGGCCCATCACCATGGCGGTTTTGACGTGTCCGCCGGCATGGTCAAGCACGTCGGAGGCCTGGTCGTAGTCGAGTCCGGTGAGCATCATCACGATCCGGCGCGAACGCTCCTGCAGCTTCTTGTTGGTGAGCATCAGGTCGATCATGACGTTCTCGTACACCTTGCCCAAACGGATGAACGCACCCGTGGTGATCATGTTGCAGACCATCTTCTGGGCGGTGCCGCTCTTCATGCGGGTGGAACCCATCACCACTTCGGGGCCCACAACCACGTCGATCATGACGTCGGGCACGATGGGCAGCTTCACCTGCTCGGCGGGCACACAGCACACAAATACAGTCTTCGCGCCCACGCTGCGGGCATAGTCGAGGGTGCCGTGCACGTACGGGGTGCGTCCACTGGCCGCCAGACCGCAGACGACGTCATTGGGGCCTACCTGCATCGCGCGCATGGTGTCGGCGCCGTCTTCGGGTGAGTCTTCGCTGCCCTCCTGTGCCTCGAAGATGGCGTCTCGTCCACCGGCGATCACCCCGACTACCTGCCAGGGCTCGGAGCCATAGGTTGGCGGACACTCCGACGCATCGACCACGCCGATGCGTCCGCTGGTGCCCGCGCCGGTGTAGATCAGCCTGCCACCAACGGCCAAGGCGTCGCGCACCAAGTCGATGGCGGCGGCAATTGCGTCGGCTCGGGTAGCCACGGCATCGGCAACCGTGCGGTCTTCGGCGTTGATGATGTCGACAATTTCGCGGGCGCTCGCCAGGTCGATCTCCATGCTGCGCGGATTGCGCTGCTCGGTGCCCAGCTTCTGCAGCTCCTCGAACAGGCCTTTGTTACGTTCGTGTGCCATGCGTGGTCAGGACCTCCGTTTCATCCACCAGCCCGACATCTCGGCCGCCATGGCAGGTGCACCCGATGCGGAACTGCCGTTGGACTGCTGCTTCCGGCTTGTGGCCTGTGCGTGCATGAGCCCGGCAACGAGGGCCGCCATCTCGGGTCCGCCGACCTCATCGAGGCGATCCATGTCGGGAGCACCCTTAAAAAAGTCTTTGATGAAATGTGTATCGTATTGGGCCTCAATGAACTTTGGATGCCCCATCACAAAATAACAGAACGGGATGGTGGTGCGGCAGCCTTCAATATGGTACTCGTCGAGGGCGCGTTTCATGCGGTCGATGGCCTGCTGACGGTCGCTGCCCCAGGTGCACAACTTCGTGAGCAGCGGATCGTAGTTGATCGACACCTCCTGCCCTTCTTCGACGCCGGAATCGACCCTCACGCCGGGGCCCATCGGCACCCTGTGGCGCACAAGCCGGCCGATGCTCGGGAGGAACTGGTTGGCGGGGTCTTCGGCGCAGACCCGGCACTCGATGGCGTGGCCCTTAATGTTGATGTCTTCCTGCTTTAGGGGCAGCGGATGGCCTTCGGCCACCAGGAGCTGCAGTTTCACCAGGTCGGCGCCCGTGATCAGCTCAGTGATGGGATGCTCCACCTGCAGGCGGGTGTTCATCTCCAAAAAGTAGTAGTTCAGGTGCTTGTCGACCAGAAATTCGACGGTCCCAGCACCCACGTAATTACACTGGCGGGCTGCAGTGACGGCAGCGGCCGTCATCTTGCTACGCATCTCGTCGCTGATGAAGGCACACGGCGCCTCTTCGACGACCTTCTGGTGGCGGCGCTGGATGGAGCACTCGCGGTCGTAGAAATGCACGACGTTGCCGTGACGGTCGGCCATGATCTGGACTTCGACGTGACGCGGCATCTCGAGGTATTTCTCGACATAGACGCGGTCGTCGCCGAAGGCGTTGAGGGCCTCCGACTTGGCCGAACGGATGCCGGACTCGAAGTCTGCCGGATCGTGGATGATGCGCATGCCCTTACCCCCACCGCCGGCGGCAGCCTTCACAAGAACGGGATAGCCAATGCTGTTGGCCACCGTGCGGGCCTCCTCAATGTCGACCAGTGCCGTGGTAGTGCCTGGCGGAAGCGGCACACCGGCGGCCTCCATCAGCTCGCGTGCCTTGGTCTTGTCGCCCATCATGTCGATGGACTCAGCATCGGGTCCGATGAAGATGATCCCCTCAGCCTTGCAGCGCTTCGAGAAAGTAGCATTCTCGCTCAGGAAGCCGTAGCCCGGGTGGATGGCGTTTGCCCCGGTCTTCTTGGCGGCGGCGATGATCTTGTCCATCACCAGGTAGCTCTGGCTGGACGGTGGCGGACCAATGAGCACCGCCTCGTCGGCGTACTGCACATGCGGGGCTACGACGTCGGCCTCGGAGTAGACGGCAACGGTGGGGATGCCGAGGTCTTTGCAGGTGCGCATCACTCGGATGGCAATTTCGCCGCGGTTGGCGACTAGTACTTTGCGAATGGGAGTAATCATACGATATTCGAAATTTCGTTCATCTCGAATATACGCCTTTGGCAGGCTTCTTGAAAAAAATCAGTACTCGGCCGATATGCGTGTAAGCACCTTGTTAAAGAAGGCGTCGTTCCAGTGCCAGTTGTGGCGGGCGTGGTCGTCGAAGGGCACGCGTCGCATCTGATTGTGTATGCCCCGGCGCTCAAGCTCCGATATGAAGAACTTGGCACGGTCTATGTTTCCCGTCGATCCGTCGCCGGCGGCGCTGTTGATCCAGAAATGCGTCTGGCGCAGCTGCTCGAGCCAGTCGTCGCCGGCTGTGACAAGGGTGTCGGTGGGATTCCAACGGTCCATGGCCGTCGTGTCGCGCGGATTGCCGAAGGCGCCGTCGAAGATGGGCGACTGGGTCCAGATCCGGTCGGTGTGGTCGTCGCCCTCAAGGCGTGGGTCCTGGTGGGAGGGCCACGGAAACAGCCCGTCGTAGAAAGCCGCGTGGTTGAAGTAGCCCGGAATACGAATACTGAGCATCTGCAAGGTGAACCCGCCGAGCGAAAAGCCGAATCCGGCCCTTACGGCCATCCCCTTCGGGTTGTACGTGGACTCCACAAACGGCATCAGCTCGCCGGTGAGGTAGTCCCAGAAGCGACCAGTACCCAGGCCCTTCATGGTCGGCTTCCACTCGCCCACCATGTTGACGCCACCCGATGGGACCCAGTTGTTCGTGGAGGTCAGCCCCGGCATGATGGCGATGGCCGGCGGAACGATCTTGCGGATATTGAGGGCGTCGAGGTCCTGAATCGCGGTGCTTTCGAGGCGGGAACTGTCCTCGCGGAAGTTCACCCACTCACGCTCGTGGCCACGGAACAGCCAAAGCAACAGGAACGGTTTCTGCGGGCTCCAATTGGCCGTCTGATACACGTACCACGGCTTGCGCACCCCGAGGACCCTGCTTTTGAAATGCCTGAGATGCAGCTTGCCGTGCATCTCCTGGTGATGCTCAAGTATTTGTTGTGCCGTTAACCCCATGACGATCAGGCCAGTTCTTCGGCTTTGAGGCTGAGGATGGCGTTGTGCAGGAAGTTGGGAAGGATGGTGCGGTGCGTGAGATCCAAGAAGTCGGGATGGCGCATGCGGGCGATGGTCTCGTCGTATTTCTCCTGCCCGTGGTTCTCGATCACATGCTTCTTACGGTGCTCCTGGCCGAAGTGCATCAGCATGCCGTCGACGTCGGCCTCGGGGTGAAACTGCACACCAACCATCGCCTTGTTGAGCCTGATGGCCGTGGTGGCTCGCTCGAGGGGCACATTGGGTCTCTCTTTCTCGATCGAGAGGATGCTGCCCCCCATCTCGTCGATCTTCTCCAAGTTTGGCTGTGTGACCTGCCAGTCGCGGAAATCGGCCGCATAGAAGGGATCGGTAAGACCTTTGAAGAGGATGTCGTCGCGTCCGTCGTCGGTCATGTGGATGGGCGTGATGCCGAACGAGGTGGATTTACGTCGGCTCACCGTGGCGATGTCGAAGCACCGGCACATGAGCTGGAACGAGTGGCAAATGAACAGCACATGCTTGTCGAAATTGCCCGTTTCCGTGTTATGGTGCATCACGCCGTGGGCCCAGTCGAAATACCGGTTCTCCCAGTCGTGGTCCTCGCCGTCGAACGGGCTGCCCGGACCGCCGCTGGAGATGTAGATGTCGTACGACAGGTCGGGGATTTCGTTCTTGGCGCGCACGTCAAACTCGTCGACATCGATGGTCAGCCCCGGCACGATGTCGCCGGCCGAAGCCAGAAACTCGCGCAGGCATCGCATGCTCTCGTTGGGGGTCTGATTGTTCAGGTCGAGGATGGCGACTTTTACAGGCTGGGATAAATCCATTACTAACGTATGTATCGTAAAATGAAGGTCGGCAGCGTACCGCCACCGGCAGTCACGTTGGCCAGGTTCGATGTGGAGGTACGTGTTAGGCATCCACCCATGAGCGGTCCATTAATATACGGATCCAAGTCGAGTACGGTCGGCACTTCTGCCCATCCGTCCGAAGTTTTCATCATGAAGGGCTCGCGGTGGATGTCGACCACCTCCTGTACGACATATCCGAGTTTCAGAGCCATCGATATGCCGGCATCCCACTCCGATTCGGAGCTCTCGAAGCCCAGAACGACCCCTTTGCCGCCATACTCGTCGTTCGGCTTGAGCACGAACATGTGCCGGTTGGCACGGATGAAGTCGATCAGGTCGACCACCTTGCCCTGGTAGTTGGTCTGCTGCGGACGCAGCACGCGGGTCCAGGGGATGTGCTCGCGGATGGCCTGCAGCTGCAGCGTGTTCAGGATGCGCGTGTACCTCGAGTCGGTGAGGTAGGCGAAGATGGACTTCTTGTGCACGAGCTTCGAGCGGAACGAATTCAGGTAGCAGGTCTTCTGGGCCTTGTAGCCGTCCAAGTAGGCATCGCACTCGTCAAGGATGTCGTGGAACTCGTTCATGAGCAGGCGGCGGTACAGGATGTCGATCTTACGGCCGTTGGCGTAGATCCATCCGTCCTTGCACTCGAGGTTGCGTGGATCGATGATTTCGCAGGGGTAGCCGAACCGCTCGAGGTACTCCTTGATGAGCACGAACTCGTTGTAGGTCGGCACGTCGAGGAAGTCGACGATGGCGAACGAGGGACGCTCCTCGAGTCCGTCGAACTCCTCATGGTAGATGCGCACGAGGCCGTCGACCAAGTGCTCCAAGGGGGACACAAAACGGATGGGAAAGCTTTTCTCGAATTCCCTGAAGACGGGCAGCTGACGATAGGCGTTCGCTAGATGGTGCGAGTAGGCGGCGCCGGCGGGCGATTCGCCGTTCACTTCGACGAACTTGAAGGAGTTGGCCGTCATGAAGGCATCCAGACGGGCGGTGGCCGAGAAACGGATCACATTGGTGGGAATGGAGGCCATTTCGAGCTCCCATTCGGTGAGCTGAAGATCTGCCAGCGAGTCTTTGTCGTTGAAGAAGGTGGCCGCAATCTGCAAGATGGCCTGGCGGATGAGGTAGACCACATCCTGCATGCGCGTGTACTGCTCCTCGCTGAGGAAGGCAGGACGCAGGCTGTGCGTCAGAGGACGCCCGCCGAAGGTGGTCCTGTTGTCCTGTTGCAGCTGATAGAGCATGGCAAGCTGCTCATCGGCAGCGGCGAGGTCTCGAGCTATCAGCTTATGATAGTGCTCGACCGCAGGCATGATCTTGGTTTGCATCGATCAGGCTCCCTGCTCGAGCATGCCGTTGGCACTGAAGTGGGCGGATTTTCCGGTGTGCTTCAATGCTTTGTCCACCAGCATCTTACCGACGGTTTTCACGACCCATTCGAAGTTCTCGCGGCCCACCGAATCGTAGTTGGCGTCGGGTGCCGGGTTCATGAAATCGATGGCATAGGGAATGCCGTCGCGCACGGCAAATTCGACGGTGTTCATGTCGTAGCCGAGGGCCTTGCACAGGGCTAGCACGTCGCGCTTGAGCTTCTTGAGGGTCTTGGCGGGGATGGGCTCGGCCGGCACGTCATGGTAGCGCAGGTGGTGCGGGGCCACAGGGTTGTAGCGCATCACATGCACCTCCTTCTGCCCGATGCCGTAGCAGCGGTAGTACTCCTCGAATTCGATGCCTTCCTGGAGCATCATGCAGTCGGTGCCCGATTCGTTGTAGGCATCGAACAGCTCCTCGGGGGTTTCAACCCTCGATACGGCCCTCCACCCCCCGCCGTCGAACGGCTTCAGGAAGGCGGGGAATCCGATGTAGTCGAAGATGCGCTGCCAGTCGATTGGGTAGTTCAGGTTGCGAAACGAGGTGGCCTGGGTGTTGGTCGGATGCTGGCGGTGAGGCAGGATCACGCTCTTGGGCACGGCCACACCCACCGACTCGGCTATCACGTTGTCGATGAACTTGTCGTCGGCACTCCACCAGAACGGGTTGTTCACGATGACGGTGCCCTTGAGCGACGTCCACTTCAGGAACGAGCGGTAGAACGGCACCTCATGCGAGATGCGGTCCAGGATCACCGCGTATTCGGGCGCGTCGTTCATGGCGATGCCGTCGACCTTCACGAACGACGCCTCGACACCCTTCGAACTGTAGGTTTCGTTGATGTACGCTATCAACGCTTCGGGAAATGTGTTCTCCATGCCGCGGAGTATGCCGATCTTTTTCATGTCGTTCTGAGTTCGTTATGATATGTGTTTTACAATCATCTGACGCCACCAAGGCCAGTCGTGCCCGGTCCCGTCCATCCACAGATCCAGCTGGTTATGCACCGACTTGCTGTTCAGGATGTTGTGGATGTAGAAATTGGCATCCTTGCAGATGTCGTGCTCGCCGGTCACGAATCGCAGGTCCAGGTTCCGGAGCCGTTCGAGCGTGTGGTGGTCGTCCATGTTTCTGAGGTAGTCGACCGGGTTGTGGAAGTACACGCTCATGTCGTAGTAACCGTTCACGAACGACTTGATGTCGAAAGCCCCGCCCAACGCGATCAGCTTATTGAATTTCCATGGATTCTTAAACAGGAAGTTCGCGGCGTGGTAGGCGCCAAAGCTGGCCCCGGTGGCAATAACGTAGTCGGTGCCCGATTTGAGGTGGATGTAGGGCACCACCTCGTTGATGACGTACGATTCGTACTGGCTGTGGCGGGCCATGCGGTCGGCCGGATGGATGCCCTTGTTGTAGAAGCTCTCCTTGTCGGCAGAATCGATGCAGAAGATCCTGTTGTGGCCTTGCTCAATTTGATGGCCAAGCGCATCGATCATCTTGAAATCTTCCCACTCAAAGAATCGGCCCATGCTCGACGGATAGACCAGAACGGGAGTGCCCCCGTGGCCAAAAACAAGCATCTCCATGTCGCGCCCCAGACTAGGGCTATACCAGCGTACGTATTCGCGGTGCATAATGAGGTTTTTGTGCGATTAGATGAAACGGAAAATTCCACTCCCGAATATAATTCCGGATCAAAGATACGCAAAATGAAAATGTGGGGTCCGAGCGGTACGGTTAGAGCACGCCCATCCAAAGACGGGGCAGGATGGCGAGTTTCTTGGCCGTGCTGAGGTGCGCCCGCTGGTCGAACACCTGATACCCGTTTTCCCTGATCTGCATGAGGATGCGGCTGTAGTTCATGCGCGCCATGCTCACGGGCAGGCGGCTGTCGTCCGAGAGCATGCCGATACCGGCGTCGGACCGCTCGTAATACGACTCGGCACGCTGTATCTGAAACTCCATCATGGCCTTGAACTCGGGAGTGAGCTTGCGTTCGAAGAGATCATCCTCGGTGATTCCGAACGCCCTCAAGTCTTCGGCAGGAATATAAATGCGCCCACGGTCCAAGTCTTCGCCCACATCGCGCAGGATGTTGGTCAGCTGCATGGCGATGCCAAGGTCGGCGGCATACTCTAGGGCTTTGGGGTCGTCGTAGCCGAACACCTCGCTGGTCATCAGACCGACCACCGAAGCCACCTTCCAGGAGTACTCATACACCTCTTCGAAGGTTTCGTAACGCTTCTTGGTAAGGTCCATGCTCACGCCGTCGATGAGCTCGAAGGGCAGCTCGACGGGTATGTGGAATGTCTTGAGCGTGTGCGAAAACGCCACAAAGATCGGATGCCCGCCTGGGTCCCTTCCCTCGTAGACATCGAGAAGGCGTTGCTTCTGTGTGTCGATGAGGCGATGGACATCGTCGATGTCGATTTTTTGCGTGGTGACGAGGTCTTCGGTTTCGTCGACCAGGTCGTCAAGAAACCGGCAGAGTGCGTAGATGGCGAAAATGCTGCGCTGCTTGTGGTTGGGCAGGAAGCGGGTGGCCATGTAGAAGGTCTTTGCGTACTTGCGCGTGATCTGCCGGCAGCTGGTGTACGCCTCGCGCAGGTGTTGATCGTCGAGCTCGTCAATCACGGACCTATGAAATGCCGTACGCTCGTAGACCGGGCGTATCACATTATAGGGATATCTGAGGATTTCGGTGATCATAACTACATTATAACGATACTTGCACTTATTATACATACACAACTAAAAAAATCTAATCGTTCCATTATATATGTAGTGGCTTTCCGCTTCCACAAATTTCCACAATTTTTGGCGGATGCTATTTTCCTTCCGCATCAATGCCTATTTTTGGTGCATAGTTTATGTTCTAGGGATTTTCAAACAATAACAGATTGCGAATATGAACAAGAAGATCACCATCTATGACGTGGCCAGAAGGGCCGGAGTTGCGATATCCACCGTTTCGAGAGTTCTGAACCAATCGCCCTACGTATCCGACCTCACTCGTAAGAAGGTCGAAAAGGCCATCAGCGACCTGGAGTTCATCCCTCAGGTCAATGCGAGGAAGCTGGCCAGCAAGGAGCCGCAGATCATTGCCGTGGCAGTTCCGACGTTCACCACACCGTTTTTCAATGAGGTGTTGAAGGGTCTGCGCGACGAGATCCAGACGCTCGACCTCGATTTCATCATTTACAACACCGGGTCGGTCAATCCTACCGAGAATCTTCGCGGCTTTCTTGACCGCGGCACGCCCGATGCCCTGATCATTTTCTCCATCGCGCTCGACGACTATATCCTGAACCGTCTGCGCAAGATGCACATTCCGGTCGTGCTCGTCGATTTGGACTACCCGGAGTTCGACACCATCAAGTGGGACAACTACAAGGGTGGCTATCTTGCCGGCGAGCATTTGGCCACATGCGGCTACAAACGCATCGGCATGATCCAGTCGCACCGCAATGCCCGCATCAACGAGGTGCGCGAGCAGGGCTTCCGCGATGCCCTGGCCAAGCACGGGGTTCCGCTCGACGAGAAGTATGCGACCTCCGGGATCTCCACAAAGCACGCAGGCTTCAGCGAAGAGGCCGGTTATGAGGCGGTGATGATCCTCCATGAACGCGGCGACATGCCAGACGCCATCTTCTGCAACAACGACACCCAGGCTATCGGTGCGATGATGGCGTTTCGGGAGCTCGGACTGAAGGTACCCGACGACATCGGGCTCATCGGATACGACAACGTGAAGACGGCGCGCTTTGTGGGTCTGACGACCATCGACCAGAAGATGACCAAAGTGGGGTCAATGGCCGTGAAACGCATGGCCGAGCTGATTTACACCAAGGAGAAGAACCCTGCCAGAGTGACGTCGGTGATCGAACCCGAACTCATCGTGCGCGAGACCACAATAAAACATTAATCAGAAGCGACCAGTCACCGTGTCGATCAACCTTCCAGCCGGATCCTTAGACCACTGCATCACTCGCACCCATTCAGACCTGCTGCCGGAGCCGTACCGGGGCAAGGTCAGGGATGTGTACACCCTAGACGAGAACCGGCTCCTCATTGTGGCCAGCGACCGTATATCGGCCTTCGACCACATCCTCAGGCAGCCGATCCCCTATAAGGGACAGATTTTGAACCAGGTGGCGGCGTGGTTTTTTGAGCAGGTGCGCGACATAACGCCGACCCATTTGCTGGATGTGCCCCATCCGAACATCAGCGTCGTGCGCAAATGTGAGGCGCTGCCCATCGAGGTCGTAATGCGGGGCTGCCTTGCCGGCCACGCCTGGCGCGAGTACAAGGCCGGCAAACGCATGCTCTGCGGTGTGCCCATGCCCGACGGCATGCGCGAGAGCGAGCATTTCCCCGAGCCGATCCTCACCCCTGCCACCAAGGCGACGGAGGGGCATGACGAAGACATCTCCGAGGCCGACATTCTGGCACGTGGAATCATCAGTCCCGACATCTGGGCTCAGGTGAGGGACACCGCGTTCAAGCTGTTTCGCAGGGGGCAGGAAATCGCCCGCAGCAGAGGGTTGATACTCGTCGACACCAAGTATGAGTTCGGCATGGACGGCGACGAGATCGTGCTCATCGACGAGGTGCACACACCCGACTCGTCGAGATACTATTACCTGGAAGGATATGAGGAGAGGCTGGCGAACGGCGAGCACCAGAAGCAGCTTTCGAAGGAGTTCATCCGCGAATGGCTGATGAGCAAGGGATTTCAGGGCCTCGAGGGCCAGGTCTTGCCCGACATGGACGATGCCTTCCGTCTGTCGGTCACCGAGCGATATGCCGAGCTCTATACCATCATGACGGGCAGCTCGTTCAAGCCGGTCCCCACAGAGGGCTTCGACACGACCCTTGACGCGATCGCACTGTCTCTGAAATAAAATGTCCCCTGAAATAAAAAAAGCCTCCTGCAGTGTCGCTGCAGGAGGCCTGGACTAGAAGGGCATTTCTGCCTTGTGTTGTGTCAAGATACGATTCTCATGTGT
>CAYWCV010000050.1:0-15918 GCA_964456845.1 uncultured Chitinophagales bacterium | reverse complement strand
CTGAAACACTGCAAAATGAAGAGCAGGTGCGCAGGGCCAGCGACCTGCAGTTTGGTGAACAGCTCAGGCTCAGGGACCTTGAGGAGGCACAGGCGAGAAGCCAGGCCCGGCTTCGGATGAACGCGCTGATGGGAGTGCTGTTCACGATTGCGGTGGTGGCATTTCTGTTATATCGGAATTACCGGCAGCAACAGACAGCAAACACATTGTTGCAACATACGCTCGACGATCTGAAAAATACCCAATCCCAGCTCATCCAGCAGGAAAAGCTCGCCTCCCTGGGCCAGCTCACCGCCGGGATCGCCCACGAGATCAAGAACCCGCTCAACTTCGTGAACAACTTCTCGAACGTGAGCCTGGAGATGATCGACGAAGCCCTTGAAGAGCTGGAAAAAGCCAGTCAGGATGACCATACGGCCGAAACCGCAGCTATACTGGCTGACATCAAAACCAATCTGACCAAGATCCACGAGCACGGCTCACGTGCCGATGGCATCGTGAAGTCCATGCTCCAGCACTCGCGTGGCGGTTCGGGCAAGATGGAGCCCACCGACCTGAACGCTTTGGTGAGCGAGTTCGTCAATTTGTCCTACCACGGCATGCGCGCCGGCAAGGACCCCATCGAGGCCGAGGTCACCCTCGATCTCGACAGCAGCATTGGCGAGGTCCCATTGGTCTACGAAGACTTCTCCCGCGTGATCCTGAACATCTGCACCAACGCGTTCGATGCCATGCGGATGACGGTGATCGGGGATCAGGGATCGGGGATCGGCCATCAGAATATCGACGCAGTGGGTCACCCCCGCCCCGAGGGGCGGGGGACGGGGGGTGGTACAGCGCGTTTAGCTGTCCGCACCCGTCGCGCAGGTGACCGCATCACGATCGAAATCGAAGACAACGGTCCGGGCATCCCCGACGACATCAAGGACAAGATCCTCCAGCCGTTCTTCACTACGAAGAAAGGGACGCAGGGCACGGGATTGGGGCTTAGCATCACCCACGACATCGTGAAGGCGCATGGGGGCAGCCTTGATATAAAGTCTCAGACAGGACAAACGGTATTTTCAATCACACTAAACAATTGATGTCACATTGAGCCCAATCCATAAACGACATATTGATCAAAGCATGAAAGCCAACACGGAGAGAGCAATATGCAGAGCGATACAAAAATCTCTGCTTACTGCTGCGATGATTGTTATGGTTGTTACACCGGGCAACTTAAACGCTCAGGTAAATACCAATAACATCACACATTACTCGGAATTGGACGGGAATAACATTTTTGATGTGCTGTCAGATCAGTTTGGGCACATTTGGCTGACTACCTATAACGGGTTGCAACGGTTCGACGGCTATGAGTTCACCCGATTTTATCGTGACCCCAACAACAGCGCAACGATATCGAATTCATTGGTTTCATCCTTGTATGAGGACAGTAAAGGACGAATATGGGTGGGTGGGGCCTGGGATATCAACATGTACGACCCGAAAACGAAAGAATTCCATTCGTTTGACTTTGCACAATTGACTGGCGATGGTGCAAGCGTTCAGCCTTGGATTGTCTCCATAACGGAACATAAGACTGGAAGAATCTTTTTTGGTGCATTGGATTTTTTCGATCGGAAAATAAAGAACAGCCTCTTTTACTTTGATGATCAGACACAATCCATCAAAATGGTTGAAAATCCCTCTACTGGCCCCATTTCCAATGTAAACGCTTTAACAACCGATACTTCGGGTAACATTTGGGGTATTGCACTTAATGGTATCATCAAGATTGGTGAAGTCGGATCGATAGATGTAATCAAGTTGCCATCAGAAAAGGAAATCTCAGGTAGCTTTGCGAGACGTCAATCTGTTGCAAGTGACACGAGTGGAAGGTTATGGATTTCGTCGGGATCAACCCAAATTCTCATCTACGACCCAAAGTCAGAACTGTTTGACACGAAGGACCTGTCAGGTTACCTAAACCGTTTAGGGAGTGATGTTTCAGTCAACAAAATCCGCTTCGACGGCAGTAATAATGCTTGGATTGCAACTTCAGCCGGCATCATTCAATACAATGTTGCCACCGATGCATGGTCTAATCTTAATGAGGATGTTAATGCCCAAAATGCCGAACTAGATGTCATATCCTTCGACATTGACTCTTTCGGCAATATCTGGATGGGTACTTTGCAAGCTGGGCTTTTGAAATATGAAAACCGGCGATTATTCAATTCACTTCGTGGTGTTGGGCATAAGACAGGCTCTAACATTAATAACGGATGGGTGAGTCGAATCTTTGAAGATTCCGACCGCACTGTTTGGCTGTCTACAGTTGGATCGACCTCGGGTCCGGATGGTATCAGTAACATTGACTTTAAGAATGAAACCGTTCGAACAATCACGAACAACGAGATTCGAGAAGATTGGACAATGACCATTGAATTCAAAGAACACCGTCCAGGTGTATTTTACATAAGTGATTTGTCAGGGTTACACAGTCTTGACGTAGGTACGATGGAACTTTTGGCTGTCGATACAGGCACATTACCAGCAGGTCTGAATATTTCGAAGCACTACATCGACCACAACGAAACTGAATGGTTGGGGACCAATAAAGGACTGTACGAAAGAAAATCTGGACTATCAGAATTCACCCAGCATGATCTGAGCACCCAACCCGGTGGAAGTGGATCAAGTAATTTGATTACATACATAGTGCCGGATTCAACTGCCGGTATATGGATTCTTACGAACGATGGTCTGTTCTACTATGATCACGATTCAGAACGTGTCCAGAGGCATGCTCATGACCCCAATTTAGGTGATGTTTTTGCATTTCAGGATATCAATTCATTGCTGAGGGATGAGAATGGGATCGTTTGGGTAGGAACTTGGTCGGGTGGCCTAAGCCGTTACGACACGAATACCCTTGAAATCGAAACATTTACTATGGCCGACGGTCTTCCTTCAATGAGTATTCAGTATATACTGAAAGACGATGAGAACAACGACCTTTGGCTGAGCACGTTCAATGGGATAAGTCGGTTTGACATCGATACCTATCAATTTGTCAACTATACCACTGAGAACGGATTACATAGCCAGCTTTTTACGGATGGAGTCGGATTAAAAACCTCTGACAAGATGTTCATATTCGGGGGATCCAATGGGATTACGTACTTCCATCCATCGGATATCTCAAAAAACTCGCCTCCACCGAGGATGTTTTTTACGGATATTAAAATTAACGATGTCTCCCAATCATTTGAAAACGGTGTTTACGATATAGAGCTAATTATTCTGGACCACGATGAAAACAACATAAGTTTCGATTATACCGGGATACACTACAGCAACCCAGCTCGCAACCGCTTCTCATTTATTCTCGAAAACTACGATACTGGATGGCGGGATGTAGGTCTGCAGCGAACAGCCTATTACCCCAATCTGCCACCAGGCAACTATGTTTTCAGGGTGAAGGCTGCCAACAGTAATGGAGTGTGGAACGAGGATGGAATCAGCATTGAAGTAATAATTAGACCTCCCTGGTGGAAAACCGTCTGGGCGTACATCTTCTATGGATTCTTGTTTGGTGGAGCCATTTTTGGTGTCGATCGATTTCAGCGCAGGCGACTGACGCTTCGGGAGCAGGAACGCACCCGCGAAAGGGAGCTTAGGCAGGCAAAGGAAATCGAGAAAGCCTTTAAAAACCTTGAAATAGCACACGAGAACCTCAAATCAGCCCAGTCACAGCTCATCCAGCAGGAGAAGCTCGCTTCACTCGGCCAGCTCACCGCCGGGATCGCCCACGAAATCAAGAATCCGCTCAACTTCGTGAACAACTTCTCGAACGTTAGCCTCGAGATGATTGATGAAGCCCTTGAAGAGCTGGACAAAGCCAGTCAGGATGACCATACCGCCGAAACCGCAGCTATCCTGGCCGATATTAAAACCAATCTGACCAAGATCCACGAGCACGGCTCGCGGGCCGACGGCATCGTGAAGTCCATGCTCCAGCACTCGCGCGGCGGCACCGGCAAGATGGAGCCGACCGATCTGAACGCGCTGGTCAAGGAGTTCACGAACTTGGCCTACCACGGCATGCGCGCAGGGAAGAATCCCATCGAAGCGGAGGTCACGATTGACCTCGACGAAACCATCGGCGAAATACCTCTCGTGTACGAAGACTTCTCCCGCGTGATCCTGAACATCTGCACGAATGCGTTCGACGCGCTTCGGGGATCAGGGATCGGGGATCAGGGATCGGCCACTACGCCGAAGGCGTCTAACTTATTAAAAGACGGGGCTGTCATCCCGACGAAGTCGGGACCTTCACCGCAGGTGGCTAGCGGCGGTACAGCCCACCTCCAAGTCCGCACCCGCCGCGATGCCAACCACATCGTCATCGAAATCGAGGACAACGGTCCGGGCATCCCAGACGACATCAAGGACAAGATCCTGCAGCCGTTCTTCACCACCAAGAAGGGCACGCAAGGGACCGGCTTGGGGCTCAGCATCACCCACGACATCGTGAAGGCGCATGGGGGCGATATTCAGGTAGTGTCTGAGGTGGGTGAAGGCACCACGTTTATCATAAAATTAGCGATCTAAACGACATCTGGCCGAATGGATTCACAAAAAGAAATATTGCTTCGGGAGACATACGATATCTATATGGGCCTGCTAACAGGATATACGTCAATCTCGGAATTGGAGAAGGTGACGGTCCCCAATTTGATGGGCTATGGCACCACCAAAGACGAGCGTGTATTTGACAGGTCCGGACTCGAATCCATCATTCTGAACCAACGTGAGGTTGAGGCGCAGGTTACAATATCCTATGAAGTCACCCATATCCACAAACACTATTCCACTGATGAAAATGCGGTAGTCTGGGTGGACGAAGTACAGGTGCTTTTAAAGAGTAAGGATGGGAATAATGTCATACCGGTAAGATTGAGTTCCGTTTTTTATTTTTTTGACAATCAATGGAAACTAGTTCATTGGCATGCGAGTGCAGCGGTTGAAACAGAAAATGACACCTGGCACCTGAATGAGTGGAAGCAAAAAAACGAGCAATTACAGAAGCTGGTAGAAGAAAAATCGGCAGATCTACTTGAGAAGTACCGCGAACTCGAAATTGAGGCGGCATTGGAGCGTATCCGTTCTCAGGTTACGGCCATGCGGGAGTCGTCCGATCTGCTCGACATCGTTGTTACGATGCGAGCCGAGTTCGTTAAACTTGGCCACGAAGCCCACTACTTCTGGCACATGCGTTGGCTTACTGACCAGTACGACAAGGCTATGACATCGGGCGACGGATCGCGTATTGGCATGGTTATGACGCTACCCCGCCATATTCATGGAGATATCCAGCCCGTTGCCGAATGGGAAAGAAGCACTGATCCGACCTATGTTTTGGCTATGGATGCAGATACGGCCGTTGACTATGTTCATAAAATGATCACCCTTGGCGATTTTGAACAGGTAGACCCGCAAGCGCCCACGCTCGATGACATCCGCCATATTGGTGGACTCACTTTTGTCATGGCTCGAACCACCCATGGCGAAATTGGTTATAGCTTGCCGGGCGTGGTTCCGAGTCCGCCCAAAGATGCAGTAGATACATTGGTACGTTTTGCGTCTGTTTTTGATTTGGCCTACATGCGTTTTGAAGATTTGAAAGTTTCTGAGCGTCAGCATCGGGAAGCACAAATCGAATTGGCTCTAGAGCGAGTTAGGGCACGAAGTTTGGCCATGTACAATACCAATGAACTAACCGAGATCATCAAAAGTGTCGATGATCAATTCAAAGAACTCAGTGTTAGTAACAGTGGTGGCGCATTCATAGTGATCAATAAAGACTTGGAGGATGGATTTAGCTGCTGGGGATCTGGAGGGGTGGGCAACTATGTCAGAAAAGTGGATATCCCATATTTAGATAGTCCTATATACCGTACACTTAACGAAGGAATCATTAAACGGACTCCATTTTTTACAGAACAGTATGATGAAGAGGTAAAGCATGCGTTTTTCCGCCATTTGTTTAGTCATCCCCCTTTCAATGTTACTCCTATAGAACGTCAGCAAGCATTGCTGACATTATCTGATGGATATTCCAGGTCCTGCGTGGTGTCGGAAAACACCAGTATTTTCATCATCAATCATCATGGGGTGCCGTTTTCTGAGGAGGAGAATGGCATTCTCAGGCAGATGGGAAGAGTCTTTGAGCAATCGTACACCCGCTATCTTGATATCGAAAAAGCAGAGAAACAGGCAAAGCTTATTCGTGAGGAACGCGACAATCTCGAGTTGGCGATCAACGAACTGCATGCCACCCAGTCACAGCTCATCCAGCAGGAGAAACTCGCCTCCCTGGGCCAGCTCACCGCCGGCATCGCCCACGAAATCAAGAACCCCCTCAACTTCGTGAACAACTTCTCGAGCGTGAGCCTCGAGATGATCGACGAAGCACTCGACGAACTGCGGAAAGAAGAAAGAAGAAAGAAGAAAGAAGATGGAGATCCTGCTCTTGACGTTGCTCCTGCTCTTGCTCTTGATCTCGCTCTTGTTTCCGACATCCTGGCCGACATCCGCCAAAACCTGACCAAGATCTTCGAGCATGGCTCGCGCGCCGACGGCATCGTCAAGTCCATGCTTCAGCACTCGCGCGGCGGTTCGGGCAAGATGGAGCCGACCGACCTGAACGCGCTGGTCAAGGAGTTCGCGAACCTGTCCTACCACGGCATGCGCGCAGGGAAGAATCCCATCGAGGTCGATGTCACCATCGACCTCGACGGCAGCATCGGGGACGTCCCATTGGTCTACGAAGACTTCTCCCGCGTGATCCTGAACATCTGCTCGAACGCATTTGATGCAATGCGGGGATCGGTGATCGGGGATCAGGGATCGGCAACTACGCCGAAGGCGTCTAGCTTTTTAAAAGATGGAGTTGTCATCCCGACGAAGTCGGGACCTTCACCGGAGGTGACTGGTGGTACAGCGCATTTAACCGTCCGCACCCGTCGCGCAGGTGACCGCATCACCATCGAAATCGAGGACAACGGTCCCGGCATCCCAGACGACATCAAGGACAAGATCCTGCAGCCGTTTTTTACGACCAAAAAGGGCACTCAGGGCACGGGGTTGGGGCTGAGCATCACCCACGATATCGTGAAGGCGCATGGGGGCGAGTTGGATATTGAATCGGGAGCGGGTCGGACGGTATTTCGGATCAAACTTATTGGGTAATCCTATGCTCAAATTCTTCCGCACCATCCGCAAAAAACTGATCGAACAGGATAACGTTCGAAAATATCTGCTCTACGCCATTGGTGAAATTCTTCTGGTGGTAATCGGTATTTTGATTGCCCTGCAGGTAAATACCTGGAATGAAAACCGAAAAGCTAAAATTATTGAAAAAACCTTATTAGAAACTTTACTCAAAGACATCAATGAGAGCTACCAAATTGGCATTGAATTTTTTAAAACTGATTCATTAAATGTTAAGTACTTAAGTGATTTTATTATTTCCGATCAAAAACGAGATTCCATTTTAAGCCGGGAGGACGGGGAATTAATCATTATGAGAGGACTTTGGTCAATAGAATACAGAACTCCGGTTATCCAAGTTTTCGAGGATTTGAAAAATTCCGGGACCTCAGCAACAATTACCAATCAAGAAATTCGAATTAAACTGGCTGATATAAATGCTCAAATAGTTCGAATTATTACTCAAAATGAGGATAGGTTGTATATCCAAAGGACTTATCTGGATCCATTTATTTTGAATGATTTAGAATTCAATGAGTTTGCATCACACCAGTCCGGAAGAAATAAATACTTTAAAACCAAAACTGATTACAAAAGCTTTATTTCGGATAAAGGTATCCTAAATAAACTTAGTGCTAAGGTCTATATAGGAGAGCGTGTCCTTGACATGCGAACAGACCTGCATAACCAAATGAAAGACCTGATTTCAGAAATCGAACGTGAAATAAGCCGTCTATAATCCAAATTTTCCGACGTGTCCGTTCAAAATCCGCGATCCTATGCTCAAATTCTTCCGCACCATCCGAAAAAAACTGATCGAACAGGAGAACGTTCGAAAATATCTGCTCTATCGAGGACCTCTTTTTAAGCTTGGAAACTATTTTGGATATTATGCATGATGGTCCTGAAGATTTGAGTGTTTCTAAATTTGAGATTCTTTTACAAAAAACCTTTACAAGTCCAGTTTGGTATCCAAGTTCCATTGTACTTGAAGAATTGAAGAATTCAGGAGGTTTTTCCCAGCTAAGTGATCCTGAATTGAAAAAGTTACTGTTCGAATGGGAACGTGACTTTAATCGACTGAAATCTGTACAAGAAGGTTACAATTATTACGCTCAGGAATTCATTGATTACTTGACAGATTATGGCTCACCAAGAAATCTGGATGCTATCGGCGGTAGAATTCCAAGTTTAAAAAAATCAACCATTGCAAGAAATGAACTTTCTTTATTGACGGATCCAAAGTTTGAAGGTAGGGTAGATAATTTATTTCTATGCTAATGTACTTTTAAATCAGTACAAAGAGTCGTCTGAGAGGATGAGAGCAATTAAAGAACACACGCAATGAGTTTACACTACACGTATTCATGCATAAAAATGGTTATGTGTTACAATCTGTCTATTTTGATGTAACAATGAATAGTTCTCTTAATTAAGAAGGTAATGGAATACAGATTTTTAGGACGATCGGGATTAAAAGTATCGGCACTTTCGTTCGGGTCGTGGGTTACGTTCGGACAACAGGTAGACACCGATCTTGCCTACAACCAGATGAAGACCGCATACGACGCCGGGGTCAACTTTTTTGATAACGCCGAAGGCTATGAGGGCGGAAAGTCGGAGGTGATCATGGGAAACGTACTTCAAAAAGCAGGGTGGAAGCGTTCTGATTTGGTGCTTTCCACCAAGATTTTCTGGGGTGGCTCGGGACCCAACGATAAAGGCCTTTCGTTCAAGCATATCAAAGAGGGTACGGAGGCATCTCTCAAACGGATGCAGACCGACTATGTGGATCTCCTTTTCTGTCATCGTGCCGACCTGTTCACGCCCATTGAGGAGACCGTGTGGGCGATGCATCAGATGATCACCGAAGGAAAGGCGCTGTATTGGGGGACCAGCGAGTGGAGCGCCGAGCAGATCCGCAAAGCGTATGATTTTGCCCGGCAGGAGCATCTGCGCCCGCCCTTAATGGAGCAACCTCAGTATAACATGTTTCATCGGCACCGCGTGGAGAAAGAGTACGACATGCTGTATAAGGATATCGGGCTGGGAACCACAGTGTGGAGCCCGCTGGCCAGTGGACTCCTTACCGGAAAATATAACGATGGGATTCCCAAGGGATCGCGACTTGATCTTGAGAAGTACGGCTGGTTGAAAAAGAATCTTCTTGAGAGCAACGAAGGGCGTGACAAATTGGAAATGGCGATAAAACTGGCTCCTTTAGCCAATGAGCTCGGTATTTCAATGTCGCAAATGGCGCTGGCCTGGTGCCTGAAGAACAAGAATGTCAGTACGGTCATCACCGGAGCGTCCAACGTGGAGCAAGTAACACAGAATCTGAGCGCATTGGATGTCGTGGGCCAGCTGGATGACGACGTGATGAAAAGGATTGAAGCGATTCTGGACAACAAACCCGAACCAGAGCAAGACTGGCGGAAATAGTTGTTCATATTTGCCCCGGCGAAATCCGGGCAATTACAACTGCGGGATGGGACGGTATAACTTTGAATATTGATTCCATCCCCGGCCGAACCCTATTAATCATAAAACAACAATAAAACATTTAAGCCAAATGAAAACATTATGAAGGTTCAACGTGCGCTACACGAGTCAATGTTAAACTACCTTGATCCGAAGATTTTTTGCACTTTTAAGAGATACCTTGTGATTTCGCATCTACTTTTCAGCAGAAATTCAGCATACATACTGTTCTTTATTTTATTGAACGTGCCTGCATTTGCACAAACTTCAGTCACCATTCCCAAAGTAAACGGGGATGTTGTGCTTGATGGCATCATCAATGAAGCTGCCTGGGCTTCAGCGGCTCAATTTTCACTGCTCATGCATACGCCCAATAACAATGTACCGCCGTCCGAGTCCACGACGGCATATATGGTGTACGACGAGCGATACCTCTATGTCGCTGGTCTGATGACCGACAGCGAGGCCGGTAAAATTCAGTCACCAACAAAAAAGAGGGACGATCTCGGGCTCAACAACGACTGGTTTGGGCTCTTCCTTGACACCTTCAACGACAAGGAGAATGCGCTCGCTTTCATGACAACACCTGCGGGTCTGAGGACCGACTATCAAACATATAACGACGCCCAAGGAGACTTCCCGATCAACGAGGACTGGAACACGTTTTGGGATGTGGCTGTCGACCAAAATGAGGACGGATGGTCCATCGAGATGCGGATCCCGCTGTCGAGCCTCCGTTTTCAGGACCATGACGGGAAGGTGACGATGGGATTGGCCGTTATCCGGTATGTTGCCAGAAAGGTGGAATGGAGTTCGTATCCGAACATATCGAACCAGTGGGGATTCTGGAGCCCATTCAAACCATCACAGTTCATTGAAATCGAATTCGAAAATCTTAAAAGCAAAAAACCGTTGTATGTCGCACCCTATCTGCTGGGAGGCCTCACGCAAAGAAACTTGCTAAATGACCAAGGCACCGATTACGGTATGGACAACACCAGGGAATTGGAGCCAGGCTTGGATCTCAAATTTGGCCTTACCAGCAACTTGACGGCCGATGTGACCCTCAACACAGATTTTGCGCAGGTCGAAGCCGACAACCAGCAAGTCAACCTCACCCGATTCTCTCTGTTCTTTCCAGAGAAACGATTGTTCTTTCTTGAACGGTCAAGTACATTCGATTTTAGCTTTGGCGAATCGGACCGCCTCTTCTACAGCAGAAGAATTGGAATCAACAACGGCGAGCCCTCAAGGATCTACGGCGGTGCCAGGGTCGTTGGCAGGGCTGGCGCATGGGATCTTGGATTTCTGACGATGCAGACGGCAGCGTCGGGCGATCTCAGCGGACAGAACAACAGCGTTCTGCGCATGCGACGCCAGATCATCAACGAAAACACCTACGTCGGTGGCATGATGACCACCCTTTTGGGCACCGACGGCTCCCAAAATATCGCTTATGGTGTGGATGGCGTGTTTAAATTATTCAAACAGAACTACCTCACAACTGCGTGGGCCCAATCGTTCAATGAAAGCGAAAGCGTGTCCTTATTGTCCACTAGTCCATCGAGGGTGTGGATCAACCTTGAGAACAGGGATTATGCCGGATTCATCTACAACCTGGATTATTCTTACTCGGGCGATCGATTTGACCCAGGCCTCGGATTTCAGAATAGGTCCGATTTTTCGCGGGTGGGTAACAGTGTCGGATTTGGCTGGATCCCAGAAAATCATTCCTTCATCAATCGCCATCGTTTCCGGGCTGTTGGGTCTGTGGTCATCAGCAATGCGACCGGGGAGGCCGAATCGGCCGAAATTGGACCTCTTTACAACCTGAGCACCAAAAAGTCTCAATCGCTGAGCTTGGATCTGAAGTACCATTATGAGGACATTCCATCCTCATTCAGCCTGAGCGACGACGTTACAGTGCCTGCCGGAGTATATGAATTTTATGGATCCAATTTTTCGATTGAGACTTCGAATGCAAAGCTCTATGGCATCGAAGTAAATGGTTACAGTGGTTCCTTTTACGACGGATTTCGGCACACTGTGGGTTTGTCTCCCAGGTGGAATGTCTCTCCAAGCCTAAGTTTGTCGGGCCTATTCCAGGTTAACTACGTGACGTTCCCCGACCGTAAGGAGCAATTGACGGCCACTGTTGCACGCATAAGAATGTTGTACATGCTTAACACAAAGTTTACGGTTTCTGCGTTTTCCCAGTATAACAGTCTGGCAAATGGCATCGTGTCGAACCTGAGAATCCGTTACAATCCACGAGAGGGTAACGATCTCTACGTCGTGATCAACGAAGCCAGCCACACCGATCGGTCTCGGATGAATCCGATGCTGCCACTCACAAACAATAGGACGGTGCTGTTAAAGTATACATACACCTTTACTTTATAAAACCCCGTTCTGAGGCCGAGGTGTATCGATATTTCGTCAATCGTCGAACATCGCTGTAACCGATTTGATACTATATTCAATGATTATGCCCTCATCGATTGGTGTGGTCGTGGAATTTCGCCAGCGGTGTTTGCGTTAGAGTTGTAATACAATTGAAAGAAACCTTACCTATTATGATCATCATGATTGGACTTATCGCTATGCTTACTTCTATGTCTGCCGATCCTCAGCCCAAAACGGAACTTGCCACTTTCGGCAACGGATGCTTCTGGTGTACTGAAGCCATCTTCCAGCGTGTAAAGGGCGTCGTGCGAGTGGAGTCCGGCTATAGCGGCGGGCACGTCGACAACCCGACCTATAAACAAGTGACCACTGGCACCACCGGCCACGCCGAGGTGCTTCGCATCGAATTTGACCCCAGCATCGTCACCTATGAAACCCTCCTCGAGGTATTCTGGCATACCCATGATCCAACAACCTTGAACCGCCAGGGTGCAGACGTGGGTACACAGTACCGCTCAGCCATCTTTTTTCATAGCGAGGCGCAAAAGATCAAGGCCTTGGCCTCGAAACATAAGACGGAAGAAGCCAAGCTATGGAAAGATCCCATCGTGACGGAGATATCTCCATTGATTAATTATTATCCGGCCGAAGATTATCACCAAAACTATTTCAACAACAACCCCAATGCGGGCTACTGCAACTACGTGATCGCGCCAAAGGTGAGGAAATTTAAGGAGCAGTTTCCGGATCTGTTGAGTGAGGGGTACTGATTCTTGCGGGAGGTTAATCGACAGACTTGGGTTGAATACTGGCTTAGTGCGTCTAACTCACCGCATACACTTAAGTTAGCGTATTGCATATTTAGGGAACATTAGTCCATGATTTTAGTACATGTTGTCATGGAACACTACTAAACTTGTCTGCAGCACCACTAGAGAGATCATTGTTGCCAAGTAAAGAGCAGAAAATTTAGCTCTGTTTTACATGTTTCTGACACTTCTAGCGCACAACGGACAAATGAAAAATCATAATACTATATTTTTAGTACTACATTATTTATATAGATTTTCTAAACTGTCGGGCATCGCTCTTGCAATGACTCTGATGGTGAACGCCTTGGCCATCGCCCAACCGTTAGCACCGGTTGATCTTGGCACGGCTGAAAACTATGTAATTCTAGCGAAGACAGCAGTCTCTGTCGTACCTACGACATCGATTGTGGGGAACATTGGTATAAGCCCTAATACGGCGACATCAATTACAGGTCTAGCACTCATCATGAATACGGGTTACGCAACATCAAGCCAGGTAACAGGTCGTATCTATGCTGCAGCAATGACAGCACCGACACCTTCTATCTTGACTGTTGCAATCGGCGACATGGAAACTGCTTATACCGATGCGGCCGGGCGTGTAACGCCAGACTTCACAAATCTGCATTCCGGTAACCTTAGTGGTCAAACACTGGTACCAGGTTTATATAAATGGGGTACTGGGGTTCTTGCAACTACCAATTTCACTATTAGTGGTGGTCCGGACGATGTCTGGATTTTCCAGATTTCAGGAAACCTAACACTAGAATCAAATGTTGATATCATATTAGCAGGCGGAGCAAAAGCCTCGAATATCTTCTGGCAAGTTGCTGGAGAAGCTAATATTGGTACTAATTCGCACTTTGAAGGAGTCATACTCTCACAAACGGCCATCCACCTGTTTACAGGTGCTTCAATAAATGGACGTATGCTGGCACAAAGTGCCGTTACGATGGATCAAAATGCGGTTGTGCAACCTGTCGTTGCAGCCGAACCATCTCCAGCTCTTACGACGATTGTAGGGAATCCTACATTTCTTATTGCCAACGGACTATCAACATCCACAATTACAGTAACTGTTCTTGATGCGGCTGGTGATCCTGTTGGTGTTGGTGGCGACACGGTTGTGCTATCTGCAACAACTGGTTTACTGGGTTTAGTATCTGATAATGGCGACGGTACGTACACAGCCACGTACACAAGTCCGACATCGACATCTGGAACTCCAGCGGTTGTATCCGGAACCCTGAATGGTGATACGATTCTTGACACTGCATTTATTGCACTCAATACAGGTCCGCCTTCCGGTTCTAATTCGACTTTGGTCGCCAATCCGGTCACGCTGCCTGCCAACGGAACGTCTACTTCCGTTGTGACGGCGACGATCCGCGACGCGAACGGCAACCTGACCTCGGGCGGCGCAAATGTCGTGTTGAGCACGAACCTCGGTTCGCTTGGCTCGGTGACCGACAACAATAACGGCACCTACACGGCCGTGTTCACGGCCTCCGTTACCACGGGCATAGCAACCATATCGGGCACCGTCAACGGCCAAAACCTGCCGTCGGCAACCGTCACCATGGGGGCAGGCGTCGCATCGACGGCCACCACCACGATTGACGCCAGTCCGACGAGCCTTGTGGCCAACGGAACAAGCACGTCCACCATCACGGTGCGGCTGCGTGACGCCGAGGGCAACCTGCTCACGACGGGCGGCGCAACGATCGTATTGGCGACTACCAGGGGCACCCTTGGGTTTGTGATCGACAACAACGACGGCACGTACACCGCCACATTTACCAGTCCGACATCGACATCGGGAAGCCCCGCGGTCGTATCGGGCACGTTAAATGGCAGTGCGATCCTTGACACCGCCTCGATCACCCTGAACGCGGGCGTGGCCAGCGGCGCGAACTCGACCCTCACGGCAAGCCCGAACACGATCCCCGCAAACGGCACGTCGACTTCGACCGTCACCGTGACGCTGCGTGACGTGAACGGAAACTTGGTCGTTTCAGGTGGGAACGTCGTGCTTCTGAACACCACCCTGGGCAGCCTGGGCAGCGTGACCAACAACGGCAACGGCACCTACACGGCCATCCTCACGTCGGCGCTGACCACGGGGACGGCGACCATCAACGGAACCGTCAACGGGCAGAACCTGCCTTCGGCCACCGTTGTGATGGGAGCCGGTGTCGCATCGACCCAGACCACGACGATCGAGGCCAGCCCGACCACGCTGATTGCCAACGGCATCAGCACCTCGGCGATTACGGTCCAGCTGCGCGATGCCGAGGGCAACCTGGTCACCACGGGATCTTCGACGGTCACGCTGGCGGCATCTGTGGGCACGTTGGGCGTTGTCACGAACAACGGCAACGGGACATATACGGCTACGTATAGCAGCCCCATCTTCACAGCCGGCAGCCCTGCCGTGATCAGCGGCACACTCAACGGGAATCTGATTGACGACACCGCGCAGATCGCACTGGTGGCCGGACCGGTGTCTGGATCCAGCTCGACGCTGACGGCCAGCCCGAACACGCTTCCCGCAAACGGCACGTCCACCTCGACGGTGACGGTGACGCTGCGCGACGCGAACGGCAACCTGATCACGGGCGGCGGCGCGACGGTGCTTCTGTCCACTGACCTGGGCACGCTGGGTCCTGTGGGCTACAACATCAACGGCACCTACACGGCCACGTTCACGGCTCCGCTGCTGACGGGCACGGCCACCATCACCGGCACGGCCAACGGCCAGACGCTGCCATCGGCAACCATCCTGATCGGATCGGGCTTTGCCTCGTCTGCGACGAGCACCATCACGGCGAACCCCACGGTTCTGGTTGCCGACGGTGTGACGACCTCAGCGATCACGGTGACGCTGCGCGACGCGAACGACAACCTGATCACGGGCGGCGGCGCGACCGTGACACTGGCGGCAAGCACGGGCACC
>CAYWCV010000049.1:0-16188 GCA_964456845.1 uncultured Chitinophagales bacterium | reverse complement strand
ACGGGTCTTGCCCATTTTGATTGGGTTTCTGACACCTTCGCAAAGGTGACGGGACACAGCCCCGACAAGGTGCTTGTAGCCGACGGATGGCGCGACATTATACACCCAGACGATCTGAACTTGGTCAAGGAGCACTTGAGCAAGGTATTGGCAGGCAAATCGACCGTTACGGAATATCGCATGGTCGATTCAAAAGGAGCCATCCTGAAAGTGATCGACTATGGCAAGCCGGTCTTCGATCCCAACTCGGGTAAAGTGGTCTCCATTTCAGGTGCGATCATGGATGTCACGAAAGACCGTCATCAGAGCCCGGTCTGATCAGGCGCCGCAATAGCGAGACTGGTATTCGTCGACATTGACCGTGCGCAGCCACTCGGCCCGCCCAAAATCGTCGCAACCTGACTTCGTCTGACCCTTGCTCACTTTCGCAAGGCCTCGGTCAACGTAGGCATGTGCGTCCCGCGGGCTGATTTCCAGAGCCAGATTCAGGTCGGCAATCGCATCGTCGTACTTGCCCATGTTGAGGCTTGCCTTCCCGCGGGCTTTGAATGTGTTGCCATGCCTTGGGTTCAGTTGTATGGCTTTGGTCAAACTTTTGTACGCCTCGCTGTTGTTGCCGGCTTCGATAAGTGCCATGCCTCTTTGGTACCACAGGTTGTGATCGGTCGGGTCAAGGTCGGTAGCCTGTTTGAGCAGCGATGCAGCTTTGGTGGGATTTCCACCCATCAGGGCATCCATGGCCTCATTCTTGAGGGAGTTGGCTTCAAGTGCCATCCTCTCTTGTGGTGTCAGAACGGTGTCGGAAGCCGCGGCCTCCATGGCCTGGCGATGTGCTTCGGCCACACGGTTTTCGCCACAGGCGATGGTGCTGATCGATGCAATTAGGAGAAGAACAGCCAATGATAATGGCTGATGAAAGCGAAATAGGGTCATTCTGCGTCTTTTCGTTATCGTTCGGTCTTTTTTTACTGAATAATGGACATCTTGTTTCCGGCAGATTCTGCCGCAATGATCTCTACGACCTGTCCAACGTGGTCAAGAACTGGGATGTTGTGCAACCTGACCCATTCCAAGTCCTCCTTTTGCTCGTGTACGGACTTCACAAAGTAGGATTTCATTCCAAGCCGAACTGATGGTATCAAATCCGACACCTTGTCGCCTACCATCACCGATTGGGAGAAGTCGACACCCAATTCCTTTGCAGCCAATTCGAACATGCCTGTGCCGGGTTTACGGTAGTGCAGCAGACCTGGATCCAAACCGTCATGGTATTCGGGGTGGAAGGGTGCGACAAGCCAACGGTCGATATGAGCACCGGCCTTAGCTAGCTCTGAGTCGACCCAGCGGTGCAAATCCTGCACCTCTTTCATGCCGTACTTGCCTCTGACCACACCCGACTGGTTGGTAACCACGATGGTGAGCCACCCGTTGTCGTTCATCCAGCGGATGCTTTCGACCGCCTGTTCGCACCACGTCCATTGCGAAGGTAGATGGACGTAATCGTAATCGACGTTTAGGGTACCGTCCCGATCCAGAAAAAAAGCTTTGCTCATAGGGTATTATACTATCGTTGTAATATAGGGATATCATGTTGATGCTCCAATCAGGATGTACCACCTCGAAAACGAGGATTGAGCTTGTCGCATCGATTACCTAAATTACGGCCACACTGTCGACGCATCCACCTACGAGCACAACCATTGAATCCAATTCGGATACTGTCGCACGACGATCTGCAGCGCACGTTCATGCGCCTGGCACACCAGTTCATGGAGCCTCATGGCAATGTAGATGACGTCGTTTTGATCGGGATGCAACCCAGGGGGGTTCATATTGCCAGGGCCATCAACAGCTATATCGGCACCTTTTACGGCAAACCACTTCCCTTTGGCCTGCTCGACGTCACATTTTACCGCGACGACTTCCGCACTCGCATGAAGATGCCCCAGGTTCACGTCACCGACATCCCGTTCGACATCTATGGGAAGCATGTGATATTGGTGGACGACGTGCTCTACACGGGTCGTACCATTCGCTCGGCCATGGATGCCCTGATGCATTTTGGGCGTCCTGCAACCATTACCTGCTGCTGCCTCATCGATCGCGGGCATCGAGAATTGCCGGTTACGGCCGATTATATCGGCAAGACGATCCCAACACATGCGAACGAGGAAATTCAGGTTCGGTTAGAGCCTGACGATCCCGAAATGGGCGTTTACATCGTGCACGGGGAGACCGGCGATGAATGAATTACGCGACGACTACACGTTTACACACCAGCATCTGCTAGGATTGGCAGACTACACGGCCGACGACATCGTCTATGTGCTCGATCAGGCTCGTTATTTCCGCGAAATTTTGGATCGCCCCATCCCAAAGATCCCGAGCCTTCGCGACAAGACCATCGTTAACCTCTTTTACGAGAACAGCACCCGCACCAGAATTTCGTTCGAGCTTGCACAAAGGCGCATGGCCGCCGATGTGGTCAATTTTTCGGCATCGTCTTCATCATCGAAGAAGGGGGAGTCGCTCAAAGACACCATCCGTAATATTGAGTCGATGAAAATCGACATGGTGGTGGTGAGGCATGAGAGCCCGGGTGTGCCGCACTTCCTCACGCGCTGCGTGGATGCGAGCATCATCAACGCCGGCGACGGTGCACACGAGCACCCGACCCAGGCGCTGCTCGACCTGTACAGCATCCGAGAGCAATTTCCGGGCAGCCGCCGCCTCGACGGCGTCAAGATTGCCATTATCGGCGACATCTCCCACAGCCGGGTGGTGCGGTCGAACGTGATCGGCATGCAGAAGCTGGGCGCTAACGTCGTACTGTGCGGACCCAAGACCATGATGCCGCATTCGGTGCGTGAGCTCGGGGTAGATGTGTCGCATAACTTGGAGGAGACGCTGGCTTGGTGCGACATTGCCATGGCATTACGCATCCAGCTGGAGCGCCAAGACGAGGGCACCGCGCTGTTTCCCAGCCTGCGCGAGTACCATGAACGGTTCGGCATCAAGCGCAGTCATCTCGAGCGGTATCCGGATTTTCGCATCATGCACCCCGGTCCCATCAATCGTGGGGTGGAACTCGAGAGCGAGGTTGCCGACAGCGACCGCAGCATCATCCTCGACCAGGTGACCAACGGTGTGGCCGTCCGCATGGCGGTACTTTATTTGGTGGCCGGCGGAACCAGGGCCTGAGTGTGCACAAGCATCACATGTTGGTGTGACCCGTTCGGGATATTAACTTAGGGTCGCTGTATGCAGCACGATCGATCTGATGCTGCACCGAATCACCAGGTTCATACTACATGATACGCATATCCGGCACCTTCCTCGATGAGATCACGCACGACATTCCGGCCCAAAATTGGGGTGAAGCGGAGTGGGCGGCCGACTTCGACGCCATGAAGGCGGTTGGCATCGACACAGTGATCCTCATTCGGGCCGGCTACAAGCGCACGGCGACCTTCAATTCAAAGGTATTGTCTCGAGAGATGGACATCTTTCCGGTCTATCAGGACTTGGTGGACCTCTTCCTGCGTCAGGCCGATCGCTGTGGTATGAAATTTTATTTTGGCACCTACGATTCGGGCAGGTACTGGCACAGCGGCGACTACGAGAAGGAAACCGACATCAATAAGGCATTCTGTGAAGAGGTGATCAACACCTACGGCCATAACCCCGCATTTGGCGGATGGTACATCTCACATGAGATTAACGCATTTGACGCTGGTATGATGCGTGTATACAAGGAGTTGAGCACGCATCTAAGGGAGCTGAAGCCTATGCCCATACTCATATCACCTTACGTGAGGGGCAAGAAGCAGTTCGGCGCTGATGCGATATCTCTGCGACAGCATGAGGTCGAATGGGAGCAGGTCTTTTCGACGATTGCGGGCATGGTCGACATCGTCGCTTTCCAAGACGGCCAGATCGGATTCGGCGAGCTCGACGACTACCTGCAGGTGAACCGTGAGCTGGCGAGTAAGTATGGCATTCGTTCGTGGAGCAACGTCGAGTCGTTCGATCGCGACATGCCCATCAAGTTTCCTCCCATACCTTTCAACAAACTTCGCTTCAAGATGGAACGGGCGCACGCCGCAAACGTCGAAAAGCTGATCACGTTCGAATTCTCCCATTTTATGAGCCCAAATTCCATCTATCCGTCAGCCCGGAATTTATATAAACGCTATCAAGAATGGCTTGTAGAGCAAGAGCAGTAGCAACAACAAGAACAAGAGCAAGAACAAGAGCAAGAGTGCACTGATGGATACGTTTCCAAACCAACACCCAAGGGCGGCTGAGTTATATCGAATAATCGACACGGAGCTGTTGCAGTCTGTGGTTCCGTTTTGGGAGCGCCATTCGCCTGACCGAGTGAATGGAGGGTATTTTAACTGCCTGGACCAAGACGGCGCTATCTTCGACCGTCGCAAGCACGTATGGCTTCAGGGCCGGCAGGTTTGGATGTTCTCGAAGCTGTACAATACAGTCGAGAGGCGCGGCGATTGGCTTGAAATGGCACGACTCGGGGCCGATTTCCTGGACAGGCGCGCCATACAGACCGATGGCAGGGTCTACTTCTCGCTCACCGAGGCCGGCGAACCGCTGAGTATGCAGCGGAAGATCTTTTCGGAGTGCTTCTGGATCATGGCGATGGCCGAATTCAGCCGAGCAAGTGGCGAAAGTTCGTATATGGCGAGGGCGGAAGAGATGCTCGATCGCGTTTGGGGCTGGTCCGACGATCTGCGCAAGGTGGGTCGACCGTCCTATAGCGGAGAACCCGCCGCTCAGGGCTTAGCCATCCCCATGATTCTTCTCAACTTGATCGAAGAGGTGGCCGGCGACCACTGGCAGGAATACGGTAAACAGGTGGATGAATGCATCCGGCGCATGCTGTTGCACGTCGACATGTCGAGGCAGATTGTATTCGAAACGGTGTCTCCGACCGGCGAAAAGATACCCGGTTACGAAGGGCGCCTGCTCAACCCGGGGCATGCCATCGAGGCCGGATGGTTCATGCAGCATTGGGCACAGCGGCTAGGCAGGCCGGAACTCTGTGAAGTGGCCGTCAACATGGTACGGTGGTCGTTCGACAAGGGGTGGGATCACGAGCATGGTGGCATCTTTTATTTCCTTGACTCGGAGGGATACGCACCCGTGCAGCTCGAATGGGACATGAAGCTGTGGTGGCCGCATTGTGAGGCCATGTACGCCCATTTACTTAATTATCGGATCACGGGTGAAAAAGAAGATCTGGATCGTTTCGAGCGGACCTTTGAGTGGACATTTTCCCGCTTTCCAGATCCAGTGCACGGAGAGTGGTTCGGATACCTGAACCGCCGCGGGGAGGTCACCCATCGGTTCAAGGGTGGTCCGTACAAGGGATGCTTTCACGTGCCACGGGCGCTTTGGTTGTGCAGAAGGCTGCTGGCACAGTAAGGGAAGCTCAGAACCGCAGGATCGACATCAGGAGTTCCTCGTCGACGATCACATCCTCGCGTCGGAATCGAGTGGGCAGCAGCGACTGGTGCACGATCTCTGGAAGCCGCTCGGCCATAGTCCGTCGCACATCCGATTCAACCTCTTCATACGGTTTGATGCTGTAAGACCTGGAGGTTGCCTCGATCAGGGCCCATCCGTTGTCACGAGGCCAAGGGCCCGACAGCATCCGACTGCCACGCTCCGACTCAAGGGGAAGAGTGTGTTCGGGCAGCCCGCCGTTCGAAGGGTCTGTCCGTGACCCTTCGCGTAAATTCCACGCTTCTGGAAATTGATCCAGCGCGTCATTCCAATCGTTGCTGCGAAGGTAGCTGCGGATCACATTCCAGGCGTTGGAACTGTCGGCAAACACGTAGTATCTGTACCCGGAGGTCACGGAGGTGACGTACCGCGTGTCTTTCCATCGTTCGTACCATTGATTGGAAAGGCGGTCAACGTCGATGGTGTCGGCCACGGCCCTGAGTTTGGCATAATATAGGGCGGTGTTAGATGCCATCCTTTCGGCCAGCTGTACCTCTGGGGCAGATGCCAAGCCGGACAGTTCTGCACGTGCTGCCAGCACGGAGTCGCGGATGGCCAGCTCAAGAGCACCGCGCAAGTTTGGCCCCAACATATCGAGTGGCAGGTCTGGCAGACGATCGACGAACTGGCCGAAGGTGAACGGTTTGCCGTCGACCAGTGCCAGTGGGGTTTCTCGGGTAAGTAATGCCGGCTGCAGTTCGAGGAAACCTTGGTTCATGGCTACCAAGTCCATATAGGATGTGGTTCGTGGAACCAATGGAGCAATTTCTGCCCAAGTCTGGCGCAGGCGATCCATATACGTTTCGAGCGAGTGCGAGGTCATCAGGGAGTCGGTGAATGGCACCGTAATTTCCTCGAGCCGTCGATGGTAAATTTTAAAGGCTAGGTTCTCACGCGCATTGTTGTAGGTGGTACCGTCGGCATGAAAGGTCTCCTCGCGTTCGAGCAGACGGAATAGGTGCCAACCACGCAACGATGAGACCGGCTTGGTGACCTCGCCGGTCACTTTGAGCGCCATCGCTGCCGTTTCGGGTGCCTCGTCCATCATTTCGAAGCCAACCCATCCCATTTTATAGGAGGAATCGGGCACTCCCATCGCTCGCATGCTTTCGGCTGCGAGTGCCTCGAAAGTCTCGCCTGCTTTTAAGCGGCGCTCATACGAAAGGATTTCCTGTTGAGTCGGGGCGTAGATCTGCTCCAAGTTCAGGCGTGTATTCGACCTGCGAAAAGCATCCAGGATGTCGGCTTCGTCGGGAATGCGCAGCTTCGGTTCGGCAATTTTTTCCAGCCATGACCGCCGCAGGGCGGCTTCGCGCTTTCGCCGGATGTCGAGTCTGACCTCGCGGAGTGTGTCGAGCGATAGCTGCCTTCCGAGTTCGGCGATAATCCTTCGCTCAAGCATGGCCAGGGCGTAGTCCCTGCGCGATTCGAGACCATCACGCATGGGGGCCGCCGAGGCAAACGAAATGTACTCCTCCTCGAACGACGCAAGATCCACAGAAATATCCTCCCATTGGGCAACAACGGGCTGCGGTGGCTCAACGACTGGCGCGCTGCACGCGGCCAAGGTGAATGCTATGAAAAGCGATCGATATGATTTCATCGCACCAACAGGGTCACTATTCGGTGGGGAGGTATTTCAACGTTGATGGATCCTTCGTTGAGTGCAAAGGACCCGGCTTCGTCCCAGCTCTCGTGCAGATCGGTGACACATGCCGTCGTTTTGGCTGAAGGCACCCTCAGGCAGCATGGCTCCGACTTGCCGCTCGTCGAATAGACCCTGATGACCCATGAGTCGTCCGCGTCGTGATGCTTGAGGGCGGACAACACGATCGACGGGTTGTCGATCGAGAGCAACGATTGCGCTGCGGGCAAGACCCCCTTGCCAGTTACGTGCGGCAACCATGGGAAAGAGCGGATCTGCAAGGGATGGGAGAATTCCCTCAGGGTGCGATGGGCCATCGGTAGGTTGTCATTGGTTATTCCCATCGCCATCTCAATCGTCAGTGCCCTCAAGCACTGGGCTCCCGGCACAGGTATGGACGGACCTGCCTGCACGCGCCTGATTCTGCCGCCGCCCACGCTTAACATGCCTACCGAACGGTGAAGAGTGACGGCCAGGCATGAACCATGTACAGAATGTTGCACGATTTCGTACTCGTGGTTGCCTCGGCTGGCCAGCCAAAGGGCCGGTGCCAGATTCCTTGGCACGATCACACCGTCGCGCATGAACTCCGTTCCATAGTCGAGTTCGCCCGGGTATCCGCTCCAACGCTCAGCCGACGTTTCGGGTGTCCTTAGGGCACCAAAATGGTGATCGGCCAACCTAAAATGGGCATCAGCGATGCTGTGATCAACGTACTCGCCCAATGGGATGAGCATGCGCAGGCGCCCGTCGGACGCATTGTTGGGATAATCGAGCCGGATTGAATGGCCACCTTTGGCCAGCTCCTGCACGCGCCCTACTATGTTTATATCGACGATGCCGCCCAGGCGTGTCTCGGGAACCCGAAGCGACCATGACAGGAGTCCCACCGACGCATCGAGCACCATGGAAGCCTCCCAAGATCTACCGTCGGGGTCTGGTCCGTACGAATACGTGTCGCCGAAATCGGGCCGCCATTCAAGGATGGCCGAATCCCAGATGCTTTCCACCTGCGGGGTGGGAGGCACATGAGCCTGACCATCCATTCCCAGTCCTGTCTGGTGTACTCGGACCACGGTGTAACCGGCCGCCGGTGCTGTCAGAAGCATGCGCACATCGTATCTGCGACCCCATGTTGCACCCAGAAACTGGTTCTGAACCACCGGTGCTTCAGACGATAGCACAATCAGCTGCAGCTTTTCACCATGACCATCATAGGCTTCAAGCTGTGATTCTGTGGGCGGGGATCCTTCCTCACCATCCGGGTTGGGAAAGAACACCTGTGCCTCCACCCAAGATGTGACACTGTGCGGGTGTGGGTTGTGCACTAGAAGGTAACCCACATCCGCCGCAGGCATTCCGTCGGTGGTAGGATGGTCAAGCCCTTCGATGAGGGCCTGTTCCATGATCTCCGTGATGAGCACTTCGGCCATGTGGCCGACTTGTTGGAAACGCACTTCGTTGTCGAAGTGCACATCATCCACGCTGCATCCGCAGATGTCGTCGTGGGGGTGGTTCTTCATCAGCTTTCGCCAGACCCTGTCGATCAGCGTGGCGTCGTGGATTAACAGTCCTAGCTCGGTCGCTGACAATAAAAATGGTTCCAAAAAGCCGGTGATCATCGATTCGAGCCGGTGATTCTGCTGCTTGATGTACACGCGTGTTGACCAAACCCCCTTCAGGATGGGGTGGTGAGCATTGCCATCCAAGTCGCCGGCAAATTGAGGCCGTATCCTGTCGTAGGCCACGATGTTTCGTGCATAGGCGTCCAAATCGCAATGTTCGAGCGTATAGGGCAGCTCCCTTTTGTTGAGTTGTTCAAGTATCTGGGGGAGTTCGGCCTGTTCGGGCATGTGGTCCATTCCATTGAACAGCACAACCCAAGGTTCCGGCTGGATGCCTGCATAATGTTCGACGGTCTTCTTTATCCTCTCTCCGGCCAAGTCAATATCGGGGGTCAGACCCTCGAAGCGACCATACACAGATGGATATCCAAGGGCCGAGGCGTTGAAGTATCCGTCGATCATATACGTGGCAACCACTTTGCTGCCGTCGGGAGCCACCCAGTCGAAGATGCTTCCCAGTGTGTCGAAGTCCTTCTCGGGCATCCCCCTCATGAACAGGAAAGTCTTGAGTCCAAACTGGTGCAGCACCTGTGGAAGCTGGGCGAAGTGCCCGAAAGGGTCGGGCACATACCCGACATGGAGCAGACCTCCCCATGCGCGTCCATCGGCCGCGCCGGCCTGAAGATTGCGTACCACCGACTCGCCGCTCACCAAATAAAGGTCGGGAAGCACATACCAAGGGCCTATAATCAACCTTTTGCCGCGAATCAGGCGCCGAATACGCTCGGCTGAATGTGGACGTACACCGATGTAGTCTTCCAAGAGGATGGTCTGGCCATCGAACATGAACGACTTATACTCCTCGTTTTGCTCGAGCAAAGCCAATATTCGGTCGGTCATACGAACCAACCGGTGCCTATAGCTCTCAAATGGCAGATACCACGCCCTGTCCCAATGAGAGTGGGAGACCACCAAACCCTTGATTCTGTTTTTTGTTTGCATGAGACTTTACGAAACGTGGGCTTAAGATACGCTTAAAATGGAAAGCAGAGTGTTTTTAATATATTATGGTCATAATGTACATAAGTATCTATATGGCATAATGAAACCAGCGTGATTGCGGGTACAAGATGTGATTTGAATGAATAAAATGGAATAATATCACCTATAAAAATAAAAAAGCGCTTTTGAAAAAAAGTTTCAGAAGCATTGATTTGTAACTTCGCAAACAATATAATGTACTTATAGAAATCCACAACAGACATAATGTACATAATACATGTAACTTGTGCATTCGCGAAAAGCGATCAATGTTGCATCGACGACCCAAAGACTGAAGGCCATGGCATCATCTAGCATACAACGCAATTCACGACCATTATGGGTGCGAATCATATCCGGGTGTTGTACGGCGTTGTTGGCACTCTTGATCTCGACGGGAGCATGGGCACAAACAACGGGCAAGATTGCCGGTAAGATCACGGATGCTCAGGGTCTTCCGTTGCCAGGCGCAAATGTCGTCATTGAGGGAACTACGCGTGGCGGCTCGTCGGACGTCAAAGGTGACTACTTCATTCTCAACATCTCGCCCGGCAGCTACACGTTGATATTCTCGATCATCGGCTACGAAACCGTACGGGTGACGGATGTCCGCGTGCAAGTCGACCGCACAACCACCATCGACATGGTGATGAAGGAGGCAAACCTCACCTTCGACGAGATTGTAGTGTCGGCGGAGGCCAGCATGATCACGCGCGACCAGACTTCGGCATCTGCAAAGATCACAGGCGACGAACTCAGGGTCTTGCCGACCGACAGTTTTCTGAAGACGGTGACCCTGCAGGCCGGGGTGAACCGGGGTGCCGGCGGTACCATACACATTCGTGGCGGCCGTTCCACTGAAATTAAATATTACGTAGATGGCGTGGCCGTCACGAATCCGTTCAGCAACGGTTTGGCTGTGCCGGTCCAAAACGAATCCATCCAGGAAATAGAAGTCATCAGCGGCACGTTCAACGCGGAATATGGACAGGCCAACAGTGGGATCATCAACATCGTTACCAAAGATGGTGGCGACCAATTTGCGGCCACGTTCAACGGTAGCGTCGGTGGTTATTTCACTGGTCGCAACGACATATTCTACGACATCGAGAATGCGAAGCCGTATGGGCAGCAGGTCTATGAAAGTACGCTGTCCGGACCCATCGTAAAGGAGAAGTTGACGTTCTTCACCAACTTCAGGTACACCGACTCGGATGGCTGGCTTTTCGGGCGGCGCATCTTCACTCCGTCTGACAGCTCCGTGTTTTCGTCCAACGATCCAAGTTCATGGATCATCAGGTCGTCGGGCGATTCGTCCGTCGTGCCCATGAACGTTTCCACCAGCAACTCCGCATTGGCGAAATTGACATGGAAATTGTCGAACAACATCAAGCTGGGATATTCTGCCACCAGGTCGTACGGTAAGTCGCAGGGTTACAGCCATCTGTATCGCTACAACCCAGACTATCGTCCAACGTCGCGCAGCGAGTCGTACAACCACCTGTTGACGCTGAACCACGTTTTGAACAACCGCACGTTCTACAACCTCAGGTTGACGGCTTATACGACCAATGCCCGTCAGTATGTCTACGAAGATCCGTTTGATGAGCGCTATCGGTACATCGAGGGTCGCAACCAGCAGCCGAGCGACGTGTTCAACACCGGAGGCGTCAACAACTTCCACTTCCGCCGCAAAAGCACCACGTGGGCTGCGAGGTTCGACATTTCAAGGCAGATGAATACCTACCATTTGGTAAAAACGGGCGTCGAATTCAGATACAACGACCTATTTCAAAGGGAATTCTTCATTCAGGCCAGACGACAGACGGGGCTGACACGCGAGATTCCACCGATCGAGTCGAGGTTTCACAACACGTTCACCAAAAAACCATACGAGTTTGCTGCTTTCTTGCAGGACAAGATCGAAGTTCGGGATCTTATCATCAATGTGGGAGTCCGATTCGACTACTTCAACGCAAACAGCGACGTGCCGACCGATTTGCGTGACCCAGGCAACACCCGGGGTGCTCCATACGAGGAAGCTTATAAGCCGGCGTCAGCCAAGTATCAGTTGAGTCCCCGAATTGGCTTTGCATTTCCGATTTCAGCATCGGGGGTGATCCATGCCTCCTACGGTCAGTTCTTTCAGATCCCTGAATTCAGCCGTCTGTATGAAAACCCGGAGTTTGAGGTCACGGCCAGCAACTTCAGCCAATACATCGGCAATGCCGACTTGGAGGCACAACGTTCCACCACCTATGAGATTGGCCTGCAGCAGGAGTTGGGGATGTACACGGCCATCGATCTTACGGCCTATTACCGCGACATTCGCAACCTGCTGGGCACGGGGCTGTACGCCTCGCGAACGGGTGGCGACAGCTGGGGACGCTACGAAAACGCCGATTTCGGGAGTGTTCGTGGTGTAAGCCTGGCATGGAGCATCCGTACAGATGTCGGGGTACGAGGCAGTATCAATTACACCTACCAATCGGCCAGGGGCAACGGCAGTGACCCAAAGCAGGCGTTTTTCGATGCGCAGTCGAACAACGAGGCAGCCAGGATACTGATTCCTCTCGCTTGGGATCAGAGGCACAATGTGGGAGGAAGCATCACCTATCAAAAAGGCTTGTTCAACGCCGGCTTAATCGGAAGCTATGGAACGGGGTATCCGTTTACTCCAAGCGACCTGCAACGGCAGCCGCTTGCCGAACTGAGAAACGAAGCACGATTTGAGCCTGAATTTTTGGTGGACCTCCGCCTCTCCCGCAATTTCAAGCTGAATGGTATCACAGGTCAGGTGTACATGTTTGGTGAAAACATTCTCGACTTTTACCGTCAAGACCGTAGACCACGCCTGTTTATCCGCGACATTGAAGCTCATAATCAAAGCGGCAAGAACATCATCAACAGCCTTGAAGAGTATCGCACCAATCCGGCCGTACACCCGAGTCCCCGACTTGTTCGCCTAGGTTTCCAGATTTTGATTTGATTTAATCATGGTCAACAGACAATCTTCATATATCACGCGTCTAGCAGTAGTTTTTATTGCCAGTGTGCTCTTTGCATCGGGTCATGCGATGGCGCAAAACAACGCATCGGGTGTCTACATCGATCCGGAGCGCGGAACAAGATCGTGGAGGACCAGTTTCAACGCCAATGGAAACCAAGTCGAATCCATCGTCACGAACTGGGGCACGGTAGGTCGGGGCAATTTCAGCATCAACCAGGCCGGTGTCTGGCCAAAGGGGACAGGGCACGGGCATTTGCATGAGATGACCGGGCTCGTGGCCACGCGAGTGGTCGACCGCGACGGAAAAACCATCGAAATGGTGAGTGACGGCTATGGAGACAGCGCCCAGCAGGACATCGACCCCGTAACCAATGTGGAGTGGAAGTTTCAGCCGCTGCCTGAGTACCTGAACCGGAACGTGGAGAATCCGGAGATTGCCAACTCACTGAACCAGGAATCGTGGCCACGAAGGTGGCCCGACCGACCTTCGCAATGGGACGGCCAATGGAATGGGTATTTTGGGCTCAACCAGTTCAATGCGGACCAGGAGCTGTTCTATGTGATGGACGATCTGTCGAACAGGGAATACAAGTTTGGCCCTTTGGCCAATGATCCGCAGGCGGGGGGATTGGGCCTTCAAATTCGGGTTCGGATTTTCCAGTGGAGCCAGGCGCTCGCGAAGGATATTCTGTTCATGCAGTATGAGGTCTCTAACATCGGCGACATCGTCTACAACAATTCAAACGCAAACAACCCGATCTATTTTGGCGGTTACACGGATGTAAACCCTGCAGGTTCCGGTTCAACCGACGATGCGGCCGACTTCGATATCTCACAGGACATTGTGTTTGGATGGGCATTGTCGGGCGTGGGAACATGGGGCCAATTCAGGGACATACCACCGGGTTATATCGGGTGGAAATTCCTCGAGAGTCCTGGAATCTCGGACGATTTCATTGACAACGACAATGATGGCTTGATCGACGAAAGTCGAGACAATCCTGCTGGTCAACTTATTTTTGGCCCTGTGGGCCGCTATGGCGATCCTAAAGAACACTGGTCGGGCGATGAAGACGGCGATTGGAATGTACTTGTCGACGATGTCGGAACCGATGGGATTGGACCGGGTTTTGATGGGTATCCAGGCCCGGATCCTGATGGCACCGAAGGGAACGGGCGTCCTGATCAGGGCGAACCCAACTTTGGCCGACTGGATAACGACGAGTCGGACCAGGTGGGTCTGACCTCGTTTAATGCTCCGTTGTTCGGATCGGTGAGCATACACAATGAGGCAGCCATGTGGCCGAAGATGCAGCCGGGATTTTTTGACATACCGGCGCAAGGTGTCAACCAGATCTGGATATTCGCATCCGGGCCGTTTCGTCTCCGCCCCGACCGCACCGAACGTTTTTCGACCTGTTTCGTTTTCGGGGCCAATCGTCAGGCGCTGTTCCGGTCAGCCCAAGTGGCACAGCGCATTTATGATTCCGACTACCGTTTTGCACGGCCGCCTCGTCAACCTAAGCTGAAGGCTATCGCAGGCGATGGGAAGGTTACCCTTATTTGGGATAATCTGGCTGAGTTTTCTCGGGATCCGATTTATGGCTTCGATTTTGAGGGCTACCGCATCATCAAATCCACAGATCCCCAGTTCAACGATGCACAAGACATCACCGACTCTTTCGGAAACTCGGTCTACAAGAGGTCGATCGCGCAATTCGACAAGGTAAACGGCCTAAAGGGGTATCATGAGCTGCAGTTTGGCGAGGAAATCGGACTACCCAATGGAGTGCACTTCTTCATGGGTGACGACACGGGATTGCAACACTCGTACATTGACACCGATGTCATTAATGGCAGGGTCTATTACTATGCGGTGCTTTCGTACGATGCAGGGTACGTGGACTCGTATTTTGACCTGGGTATTTCTGATTCGCCCCTCCTATTTCCGATTTCTCCATCGGAGTCGCCAGGAAGCATTACTGTTACCCAAGGGGTTGTGACGCGCTACGACGTGAACACGGTATCGGCGCGACCAAACACCCAGCCTGCCGACGAAATTCTTGGCGAGCTGAGCGTCGATGAACAAAATCGGGTGCCAAGGGCCAAGGGCGATGCAACCTCGGTGCTTCAGGCGTTTCCAATCAATGAGCGGGCATTCATCGAAACCGAGTACACCGTAACCTTCGAGCAGGAGGCAGTGGCAACCAGCGTGGAGTATGGCACAAAGTCATACACGCTCAGAGACAAAGCGGGCCGAACCGTCGTTGACAAAGTGCCAGTGCCGAAAAACCCAGACGGAACCTATGTGACCAGCTGGACGGAAGAGATCTTTGACGAAGGATTTCTCCTTGTTTTCAACAACACGTTTCCTACACAGACCTATACGCAGCAGAACTCAAGATTCTCTCCGGGCAGCAAGTCGAACCTGAGATCTGCCATTCAGGCACCGCTTCCAACAACCCTGGTTCCGACACCTCCGCTATGGCCCATCAACGTTATCATCGATTTCGGCGAGGAGGGTGCTGTTTTAGACACCGCTTTCGTAAACAACACGGGTCTTTTTACGCGTCCAGTCAATTTCAGACTTTATGAGGAGGGCACCGATGCGAACATCAACTTCATTCTGAACGAACTTCCGCAGACGACGAATGGACGCATCGATATTGGAGAGAGCATCGATCTCGTTTTCAGGAACAGACCAAATGACTTCCGTTACACCTTAAGTTGGAAAATTTCGTTCAACCCTCCGGTCGATGCAAACGGGAATGAGCTGCCCGTAAATCAGGCCATTCTGCCTCAAGCCGGAGACAGGTTTGTGTTGCGAACTCAGAAGCCGTTCGGTGAACGAGATGAATATGTGCTGCGCGTCACCGCCACCAGAACCGACGAAGATGCCGACGAGTCGCTCCTCGACGAAATCACCGTCGTACCCAATCCGTACATCGCTGCCACTGTTACGGAGTCCCGTCCATTTTTGTCAGGTCGTGGCGAGCGCAGGATTGAAATCCGCAAACTTCCGACCACGTGCCGCGTCCGCATCTTTTCGGCCAGCGGGGTCTTCCTCAGGGAGCTGGAACCTTCGAACGGCGTGGCTGTATGGGACTTGAAAACCAAGGAAGGCCTGGAGGTCTCCTTTGGACTTTACTTCTTCCACGTCGATGCCCCTGGCATCGGTGAGAAGATTGGAAAATTCGCCATTATCAACTGATGCACACAGGAAAAGTGACTATGAAACAGCATCTGATAATAGCCCTCATCTTCGCATCTATCTTTGCGACACCGGCATTGGCCCAAAAGAAAGTCGGGACGACCGCAGTGTCGTTTCTCGAGATCGCCGTAGGCGCAAGGGGCATGGCGATGGGTGAAGCCCATGTCGCCGCGAGTAACGACGTCACCTC
>CAYWCV010000048.1:15083-16294 GCA_964456845.1 uncultured Chitinophagales bacterium | reverse complement strand
CACAGATTACTATTAAACAAGCTTTAATGTGAGTCCATATTAGTTGAATTCATAAATTTTGAATTATCAGTGTCATCTGTGCTATCTGTGGTTGTTCATCCAATGTTACACCATGTCGATCGGTTGGCCGATGATGATACTGCAGCCTTAATGAATTGCATTCCGCGGTAGCCATCCTCCACGTTGGGGAAGTACCCGCCAGCAATTCCGTGGTATTCGCCTGCCTTGTGGTGCGCGATGGCATGTGCAATGCGTTCGTAGATCACGGTAAATGCTTCTACCGTTGTTTGCGGAGCACCTAATCGTTGTGTAGGGTCATCATCCGACAAAACACCGTCACACAAAAATTTTACCGCCAAATCCGGATACTTGACGATCACCACATCTGGATTCGACCTGTTCCACTCCAGACCAGCCTTGTCGCCATAGATACGCAGCCGCAAATGGTTTCCTTCGCCCGTCGCAACCTGCGATGCGATCAAAGTGCCAGTGGCACCGTTCTCGAACATCAGCATGGCAGTGGCGTCGTCATCTAGCGCGTGACCCTTCACAACGGAGTTGAGCTGCGAGCAAAGAGATGCAACCCTGAGGCCGGTCACATGCTCGGCCAGATGAAAGGCATGCACACCGATGTCGGCTGCCGCACAGCTGATGCCGCTTTTCGACGGATCCATCCTCCAAGCAGCATGCCGCTTGAAATCAGCGTCGGCATTCTCCGACATCCAGCCCTGCAGGTACTCGACGTGCACCTTCTTGACATTGCCGAGCATTCCCGATGCGATGAACTCCCGCATGTGTCCGACGGCAGCGTACCCGGCGTACGTGTAGGTGACGCCAAACACCAGTTTCGTCTCTTCGACCATTTCTTTTAAGGCAACGGCCTCTTCCATCGACCACGTCATAGGCTTGTCAACGATCACATGCACCCCCTTCGACAATGCCAGATGTGCTGGACCGAAATGCAAGTGGTTGGGAGTGACGATCACGACGGCGTCTAGGTCCGTCTCGCTGTTGAGCATCGTTTCCCAATGGTCGTACACCCGTGATGCATCCAAGCCAAGCGTCTGGCCTGTTGTCTGCGATTTAGGGGCGTCGCTGCTGAAACATCCGCAAACCAGCTCGAAACGGCCTGTTGCCGTTGCCGCATCACGGTGCGCCGCCCCGATGAGCGACCCAATTCCACCGCCTATCATTCCGTATTTGAGCTTCAT
>CAYWCV010000048.1:12614-14983 GCA_964456845.1 uncultured Chitinophagales bacterium | reverse complement strand
CCGCCCCGATGAGCGACCCAATTCCACCGCCTATCATTCCGTATTTGAGCTTCATTTTATCAACAGCTATGTTTTCTATACCGATTGAAGTTAAGCAACGAGTTTATTAAGACCAGCAAAATCAGTGTTATCAGTGGAATCTGTGGTTGATTCTTCATAGCTGATTAAAATCAACGCTAACACTAGTTATCTTTCGTAGATGAGCAACCCCTATTTCCCCCACAATCCGCACCTGAAGCAGTCGGTGCTGCGGCAGATATTTGAGTCCGCCCCGGTTGGATCCATCAACCTGGGCATCGGTCAGCCGGGCGAAGACACGCCCGACTTCATCAAAGACGCCGCCGCCCGCGCCCTGCGCGAGTGCAATTTGGGATACACGCTCAACGCCGGCATCCTGCCGCTTCGCGAGAAGCTCGCCGCCGAGATCGGCCACCGTGTCACAGCCTCAAACATCTGCCTCACTGCCGGCGTACAGGAGGGATTGTACGCGCTCTTCAAGGTCATCCTCGACCCAGGGGCTGACTTCCTCCTGCCTGACCCCGGATTCATGACCTACCCGGCGCTGGCCGCGCTCAATGATGTCGCCCCCCGCTACTACAGCCTGAGCGCTGACAACAATTTCCGTTTCGAGGCCGATGCGGTTCTATCGCAGATACGGCCAGAGACCCGCGCAGTTCTCCTGGCACATCCATCGAACCCGACAGGCAGCATCGCCGAGCCCCACGAAATCAGGAAGCTGCTCGATGCCCTGGCCAACCGCCCGGAAGGACCCATCTGGGTAATCAGCGACGAGGTGTATTACGGGATGTCGTACACGCCGTCTGCATCCTTACAAGACTATATACACGAGTATCCGTTCATCATCCTGCTTCGCGGGGCAAGCAAAAGCCACCACATGACCGGTTGGCGCCTCGGCTGGGCCGTGCTCCCCGACGTGCTGATCAAGCCATACATTGCTTCACATCAGTACATCACCACGTGTGTGTCGGCTCTGACCCAGCACACCTTCAACCTCATTCGTGGCACCGAAAACGAAAAGGCCTGGTTCTCCGAACAGCAGGCGCTCTATCAATCGAAGCGCGACATGGTGTACAATAGCTTAAAGGATGTGCGTCAACTGTACGGTGGCGAAGGCGCCTTTTACTGGCTGTTCAAACTCACCGACGATGACCTTAATGGCTCCACCGACCATGAATGGGTGATGCGATTGCTCCACGAGCACAAGATTATCACCGTCCCGGGATCTGCCTTTGGAAATCAGTCGAGCGGATATGTGCGCATTTCCTACGGACCCGTACTCGACCAGCTCGAAATGGGATTAGCAAAGCTTAAGACTGTACTTCAGGAATCTTAGTCCTCGATTTCGTCCATCGCCTCCAAGCGCAACTCAGACATTCGCAGGTTGGCCGCCGACACCATGTAATCGGCATTTTTACGATCGGCGCGCTTGATCTTCAATTCCACGGCACCCTGAACGCTTCCCGGCACTTTCTCGAAAGCCCGCATCGCCTTTGCCTGTATGCGAAGCGTATTTGTGAACAGACCCTTCTTGAATGTGATGTGCTGCACATCGTTCAGAGAGAGACGCACCTCGTTCACTGACGACTTGACCATCCCGAGCACAGCATCGCGCGACTGGTACTCCATGATCAGGTGCTTCGCCTCCAATCGGATGATCCCACTGCTTTCCATCAGAAAATTGTCGCTTTGTGCCAGTGTAAATGGGATGATGTGGGTCGAAAGGTCCATTTTTAGGTCTAAATGTTGCTACAAAATGTCGAATTGCGGTCGTAAAGCGGGTAAAATGCAAACTTTATGCGTTGAATGATAAAAAAAGTTTCGGAAAGGCGTAAGGAATTCCTTTGGCGAGGCTCTTATAGGAAAGGAGCACATTATGCCGAACACCATCATCACGCTTTTACTTGCCACTTTGTCGATCCATCCAGGGGTGTCCAACCTCAAAGGATCGGACGACATTGTGCAAAAAGTCGTTCTTGACGAGCCGTTCACAAAGCCACCAGAAGCGTCGGACGTTGGCTGGACAGGCATGTTTCACCATTTCCATCTCGAGCAGACGGATGATGCGAGCATGCTTCGTCTAAGGGGCAACGCCACACGTTCCGACACTTCCTGGTTGGCCACTTCCGTATCGCTATATCATGGCGAGTGGAATTACACCATCAGCATCAAAGGGGATCCATCGAACAGCAACCGGATCGACCTCGTGGTGATGTCTGACCAAGAGGATCTGAAATCTAGTTTCAACGGTTACCTGCTCAAAGCCGGCGAGAACGGATCAAACGATGTGATCCGTCTGATGAGGGTCGACAAAGGCATCATGACCCCGATCCTTTCGGGTACGACGTCGA
>CAYWCV010000048.1:0-12514 GCA_964456845.1 uncultured Chitinophagales bacterium | reverse complement strand
AATCGAGGCAGCAGGGATGGGGTCATTCTTCGCACTCCATCCGGCGCTACCGTCGACAGCCTTGGCTACACCCCCTCCCCTGCAGGCGACGGCGTCTCCATCGAACGCCGTTCCCTTCAGGCACCCACATGGGCCCCCACAAACTGGAAACCGTCGGCGCACCGGCGGGGAGCCACACCCGGCGAGCCCAACAGCGTCCCTCCCGAAGAACCCACATCACCCACGCTGGATCTGGCAATCTTTGTAGCACCCAACACGCTGACCCTATCCTTCAGCTCCGAAATGGACGTCTCATCTATCAGCAACGTGTCCATCAATGGAATTCGCACCCCATTTGCACCGTGCACTTCACCCGACTGGAAGGCCGTTCACTGCTCATCGGCCGCTGTGTTACCTGTGGACCCCGATACGCCTTCCTTCGTGGAGATTATGGGTGCCCGAGGCATACTCGGCAACTCACTCCCTCCGTTGAACGGGCCCATATCGTGGCTGCCTGCCAAAGCCGACGTCCTCATCAACGAAATCCTGTTCAACCCGCTGCAAGCTCGCTACGATGGGGGCATCGATCAGTCTCAATACGTGGAATTGGTCAACGCAAGAGACCACCACATCTACCTAGGCGACATTCAGTTGATGACGAAGTCAACAACAGGCACATCTACGTCGACCATCACCTTTCTAGAGCTGGGCACGCCCAACATCAATCCACGGGGGTTGCTGGTTCTGCATGCCGACACAACATCCACAGCAACTTCAAGATTGTCACACTTTTTCGGGCTAACCGACGAGTCGAATTATTTCAGGGCAAATCGCTCTACCTTGAGCCTGAACTCGACATCCGGCTCTGTATGGGTAACTAGACCTGATCATGTAACGCTCGATAGTGTCAGCTACGATGCCGAATTTCATTATCCATCGGTACGCGACCGGCGCGGTGTGAGCTTAGAGCGTATTTCTTTACGAGGATCATCGGTCGACCCCCGAAACTGGGGGTCACACGGAGGTCACATGGGAGGCAGCCCCGGCAGGAAGAACAGCATCACGTTGGGGGATCTACCATCAGCTGCTGCCATAATCGAAATTCAACCGAATCCCTTTTCGCCCGACAACGACGGATTTGAAGATGTGGCGAAGATCTCGCTACGATTACAAGAATCGGGTTGGCTCACAAAAGTCACTATTTTCGACCGATATGGACGGAAAGTGCGCACATTGGCCGATGGAGAAAGAGTGGGCGATTCACACGAGATCATTTGGGATGGACTCGACCACAATAACCGAAGGGCTTTCACCGGATTCTATGTGGTTATGGTCGAAGCTTGGCACGTAGAGCAGCGAAAGTCGCTCTCGCAGAAAAAAGTAGTTGGCCTTATTCACCAGCCAAGACATGGCCTCTCTTTCAAGTGAGTTTGGAATTACCTATTCTTGAGTCACATTGAAGTGACGGCTATGTGGTAATTTCAGAGCATGAAAATCAGTAGAAAAGCACCCATCGGAATTTTTGACTCAGGCATTGGCGGACTTACGGTCGTCCGTGCCGTCATGGACGCCCTGCCCGACGAGGACATTATCTACTTCGGTGATACCGCCCGAGTGCCCTATGGCATCAAATCGGTCGAGACGGTGAAGCAGTATGCGGTTCAAATCACCGAGTTTCTGATGTCGAAGAAGGTGAAGATGATCCTGATCGCATGCAACACCGTAACCGCCGCTGCGGAAGCAGAAGTGAAGGCCGCCGCCGGCAATATTCCCGTACTTGGGGTCATCGAGGCCGGTGCCATCGCTGCATTGCAAGCTCAACAGCGACACCACAGAGTAGCAGTGATTGGAACCCTTGCAACGGTTGGCTCCGGAGCCTATCAGACCAACCTGCAGCACCTCGATCCAAAAGTCCAAGTATTCTCGAAGGCATGCTCATTATTGGTACCACTTGCCGAAGAGGGATGGACCGACAATGAAATCGCAGAACTCACTCTTCGTAGCTATTTGGAGGACATCCGGGGCATGAACATCGATTCGCTGATTCTCGGTTGCACGCATTACCCACTGTTTAAAGACATGATCGTGAAGGTGCTCGACAACCCGGACGTATCCATCATCGATTCGGCCATATCGATTGCAGCGATGGCAAAAAGGGTGCTTGCCGATCTGGGGCTTCTCACCGATGAGCATTCGGGCGCATTCAGCTGTTACGTGAGCGACAAACCCCAACGTTTCCAGCAGTTGGCAGAACGCTTTCTGGGACGGAAGATCAACCGGGTTGAGATCGTTACCCTGGCTTAGAGCAGCTCGCTAGCCACGTTTGCCAATTCGGATCGCTCGCCCTGCACAAGATTAATATGTGCATGCAGCCTGTGATCTTTGATTCGGTCGATCAGATACGACAACCCATTGCTCTGTGAGTCAAGATATGGAGTGTCTATCTGGAAGATGTCGCCCGTAAAAACCATTTTCGTGTTTTCGCCAGCCCTTGTTATGATGGTCTTTACCTCGTGTGGGGTCAGATTTTGTGCCTCGTCGACGATAAAGTAGATGTTTGATAGGCTTCGACCCCGAATGTACGCCAGTGGCAAGATATGCAGTTTCTCTGTTTCGACCATCTCAGCAATTTTTTTGTACTCTTTGTCCGTGTCTTTGTACTGATTCTTAATGTAGTCTAAGTTGTCGAACAAAGGCTGCATATATGGGTTGATCTTTGAGTTGATGTCGCCCGGCAAGTAACCGATGTCCTTGTTACTTAATGGCACAATGGGTCGGGAGAGGTAAATTTGATGATAGAAACGCCGCCTTTCCAATGCGCATGCAAGGGCAAGCAAGGTCTTCCCAGTTCCGGCCGAGCCTGTGATGGTCACCAACTGAATTTCTGGGTTCAACAGAGCATGAATGGCAAAGGTCTGCTCTGCATTTTTTGATTTAATACCGTAAGCAGGTTCCTTAATGACCTTTTCGATGAGGCCCGTGTTCGGATTATAATAAGCCAGCGCAGAGCTGTTCGTACTTTTTAATATATAATACCTGTTCGACAACGGCTTCTCATCGAGGAAATCACTCCATGGAATACCTTCTTCGGCATAAATACGATCGATCAACGCATTGTCGAGACCTATGATCTCGCTCATGCCGCTGCTAATGTGCTCAATGTCCTTGATTTTACCCGTTTCAAAGTCTTCGGCAGTCACACCCAGAGCCCGTGCTTTAATGCGTAGATTGATGTCTTTCGTGACGAGCACAACCTTGCGATCCTTCTCTTTTTCGGCTAGTGCCAACGTTACATTCAGGATGTGGTGGTCATTCTTGTTGGTCCCGAACATTTTGTTCGCATCAGCTGAGGCCATTTCGTCGGTCAACACGCGAATTTTCCCACGCGAGGAACCATTCAGAGGGATCCATTTCTGCAGCATGTCAGACTTTGAAAGATCGTCGAGCGTACGAATGAATTCACGTGCCTGTAGGTTCATTACTGAACCACCCTTTTTAAATTGGTCGACCTCCTCAAGCACGGTAATCGGAATGGCCACGTCATGTTCTTTGAAGCTATAGATGGCATTTGAATCGTAAAGCACGACGGATGTGTCGAGTACAAAGACCTTCCGATCTTTTTTAGGCATGGCAGTAAGTTGGTTCAGGTGATAATTGTCATTCTAACAATTCAAAACCCTCATCGCAATAGGCAACTTAAATTTTATTTACATCCTTCTGCGACAGGACATACAATGCAATTCCAGCGGCGATGGAAGCGTTTAGACTTTCGGCAGCCGCCCGATCGGATGTCGCATCGATGCGGTACCTGTCGTACTGCACGGCCAATTCAGGCGATATCCCTTGAGCCTCGTTCCCGACGACCAAAACCGTCCGCATTCCGGGATCCCACTCCTCGATTGGCTGGCTGCCTGGGTTTCCATCGAGCAAAGCTGGCCTCCAACCATGCTGTGCGAGCATTTCCAATTGGGTAGTCAGATTGCACTCGATATAAGCAAGGCTTCCCGTGGCACCCGCGGTGCTTCGCACTACCTTGGGATTCCAGATATCAACAGACCCCTCCCCGATCATGAGGAGGTCAACGCCGAACCAAGCGGCCGTACGGATGATGGTCCCCATATTACCGGGATCCTGTATGCGGTCGAAAGCCAGAATACAGCCGGGATGTTGAACGATGGCATCGACATCGACTGGCGATGGCACTACACAAATGGCAACGACACCTTGCGGAGTCTCAGCGTCGGCAATACTCTGCAACTCTTTGTCGGACAATAGATACGTAGAATCAGGCAAATGCCTGTATCCATAATCGTTCACGTAAGACTCCGTGACGAAAACATCCGTCACGTCTAATGAGCCGTGTTCCAGTATTTGGGACACCGTCCGGTGACCTTCAGCAACAAATAGGTTCAGTTCACGCCGATATTTTCGCTTCTGCAATTTGCGGAGCAAGGTGATCTGTGATGAACTTCCATTTTGAAATCGATTCATTGCACGAATATGCGACAATCTAACGTGGCATTCAACCTTCCTGCGACAAGCTATGAATGCACCTGATGAAACCCATTATCAATTTGCGTACTTTGGACACCTGTGAAAGGGTGCTTTTCGCATATTATTTTGTTTCTGTATCTCATTATTTGGGCAGCACCGTCATTTGCCCAATTTCAGCAGCATATTGACGCACAATCCGAATTTTCACGTAGGCTCGACGCCATGCAATGGCGCATGTATGGCAATTATGACCTGGAATGGTACAGGACCCGCGTGTCTTTACGAAATCAATTTTCATCCCGACTGTACCTGATACGGGGTAAAGCTGAAAATATTCAGGACGAATATCGCAGCCGGCTCGACGCCACGCAATTTGGATCTGGTGTGGTCGGTTTCGGGATGACGGCCGACGCTTACGGATTCTCGGCAGCCAATGTACGCCATGAGCGCATTATGGCCGGACCAGCATTTCAGTTTCGCGAAAACGGGCTGCAGTTTCGCCCCATGGTTGGCTTCATGAGCGACACGCGAAACGACCGACAAGACAGTGGACCCGGATTTTCGCTGACCGGCGACTGGCCCAACCTTGTCATAGGCGACTTTCGGTTCAACCCGGTGTTAATGCTCGAATATGCGTCGCTCAGCCCGCGCGAGTACGGCAGCTATCGGCTGGGTTCTGATGCATCATACGGAGACGACAACATCCAGCTTAACGGAGTGGTGCAGATAGGGCGGTCACTGCGCGACAGTTACCAAGCCAGCAATTTCCTGAACCGCGACGTCACCGACCTGATCGAATCGATCCGCAGCGACACGGCCATGGTCCAAGCCAGGATGGAGTTTCCCCTAGGTAATGGGACGATCGGAAGGATTGACTTGTATACGATGGGGAACAACAGGGAGTTCACAAATCGTCTGTTAAGCGACACGGTACGCACCGACATCGTCGACACGAAGTTTGGCAGGCAAGACTACGACCTGGTATTTCAAGCCTTTGTACCCAGAGGCAAGTTGATGGTGAATCCAGGAATCCGATTTCTGGGCACCAGTGCCACATCGCAGCTGATCAACACGGACAATCTGAGTTCAGACCAGATCGTACGAAGAGGCGAGATCCTGGAAAGATCCAATTTCCGACAGAATGCATTGGAACTGTTTACCGACAACAGATATCAGCCAGGGCCTGACAGCGAGATTAATCTGCGCTTCATTTTGGGAATATTGAGGTACAACACTTCCGAAATCAATGTCGACGACCGTGACGAGCAGACGCTTGCATTGAGAATTACCGGGCGACACCGATTCTCCGACTGGTTTGATGCAGGAATCACTCTGGCTGGAGAGGCCTATCACAACGTCTATTTATTTGGTGAGCGAAGTGCCGAAAACAACTGGCGCCGTTCCATCCGTATACTGCCCGAGCTCAACTGGAGACCATCCGAGAACATCTACATACGAAACGCCATGTTTGTGCGTGCCAACTACACGGTGTACGATTTCCAAGTGCCGGGCAGGCTCAATGCTGATCAGTCGGCAAGGGAGTATGGTTTTCGCACAAGGGTCGAATATCAGTTCATGCCCGAGTGGTACATTGAGTCGGAGGCTTCCAGGAGCGAACTGCGCATTGGCCGACTTCAGTGGGGCACATTCACCGAGACACCCATCGACACCTTGGTGACATACGAAATGGAGGCCACACTCAGTAAAAAAGTTGGGGACATGAAAATATCATCGGGATTCAGGGCTTTCAGAAAGGTTGACTTCATGCCTCAGGCCATCACGACCATCGTCATCACAGACCCTGAGACGGGCAACCGGAATTTTTCGCGCATCGCTCCCGGAGTGATGGTGACCAACCAACTGGGCCCCGTCGTTCAGGTGATGTTGCCCTTGTCAAATCAGAATGAACTGTACATCGACGGATGGTTTCAACGGCAACGAACCACCACAAGTTTGTACACCGAGTATCCGGAGGAATTACGGGATGCGTTCTTGGCAAGGGAAAAACGAGCCATTCGCATCATGTATCCCAATCTGACGTTAAGGGCTCGTTTCAGGTTTTAGTTGCCTCATTTTTGGGTATCTTTACTCTATTGTTAAACTATCTACTTTCATCATGGAATTTCTGCAACGTTTAGGTCTTTCTGGCGACAATGCCGGCACAAGCACAGGCACCAAACAGTTTAAAAGCGAGCAATGGCTCGATTCACACAGCCCCGTCGACGGACGTCTGATCGGCCGCGTAAGCGTGAGCACCCCCGATCAGGTCGAGCATGTGATCGACCAAGCTGCTGCGGCGTTTCTTGTGTGGAGAACCATGCCTGCACCCAAACGTGGCGAAATCGTAAGGCAGATCGGCGACGCCCTTCGCGAACATAAAGAGGACTTAGGTCGCCTGGTCGCCTATGAAATGGGCAAGATTCTCCAGGAGGGCCTTGGGGAGGTACAGGAGATGATCGACATTTGCGACTTCGCAGTCGGACTCTCACGCCAGCTGTATGGCTTCAGCATGCACTCCGAGCGCCCCGATCACCGGATGTTCGAGCAGTGGCATCCCCTGGGGGTCGTGGGGGTCATTTCGGCATTTAACTTCCCAGTGGCGGTATGGAGCTGGAATGCCATGATCGCAGCCGTATGTGGCGACACCATTATCTGGAAGCCGTCCGAGAAGGTGCCGTTATGCTCAGTTGCCTGCATGAACATCATTTCGGACGTGCTCAGGAAAAACGACGTGCCCGAAGGTGTGTTCTCTTTGGTGAATGGCGACCGCGCTGTGGGCGAGCTGCTCACGAGCGACAGCCGTGTTCCTCTCATATCGGCTACCGGATCGATCCGTATGGGCAAACAGGTCGCACAAGTGGTCGCCGGACGTCTCGGCAGATCCCTGCTCGAGCTTGGCGGCAACAACGCAATTATCATCACAGAGAACGCCGACATCGAAATGGCCATCCGGGCTACTGTTTTCGGCGCCGTCGGCACCTGTGGTCAACGCTGCACCAGCACGCGCCGTCTCATCGTGCACGAATCGGTATTTGAGTCGCTAAAGGACAGACTGATCCAGATTTATCGGAATATCCGCATCGGCAACCCTCTCGAAAGTGGCGTCCTCGTTGGGCCCCTCATCGACAAGCAGGCGGTCGACATGATGCAAAACGCACTCGAGGCCGTGAAGCAACAAGGCGGCTCCGTTATCTATGGTGGCGAGATATTGACCGGCCCCGGTTATGAAACAGGCACCTATGTTCGCCCTGCACTTGCACTGGCATCGAACGACATGCCGATAGTACAAGACGAAACCTTTGCGCCAATCCTGTACCTGATCCCGTTCAAGACGCTCGACGAGGCTATGGCTATCCAAAATGGCGTTGTCCAGGGACTCAGTTCTGCGATCTTCACAAACCACATGCGCGAGGCTGAGCGCTTTTTGAGTGCAGCCGGCAGCGACTGCGGAATTGCCAACGTCAACATCGGAACCAGCGGTGCCGAAATTGGCGGAGCATTTGGTGGCGAGAAGGAAACAGGAGGCGGCCGCGAATCCGGGTCTGATTCCTGGAAGGCCTACATGCGCCGCCAAACAAACACCGTCAACTATGGCACGAGCCTACCACTAGCCCAAGGCATATCCTTCGACGTGTGATCAGAGATTGCTACTTGACGAGTAGCATTGTGCGCGTCTGTGAATAACTGCCGGCTTCGAGCCGGTAGATATACATCCCGCTGGGGATCTTGTCGGCTGTAAAGGTGACCGAATATGTGCCGGCAGATTGCTCACGCTCAACAAGCCGCTGTACAGGTCGCCCTGTAACATCAAAAACACTCAATCGGACAAAGGAAGCTTCACCGATGGTGTAATCGATGGTCGTGGTCGGGTTAAAGGGGTTCGGATAGTTTTGATTGAGCCTGAACCTTCCAGGTTGATCATCGTCCGACTCAGACATCTCCATATTACGGACGGTAACCGTAAACGAACGGGTGATCTGGTCGACCCCGTTGTACTCAGTCCCACCATTGTCGCGAACCCGCACGGTGATGGTTGCAGTGCCCGTCACGCCGACGGTGGGCCGAATGACCAATCTTCCACTCTGGTTTGGGCTTGAATACACAACCTCAGGATTCGGGATCAGCCTGGTGTTCGACGATGTGGCCGTAACGGTCAACCGCTGGTCCTCGCCAGACCCCGCCGTGATGCCCGACAACAGAATCTCTTGGCCCGTAACCGATGGTGCCAGCTCGATGTTTCGAATGGCACTCAAGGTCGGCGCCTTATTGGGGATGGGCACGAACACCGACACCGGAAACTGAATGATGGCTTCGTCATATCCGTCGGACGCAATAAGGGTCACATTGGTCCTCCCCTCCACATTGCCACGGATATAGAGCTCATCACCGCGAATTTCCGCAAAAATGGATGGTTCGTCGACAGCGAGCTGATAGCTGAGGGTGTCGGCATCCACATCCTCAAATATGGCTGACGGACCGCTCAACGGAATGCTCCGCGTCTCTCCAGTCGCAATGAGCATCGAAGTAAGCACTCTGCGCACTCTGGGAGGATTGTTGCGAGGCCTCACTACAGGTATGTGAAGCGTATCGGATACCCCACCTCCAGGGCGGGGATTGCTTACCATGAGCGGGAGCGTTGCACTCCTCCACGTGTCTGGAACATCTACCTCGAAACGAATGCTGTCGGGTGGGAAATGTTCAATCTGCTGGGCCCGGAGATCGCCGGGCAAAATGATTCTTGAGACGTCGCGCAACCCTTTACCAGATATGGTCACTTGGTATTGTCCGCCTCGAATCAATGGCTCTCCATCATATCTGAGCTGATTTGGTGCGGGATAGGGCGCCGTCTGCACCATGAACGCCCTAGCTTGGGTCATGCCTCCTCCTGGACCGGGTGTCACGACCGCAAGGTTCCGTCTCCCGGGTGCGGCGAGCTCATCGACGATGAGCTTCACGGAGATTCGTTTATCGTCGAGCACAACCACCGAATCCATCCTTAATCCATCGCCATCCATCACCACAAACGTCTGCCCTGGAACGAAGGCCCTACCAGACATTTCTGTCATGAGGGTGTCTCCCTGTTGCGCGGACGATGGACTCATTCTGAGCAATATGGGCTCTGGGTGCGGTGGCGGCTTCACCCTGAAATTCATCGTAGCACTGCTCCCCCCCGCTGGCGGGTTGTTGATCACCCGAATATTTCGGATGCCCGGAGGTGCATTGGGATCGATGGATATGGTAACCCTCAATTGAAACTGGCTTATCACCAACGTTCTGATCACTTTGACACCACTGCCCGATATGGCGAACGAGGTGACGCCAGATTCAAAGTTCGCACCTAGGAGGATCAATTCCACAACGTCTCCAGCCAATGCCGACTCAGGCGACATCGATGTGAGCACAGGTCGACTGTTGCCGACCTGATAAAGATCCCATTCCATGAATCCGTACACACGACCAGACATGACGATGCTGACCATCATTACCAGAAGGATCGGACTACGGAAGATATTTCGGATCAGAAGACGGCTGTAGCTATGCTCCATCCACTGGGGTTCGTTATGGTTAATCTTTCAGAAGAAAGGGCTTACACTCGAATGGTAGTGAAAAACCTCTGATGTATCAACGCATAAGAACCCAAAAGTGATATGTTTAACTGCTATTTAACAAGCATTATCATCCTCGATTTGATCCCATATTCTGAAGTCATTCGCACGAGGTACAACCCGCTTCCAAAATTGGAGGCATCCAGCGGCAGCTCGTGGCGGCCCGCACCCATCTCCTGGTGAAGAATCGTAGTGCGCAAGCGTCCGGTCACATCGTACACACCAATGGTCACAAACGCCCTTCCTGGCAAATGGAATGGGATGACCGTGCTCGGGTTGAACGGGTTCGGATAGTTTTGCAACAGATCGTAATCTGTGGGCAAATCTGGATTTTCGGTCTCCAGATCGGTGTCGAGGTTCACGTTAACGGTGAACACACGCACCAACGAATCTATGCCGCCGTTGGTGGTCCCGCCGTTATCCTTAACTTTAACGGATATCGTTGTCGTACCCACCATCCTTCTGTCGTTCTGGAAACGCAGCGTGCCAGTAGCCTGTGGGCTCACATACTGAACGGACAGCGTCTGTATGAGCTGGGGATTCGCCGCAACGGCAGTGACGGTCAGGTTCTGATTCTCGCCAGGGCCTGCCGATATCCCAGACAGATTGACCACCTGCTCCGCCGCCGTATGCAGGAAGCTCACATCGCTGATGACGTTCATGGTGGGCTGCTTGTTGACGAAGGGCTCGGTCACCGTGAAGGTCTGCGCGCCACTGATACCGCCGCCAGGAGCCGGATTAGATACTGCGACGATTCGTGGTCCTAATGTCGCTCCTGGGGCAATCGTAAGTGTGGCGGTTATGGATGTCGACTGTGTTTCCTCGACATCCTGAACGGACATGTTCGTAACCGTAATACCCGTTCCACTGATCAGAATAGTGGATCCAGGCACAAAATTGCTACCCGTCAGCTGAATGTTGACTTGAGATCCCTGAACCCCCGAAGTAGGTGCGATCGAAGTCAAAACGGGAACGGGGTTTAGCGGCTGTGTGATGACGAAAGTCTGAGGGGCACTTGTACCTCCTCCAGGAGCCGGATTGGTGACTGTCACATCACGGGCACCGATTGTAGCGCCAGCCGATATGGCGAACTGGGCTGTAATCAGCGTCGTGCTGGCAACCGTCACGTTCGAGATTGTCACTCCCGTGCCACTCACGGCCACAGTGGATCCTGCCATGAAACCGGTGCCGATGAGGGATACATTGACCGACGAGCCAACTACCCCATTGTTTGGAGTTACCGTCGTCAATACTGGGACCGCATTCGGGGCCATGGTGACTGTGAACGTCTGCGACCCACTAGTGCCGCCGCCTGGAGCCGGATTTGTGACCGTCACGTTACGCGCGCCAAGGTCGGCGCCTCCCATGATGGTAAGGAGTGCTGTCATAGTGGTGGCATTCGTGACCGACACATTCGATACGGCGATGCCTGTACCGCTCACCTGGACGGTAGAACCCGGCACGAAATTGGTGCCTGTCAATGTGACATTTACAGCAGACCCTTGCTGGCCCGTGTTTGGCGCCACCGACGTGAGAGTCGGAACCGGATTGGTCGGCTCAGTGACTGTAAACGTAAGCGTACTCTGACCACCGCCTGGTGCTGGTGTTGTCCATGTGAATGTCCTGCCACCCAAAGGAGCATCCGCTGCAATCGATATATTCATCGTTGCCGTTGTATTATTGAGAATTTGAGCACCGTTGATCGTGATACCGGTGCCAGAAAACTCAATCTGAGCACCGGCAACGTTTAGGTTGTTGCCATTGATGGTTACATTTAGATTGGGAGTGCCCCTATCGGCCGAACTTGGAACCAGCGAGGTGAGAACCGGCGCCGGATTCGCTGCCATGGTCACGGTGAAGACCTGCGGCCCACTTGTACCTCCACCCGGGGCGGGATTGGTCACCGTCACGTCGCGCGCACCAAGTGTCGCGCCACCCGTAATGGTGAACAACGCCGTCATCGTGGTTGCGTTGGTAACCGACACGTTGGAGACCGCCACACCAGTTCCGCTCACTTGGACAGTCGACCCTGCCACGAAATTTGTACCTGTGAGTGTCACATTCACGGCAGACCCCTGCCCACCCGAATTCGGTGTAACAGAACTGAGTGTAGGCACCGGATTGTTCGGCGCATTAACCGTAAAGGTTACGGCATTGCTTTGCCCGCCGCCTGGACCCGGATTCGTATAGGTCACGTTTCGCGCACCGGGAGTGGCATTGGGAGCTATCGAAATATCGACCGTCAACTGGGTACTGTTGACGAATGATGCCCCGTTGAATGTAATCCCCGGGCCAAATGTAGAAATTGTGCCCCCCGTCACGAAATTCGTGCCGTTGATCTGTACCACCAGGTTGTTCGTTCCCTGATTCGCGTTATTCGGATTGAGCGATGTGATGACAGGAAGTGGGTTGACAGCACCCGTTCCATACGAATA
>CAYWCV010000047.1:0-17034 GCA_964456845.1 uncultured Chitinophagales bacterium | reverse complement strand
ATAGTCGTCAGAAACGGCTGCCGAGCCGGTTTTCTCAACCGTAGTCTTCATTTGGGTCGCCGCTGCATTCATGTCGCCAGACAGGAAGTAGATCTCGGCGAGAGCCCTTGACGACAGCGTGCTGTCCGGATAGATGGCAACCGCGTTCTTCATGTGTGCGATCGAGCGCATGAAATCTTGGTCAGAGATGGTGTCCTTGCTTACATAATTCACGCTGGTAGCGTGCTCAAGGCGCCAGGCGTCGTCGCGTACCTCTTCAATCTGAAGGATGCTCAGCAGCGCCTTTGGATCTGTGCTTGCCTCAAGAATCGACTGGGCCTTGTCTAATGCAGTGATCATGGACTGATAATCAGGCAGACGGCCTTCGATGTTGTTGTTCTCCATTGCTCTGCTGCTAAGTGCGCGAGCCTTCCAAATGTAGGCATCGTGGTTCTCAGGATTGACCTGAATGGCACGGTCGGTGGAGGCAATTGCGGCCGTATAGTCCTTGTTACGGATATTGAGCTTGGCCGACTCGATGTTTGGGTCGCCTCCGGAGCAAGCTTGGATCACGACTGCGATAATAAGCACCGCAATAAAGCGTAGACGAAATGTGTTCATAAGAATCGATGTAGGGATTGTAGATTGGGTGCAATCTGCTTTGCAGTATAAAACCCTTTACTCCGCAATATATCCCGATAAGGGGTAGAATTGCAATAAGAGATCTTTCCAGTTAACGTTTCTGAGAATGATACCGTAATTATTTCGGCTTCGTTCTGAGGGATAATTTGCGGATATTTAGGCCATGGTTCACTCAGAAGCCGCACATCCCGGTCGTACAGAGGCTGCTTGCCGCCACCGTGCAGGGACCGATCCGTCCATTCCATCCCTTGTGATGCTTCATGGCCTGTTTGGCAAGCTCACGAATTTTGAGCCGGTTATACCGCACATCTTACCTCAGATCGATATATGGGTTCCCGAATTGCCGTTGTACGCCAATGACCATGACACCGACACCATTGCAGGATTGTCGAGCTGGCTCGAAACGTGGCTGAATGGCAACAACATCACATCGGCCGTTCTTTTGGGCAACAGCCTTGGAGGCCACATTGCGCTGGATTGTGCTATTCGAGGTAATTCGCCCGTGAACGGACTCGTATTAGTTGGCAGTTCTGGTCTGTTTGACACCAATTTCGGAGATTCGATCCCCCGCAGGTTCGATCGGGCATACATCCACTTGAAAGCTTCGGAGGCATTCCAAACGTATCGTGTCGATGAAGACATGGTCGACGAGATTTACGGTGTGATCACAAACAGGACGCTGCTTGGGAAGCTGGTCCGGCTGGCCCGATCGGCACGTTATGCAACAACGGAACCGTCGCTGCCCAAGATTGACGTTCCAACATGCATCATATGGGGTGAAAACGACCGTATCACTCCGCCGCCCGTCGCCAGAAAGTTTCACAGCCTGATCCCGGGATCCGAACTTAAATGGATTGCGGATTGTGGCCACGTGCCGATGATGGATCAGCCTGAAGCATTTGCCGCCGTTCTGAATGATTTCATGCTCGGCTTCAAGGAGCCGTCGATCACACTTCACCCGTCCATCCAATTAATTTGACACCAGTATGAAACAAGCTATTCACACCGACCATGCACCCAAGGCGCTTGGCCCATACAGCCAAGCCATCAAGGCAAACGGCATGGTCTTCTGTTCGGGCCAGGTCGGCCTGGTTCCAGCTACGGGGGAATTTGCCGGCGACGACGTGGCTTCCCAGTGCCATCAGGTTATGGAAAACCTTAAGGCCGTCCTGTCTGAGGCTGGCACAGGATTTGGCAACGTGGTGAAGACCACCATTTTCCTTGTCGATATGGGTGATTTTAGCACGGTGAATGAAATATATGCCGGCTATTTCAGCGATGCTCCACCTGCTCGAGAGACGGTGGCCGTGAAGACGCTCCCCAAAAATGCACTGGTCGAGATCAGCGTGATCGCGTTGGCCTAAGGCAAGACAGCCTTGAAGGTCTGACGATTGCCGGCATTGTCGCTGATGTTCACTTCGATCGTCGAACCCTTTCGGGGAGTATGATCTGTGTGGTACCAAAAAAGTGTTGCCGCACCGGGCTCATATTCGATGATGCCTCTTCTGTCGTCAACGTAGAACTCGACAGATTCGAAATTCACTCCAGAAAGATCGTCGCGAACGCGAACGGTCACGGTGTTTCTGTTTGCGAAATCTTTCAGTAAGCGTGGGCTGTTCACTTCTGGAGGGATGGTATCTCTGAGTATCTCGTAGGCTCCGAAGCTAGAAACCCGAGCCGAAAGCCTTTTGCCGTCCAAAGCGGCACCGGCCCAAGAAGGTCTGCCGCCATCGCGTCGGTACCATCCCCATCCTGCCTGTGATGCCTCGAGATCGTCGAGCATCCACGTGAGTTGCACGCTGCCCTTCATGGGTTCGTGGTCGGGCCAGAGCGCCGCCGATGGTATGCCATTGACGATGTCGGCCGAAAAAGACACGCTGAGGGTGTCGTACAGCGTGGCGGCGTCGAAGACCACACTGGCCTGGCGATTCACGCTGTACAGCGTTCGTTGTTGCCCAGGATAAACCCGTGTGAACAATCCAAAGTCCCTGCCACCGACGCGAATCATGGCGGTATCCATTGTTCCTAAAGGGATGAAATGGTCTGCCCTTGCAAGGTAGGAAATGCACGACGACCCTGGGTTTGTCATGGTGCCGCTGCCGCAGACGTCAACCTTGGTGGTGCCCTTTGTGCCCGGCAGGCTGAAGCCGTCGTTGGTCCACTCGGTTCCCGACAGGACTGATCGGCTCAGGTAGGCAACCTGACGAGGCATCTCGGGAGTGCGCGGTGGATCCGTGGTGACCATGCTGAGGGGTCGCGTCACATTCAATTTGGCGGTGACGGCCGTCTTGTTCCCGAAGTAGTCGGTGGCAACGACGCGGATGTTATGCATGCCGGTCGGCAGATTGAGCCGGCCTTTAGTCGGGCCGTGATCATAAAATGGAAGGGTGTTTCCGTCGCGTACATAAAGCCTTTGAAATCCTCTGCGCGACTGTCTTAAAATGGGATAGACACGGTCAAGGAACATCTGCGAGGTGTTGTAATAGCCAAAGCTGTCGACCCTGCTGGTGAAGAACTTATCCCCGTTGAGATACATTTCGATGCTGTAGACGGAGTACACATTGGTGACACCGTCGGCATAGTCGCTGGCGTTTACGGCTAAGCCTACCGTTCCAGATATGTTGATGGTGCCAAAATCGTTGCCTTGGCGAGGTGCTAGCTCGGTGATGCGCGAGCTTCCGTTGATTCTGGCGTCGACCGACAGTGGCTCGACAGCCATGCCGCTGATGCGCGGCGGTGTGGTATCCTTTATACGCACATTGGCTAGCAATGGGTTGAAGGGCCTCTCATCGGGGGTTCGCAGCTCGAAATGCAGGTGGGGAGGGCCAATGCCCGTCGATCCGGTGAAAGCGATGAGGTCGCCCTGCTTGAACCGCATTCCATACTGCTCCAGATTTTGGTCGAACCGAAACGGGAAGGTCTGCATGCGCAGGGAGTCGACCAACGTGCGTATCCCCGGCTCGAAATCGCGCAGGTGTGCATACAGGGAGATGCTGCCGTCGTCGTGCTTTAGATACACCACCTTGCCGTACCCATAGGGGGATACACCAACGCGCTGCAGCAATCCATCGCGCGATGCGAACACCTTGAAGCCCTCGCGCCCCCATGTTTTGACGTCAATTCCGGCATGGAAGTGCGCCGAACGTGTCTCTCCGAATTTGCCCGACAGCAAGGTGCTGGCTTCTGTCGGCCACGCCCAATTCGCACGAAGATACTCGGGTTGGGCAGCCGCCTTGTGTGGCGGCGTGAAAACAATCAGGAGGAGTAGGAGGGCAACAGACCTATACGACATCCACATCCAACGTCAAGGAGGTACCGTTGAGTATGGCGTGAAGCTTGTCGCCCGTATTTAGTTTGCCGACGCCTTCGGGCGTGCCCGTGTAAATGACGTCGCCCGGGTAGAGTGTAAAAATCCCTGACAGGTAGTGAACCAAGAATGGTATTGGGAACAGCATGTGCGATGTCATGCCATGCTGTCGGCGTTCGCCGTTGATGTCGAGCGTGTACTCGATGGCATCCGGGTCAGGCAAGGAGGACGCATCCACAAAATCGGAGAGCGGCGCGAAGGTGTCGAAGCCCTTCGCAACAGACCAGGGAAGCGACTTGTCTTTGGCAATCTGCTGTAGGTCGCGCGCGGTTACGTCGATACCCAGGCCGTAACCCGACACATAGCTCATGGCTTCGTCGAGAGGGATGTTTTTGCCTTGCTTGCCAACGGCCAACACCAGTTCGGCCTCGTAATGCACATCGTTGCTTTGTGGAGGGATCACGATGGACCCGCCGTTCGGCACGACCGACGATGCTGGTTTGATGAAGATCACAGGTTCGCCCGGAACAGGGTTGTTCAATTCGCGGGCGTGGGCGGCGTAGTTGCGTCCAATGCAGTAGATGGTGCGTACGGTCATGTTGTTGGGCAGGGAAGGTTGCATGTCCTTGATGCAGTAGGGTGGTTGGATGTTGGAATATAGGCACAAAAAAAGCCCCTGCCGCAACGCGGAGGGGCTTTTTTACAAGGTTTAGCACCTGTTATGCAATGTCGATATGCACTAATTTGCGGGCATTGCGTCCGCTGCTGAAACGGACGGTGCCGTCTGCAGTGGCAAATAGGGTGTCGTCGGAGCCGATGCCGACGTTACGACCTGGGTGAAATTTGGTGCCACGCTGGCGTACAATAATATTGCCGGCGATCACAGACTCGCCACCAAACTTTTTAACACCCAAGCGTCTACCTGCTGAGTCGCGGCCATTCTTGGTAGAACCGCCGCCTTTTTTGTGTGCCATAACTGGTTCCTGTTATGTGTTTAGATTGCGAGTTTGTCGATGCGCAGACGGGTCAGATGCTGGCGGTGGCCATTGCTTTTCTGATATCCTTTGCGACGCTTTTTCTTGAAGACGATCACTTTGTCGCCTTTGAGGTGCTCAAGTACGGTAGCTTCCACACTTGCACCGGCTACGGTAGGCGTTCCTACTGTCACAGAGCCGTCGGCCTTTTTGGCCAAAAGCACTGCGTCGATGGTCACTTTGTCGTCAACGGTTGATTCGTTGCGGTCGACAATGATCACATCGTTTTCGGAAACTTTGTACTGATGCCCACCGATTTTCACGATAGCGTACATGGTTGTTGTCCTGAATTGACGGATTATTGGATAGAAAACAAAAATACGGATTCAAAGCTAAAAATCCAATTCTTGCCAAACATGAAATGCAGGGGTGCCCATGGTGACACTCATCGTGGAATTGGCTAATTTAGGGTCACAAGAGAACAATAATCGCACGAACCTTTTTAATCATGGCAAAACAGAAATCATTGCCCCCGCTCCACCAACAGGCGTTGCGCCACAAGAACTTCAAGAGACTCCAGCGTGACGGCGGCCGTGCATGGATCAAGGACTCGCAGCTTGCGCCGACCATCCGTGAGGCTCATTTAGGCCTTCAGGCTCAGCACAAGATTGAGAAGCCCACAGCAGCCGGAGAGTAGAACATGGCATACGAAATGCAGGATTTTCGTGTCGATGTGGTCGAGGCATCGCGCACCGTCCCCGTTGTGATCGACTTTTGGGCTGAATGGTGCGGCCCATGCCGTGTGTTGGGTCCAGTTCTCGAAAAGTTGGCTGCCGAGGCGCGCGGCAGATGGAAGCTGGTCAAGATCGACACCGAAGCGCACCCTCAGATTGCAGCCCAGTTTCAGATCAGAAGCATTCCAGCCGTCAAGATGGTGTACAATGGAGCCATCGTGGCCGAGTTTGTAGGAGCCTTGCCGGAGTCACAGATACGTAAATGGCTCGAGCAGCATCTCCCGGCCGACGAGGGAACGCTCGATGCGGAGCAGCATCTGACGGAATTGCTCGAAGCGGGCGACCGCATCGCAGCCCGTGAGGTCGTCGCCGAACAGTACGCCTCGGCGCCGCAGTCAAAGGATCTGGCGGCCAAACTCGCAATGCTCAGCATACCCGACAGAGTCGAGGACGCCCGTGCGCTTTTGGCCGTGATCAAAGACGAGCCGAAGTACGACATCGAGAAGGAGTCCATCGTTTTCTACGAATATGTTCGGAGCATGTCGGAATCGGTCACTTTTGAAGGCAACGAGAAGGCGGTCGACCACTACATCGCGGGTTGCAGGGCACTGCGCGATGGCGATTTTGAGACGGCGCTTTCATCCTTCATCGACAGCATGATGCGCGACAGGAGCATCGACGACGACGGCGCCCGGCGCGGCTGCGTCGCCATCTTCAGCTTTCTGGGTGAGGCGCATCCGGTTACGAAGGCATGGAGGCGCAGGTTCTCGATGGCGCTGTATTAGTAGAGTGGTAGAGTGGTGAGTGGTGAGTGGTGAGTAGTCTATGCTGTAAGCATCTCACCACACCAAATACATATTGTCATCCCGTAGGGACCTAAGCTGTAAGTTTCTAACCACTCACTACTCTACCACTCTACAACTCTATTACTAACTAGCCTTAAACATGCCGCTGCGGTTCACATGGCCGACATATTTGCCCAAAACGCGCACTTCTTCGAAGATGTCGGGTTCAATTTTGATGTCGCGGAACTCGTCGTTCGCCGGTTCGAGACGCAGGCCGTTGCGGTCGAAGAAGACTTTCTTCAAGCTGGTCTCCCCGTTGTAGAGCACGGCGCCAATGTCGCCGTCGCGCAGGTCGTCGTCGGCCAGGAGCACGAAGTCGCCATCGTAGATGCCGGCATCCTTCATCGACATGCCCGACACCCTGAGCGCAAACATGCGGCTGATGCCCGGGAACAGCGTCTCTAACGTGATGCGCCCCAAGCTCGCCTCGACGGCCTCCTGCAAGTATCCAGCAGCTATTACACCGCGAATTGGAATTCCGCCACTCTCCACTTGATCTTCCTCGAGAAGATGCCGTGGCAGGTCGTACTCGTCGTCGCCCTTTCTTACAAGAAAACCCTTCTTCAGAAGCGACTTGATGTTCTGGGTAACACTATTGGGCGACCGGAAATCCAGGGCATCGGCAATTTCGCGGTATGTCGGCCAAATGCCGTTCGACATGCGGTATTCCCGAATGTAATTGAAGAATTCCAGTTGCTTTTTTGTAAGTTGGCGATTATCCATATTTGTGGACTTTTTGTGGAAACCTGCTGTCAAGAAATGACCTTCATCAACGATACTGTGTGATATATGTACAAAATAATAACGCAGAGATATGAAATCTGCAAGCCCCAGCCGAAAAAATACACATATAATGCACATATTGTCCATATTGTTGGCTTATTGGCCTTGATGGTGGCCGGCTGTTCGTTGCCCAGCTCCACTCCTGCCGATTACAGCGACAGTTTCAAAGCCGTTCACGAGGCTGTCACCACGCGTGACGGCAGCACGTTGTTGCGGCTCGCCAATAGTGACGACGACATGGTATCGGCCGCTGCTTGGAGGGCATTGGCATCGACACCGTCGGCCCCGACCGACTCGGTGTTGACTACGGCGATTGCCAAAGGATCAGATCTTGCCTGGTTCGCCTTGTCGACGAGGGCCCTAGGTGCCGACCAACTCAGGGTGCTCGAATCCCACGCGTTCAGCAACGGTTTCCCACGTGGGCTCATCCGCACATTGGGTCTCCAGGGTGATGAAACCACAGCGGTGTTGATGGATACATGGTCCGGAAACATTGCACCCGGACACGAGCTTGAAACCGAGTTTGCGCTCGCCATGAGCAGGCTTGCATTGAGAAGCGGGGAGGAGCCGACATCGATCGACCGGCTGCTTGATCGTGCGATGCAGGCGACATCTCCCGATGCTGCCAGGAGCTGGCTGTACGCGCTGTACCGTTCGAACACACTTTTGCTGAATGAGGATCAGGCATCGAAACTTGTCGAGAACATGGCATCATTCGCTACCATTACCGACCCCGACGTGAGGCGTACCGTATTTCGGATCTTGGCAAAGGCAGGTTACGAGCAGGCTTTGGACCTGTATTCCGCCGGAGAGGTGTCAACTGCCGACGTGCGCACGGCGGTGGACATCAACAGATCGTTGCCGGGCTATGCCGATTCTGACAGGTTTGTCAAATCGAGGGCGATAGCCCTGATCTATGAGCTGTTTCAACACGAGAACCCTCTTGTAGTGGGTGAAGCGTTGACGGTGATGTCGTTGATGAAACTGGAGCCGTCCGAGATGCCCGTTACAGACGTCGAATCGGTGATTGAATCGGCCAAGGGCAAGGACAACCGGCTTTACATGAGGGCATTGTCTGAAAGGCTCTCGCTCGAACCTCGTCTGGGTTCGATCGATTCCCTGTTTCTGAGGGATCTCGCTTTCAGCAATCCATACTTGGCCACCGATGCGCTGATGATCTTGATCTATGCACGACCGACGCATCAAGTGCTGGCCGAATTGATGCCTTATGCCAAATCGGATGTCCACATGCACCGAATGGCTGCTGCCACGGTACTGAACTCCTTTGCGCGATCCCTTCACCAAGTAGGTGCAAGCTCCGACCAGATAGGCGCGACCCGCGACGCGATTTGGGACATGCTGTCCACGTCGAACAGAAGTCTGGTCTACACCTTGTTCGGTGCATTGAGACAGTCCACCTTTCGGGTAGAGGGCGACAACGACCGTGCGTTGACAATGCTCAAGTCATACAGGATGCCGGAAGATATCGAAGTGTACCAGGCCGTACTGCCGAGCCTCCTGCGCGACCTTGGAACCAAAGCGACCGCACTGGCCGATTCGATGGCCGGCTTCGAGAACGCGGCACTCAGCCGTGTCGTCCTGGAGTATGTGAGCCCTCAGGTGCGCGAGAAAATTGAATCGGCATCGCCGGAGGTATCGCTCCAAGGACCGGATTGGACACTGTTGCGAAAACTTGGTTCAAAGCCTACCCTCCAACTTGAAACGGAGGCGGGTTTGATCGTGGTCGAGATGGATCCGATTCGTGCACCGTCGACTGTGACCGCCATCGCTCGTCTTGCCGAGGCCGGAATGTATAACGGCATCCCGTTTCACCGGGTCGTTCCCAACTTTGTGATACAGGGCGGTGATATCGAGACTGGCGACGGTTTCGGTGGACCCGACTTTGTGATCCCCAACGAGCCAAGCGAGCATGGGTTTGTAAGAGGCGCAGCGGGTATTGCCAGTGCTGGAAAAGATACCGAGGGCAGCCAATACTTCTTCATGATCGACTGGGCGCCGCACCTCGACGGCGGATACACGGTGTTCGGCCAGGTTATTGCAGGCATGGATGTCGTCGACCGTATCAGGGTGGGCGACCGTGTGATTCGTGCACGCATTTCAAATTTGTGACCGTTACCTCAGAACAATCCATTCTATGAGAGATAAGGCGTACATCATCGCCCTCGACCAAGGAACCACCAGCTCTCGGGCGCTTCTTGTCGACCTAGACGGACGCATCGTCGACATTGCACAGCAGGAGTTTACACAGATCTTTCCTCAACCGGGATGGGTTGAGCACAATCCAACCGAAATTGTGCAGACCCAGGTGGGGGTCATGAACAGGATCATCGACCGCAACCGTCTTCAAGCTCGCGACATTATTGCCATTGGCATCACGAACCAGCGCGAGACGACGGTGATCTGGGACAGCAACACCGGTGAGCCGATTTACAACGCCATCGTTTGGCAGGATAAACGAACGGCGCCGTTGTGCGAACAGCTGAAAGCGGATGGTTTGAGTGGCATGGTGAAACAGAAGACTGGCTTGCTGATCGACTCTTACTTCTCGGCAACCAAGATCCGCTGGATCCTCGACCACGTGAACGGGGCCAACGAACGCGCTAAAAGGGGAGAACTGGCTTTTGGAACCATTGATTCCTGGCTCATCTGGAACCTCACCAAGGGGAAGGTGCATGCCACCGATGTGACGAATGCATCACGTACGATGCTGTACGACATCGCAGCCATGCGTTGGGATGATGACCAGCTGCACGCTCTCGGCGTGCCCAGATCCATTTTGCCCGCTGTATTCAAGAACACCCACCACTTCGGTGACGCTGAGACCAACGTCGGTTCGATACCTATCCTCGGCGTAGCTGGCGACCAACACGCCGCCTTATTTGGACAGGCTTGTTTTGAGCCCGGCATGGCGAAAAACACCTACGGCACTGGTTGTTTTATGCTCATGAACATTGGCGACTCGATGCAGGTGTCAAACCACGGCCTGCTCACCACATTGGCTTGGCAGGTGGGTGACCGTCAGGAATACGCGCTTGAAGGGTCCGTGTTCGTTGCAGGCGCAGCCGTCCAATGGTTGCGCGACGGGCTCAAGATCATCGACCAGTCGAAGGATTCCGAGTATTTTGCCACCAAAGCGTTGGGGTCGAACGAGGTGTACATGGTGCCTGCATTCACGGGTCTTGGGGCTCCCTATTGGGACATGTACGCCCGCGGGGCCATCTTTGGCCTGACCCGCGACACGGGCAAGGACCACATCATCAAGGCGACGCTCGAGGCCATCGCCTACCAGACGAACGACATCCTCGAGGCCATGCAGAGCGACTCCGGCATAAAGCTGCAGACCCTCAAGGTCGACGGCGGTGCATGTGTGAATAACGTCCTCATGCAATTTCAGGCCGACATTTTGGGCTGTGACGTAGAGCGACCGACACATGTGGAATCGACTGCTTTGGGTGCAGCCTATCTTGCCGGCATCCAGGCGGGCATTTGGGACCAGCATTCTATTGCGGGCATGCGGAGCATCGACCGAGTATTTAAGCCAGAAATGGAGCCAGACAAGCGCGTCAGGCTATATGCCATGTGGAAGAAGGCGGTCGAACGCACATTGGGATGGGTGGATCATTGACCAAGTAAAATTACGCGCCAGATACTACGGCTTTTGTGATTTTTCCTCTATTTTGGCGATTCATATACCATAAAATAAGAGTAACACTTCATGATGCGAGCCGCAATATCCACTGTTGCAGCGATGGTGCTGTTGCCATTCCTGTTTGGCAATGCCACCGCCCAGAACCGTTTTTTATCGTTCAGCACCAACGAATCTTTGCCGATCGCTTCCAAAACGGCTGGTGAGATGCCACGTCAGTACCTTGATCTCACCCCGGAGCTCATGGACCGATCGAATGTGGATGTAGGCGACGTCATCGTCTTTGTGCACGACGATATAGAGTACGAGTTCACCGTCTCGAAGATTGTCTCATACAGACCCAACACTTACACCTACGTGGCCAAATCAGGCCTGAGATATTTTTATTACACTGTAAGTGGACATATTGTCACCGCGGCCATTCACATGCCTGACATTGGCTACGAGGGCGTGGTATTCCACGATCCTGCCTATAAAATGAGCTATTTGCAGGTGCATGACCATCAGAACGAGCTTTCGTGCGGATTTCATCAAGTGAATGGTCCTATCATCGATCAGGTAGATGCCCATGTCGAGAGCGTCCGTGTAAACAAAGCATCCGACATAGTGAATAAGATGCAGTCTGTCGATGAGGAGACCACCATCAAGCTGATGATCGTATATGCCAGCGGTGCGTTGTCCTGGATGCAGACCTACGGCGGCGTCGACAACACGATCAACCAAGCGATGGCTTTGTCGCAGGAAGCCCTCGACGTGAGCGACACGAACGTAATCCTAGACTTGGTGTACGTCGCACACGTAAATTACCAAGAAACGGGTCTGGGTGGGAGCGTGCTGCTGAACCAATTGAGGATAAACGGCGACGGCATCATGGATGAAGTGCACTCTTGGAGGAATCTGTTTGAGGCTGACATCGTATCGTTGTTTGCCATGTTGAGCGATGTTGGAGGGGTTGGATATCTGCCACCATCCCCGGCTGGTGACGATCGTCTTGGATTCAATGCCAACCGTGTGCAGCAGATGTCTACCACGTACACGCTCATCCATGAAATCGGCCACAATATGGGTAATATGCACAGTCGCAACCAAGCAGCTTCCGCTGCTGGTCCAGCTGGTGGTGTCTTCCCATACTCAACAGGATGGCGTTGGATAGGTAACGACGGTGCAAGTTATGCCAGTGTGATGACCTACGAATCATCGCCACTTGACGGTGTCGTATCAAGACGGACACCTCATTTCTCCAATCCGCAGATATCGTTTGCCGGGGTGCCAACCGGTACCAGTTCGTTCACGGATCCGTTTGGCCCTGCCGACAATGCCAGGAGCATGCGCGAAATGAAGGACGTCATTGCAGCCTACAGGCCCAGGGCCGCAGATTCAGGGTTGCCGGCAGTCACTTCGGTCACTCCGGCTTGGGGTGCGAGGGGGACCTCCGTGTCCATCGCGTTTCGGGGGGCAAACATCAATGCCATCTCCAGATTTTCTTGGAACTGTGGCTTTCAAAATGTAGCCGGCACCATTAACAGCCCCACCCAGATTACGGTATCCGCAACCATTCCGTTCAATGCCACACCCGGAAAGTGTGATGTCACGTTTTGGACAGGCGCAGTGAACGCAAGCAGCAGTGCCACGGGTCAGTTCACCATCACCGACTTCCCAATCACAGCTCCGACGGTTGCCACCAACGCCGTGTCGGACATCAGGTCAAGTTCGGCTAAGATCAGCGGTTCGGTGACCAACGACGGAGGCGACCCTGTCGCGTCGCGTGGTGTTTGCATTTCAACCGCCCCAAATCCGACGATTGACGACTTGTGTATCTCGGCAGGAAGTGGCGATGGATCCTTCATATCTGAATTTGTGGGGCTAACTCCTGCCACTGCATTTAATGCCCGTGCCTATGCAACCAACCTTGCTGGCACCGCTTACGGTCAGCAGCTGAATTTTTCGACAACGATGGGAACAGACCTCGGTCCTGATACCGACAAACCCGTCGAGTTCCGCCTCGATCAGAACTATCCCAACCCGTTCAATCCGTCCACGCAGATCTCCTTTTCGCTGCCCACCGGAGAGCACGTGGACCTGGCGGTATACGACATGATGGGTCGTCGAGTAACGCAGCTTTTGAATGACTACACGGCTGCCGGCACACACCGGGTCACATTCGATGCCGCGGCACTGCCGAGCGGCATCTACATGTACGTGATCAAGGCAGGTAGCATGACGGCATCGAACAAGATGACACTGATCAAGTAGTGGTTGGCTGATACATTGCCATAAATTTCTTGAAAAGTTGTCTTTTCACTCAACTGCTTTATATTTCAAACGCGAATTATTGAATTACAAGTGTCAAACATTTTATGACAGCATTTTTTTCGAGTCGGATTGTCTTTGCGGTATCGGCCACGCTCATTGTGCTTGCCACTAGCGGGATTGCCATTGCACAAAAGCGCATGAGCGCATTCTCCTATAGTGATCACATTATCTATGCCCCCAAATCAGTAGGAGATCCTGAGAGGCGATATTTGGACATCAATCAAGAACTTTTAAATCGGAACAACGTATCGCCGGGCGATATTATCACGATTCAGTATGAGGGGCGCGAATTTGATTTCAGGGTCAAGAAATTGGCATCTTATATACGTGATACCTATACGATCGTGGCAACGTCCGCAGATAGATATCTTTATTTAACCGTCAATAACGGCGTCGTAATCGCATCTGTTCAAATTCCGGAAATTCGCTATGAAGGAATTATATCCCATGACCCTGATCTGCAAAAGAGTTATTTGCAAGAGCACAACCATTCTGCGGAGATGACCTGTGGCGCCCATGAATTAGGGGATCAACTGAAGCAGAATATTGAATCGCACATTGAGGGATTAAAGTTTGTAAAATCGTCGCAGTACAGCACACTTGCTGATAATCAGCAATCACAGACATCCATTACTTTAATGATTCTCTACACCAATCTGGCTTTGTCGTGGATGGAGTCGAACGGGGGAGTGAGTAATGTAATCAATCAGGCCATGGCCAAGACGCAAGAAGCCCATGATGCAAGCAATACGTTAATTTCAATAGACCTAGTGCATCACGAAACAATTGCCTACAATGAACAAGGTACAAGTTCTATCGATATCCTCAAACAACTCACGTCTCGAGATGATGGCCAGATGGATCATATTCATGCATTACGAAATACACATCAAGCCGATTTGGTTGCTTTGTTCGCAGATGTTTCGGATTTAGGTGGGATCGCTTGGATTCTTGGCAAGACTTCGGGGGACGATATAGCGGTATTTTCCGTCAATAAAGTGAGAATAATACCATCCTCATACGTATTGGCACACGAACTTGGTCACAACTTGGGTAGCAAACACAGTCGCAATCAGTCTGTGGAGGCTGCATTGGAGACAGGTGGATTATTCCCCTATTCAACGGGTTGGAGATGGAACGGAACAAATGGAATTAGTTATGCTTCGGTAATGACCTACGCCGACTTTCCAATTTCAGGTCCCAGCTCGATTCACGTTCCTCACTTTTCCAATCCAGACATCAGCTATCAAGGAGTACCGACAGGAACGAGCGCATCCGATGTGCCATATGGCCCAGCCGACAATGCACGGAGTATGAGAGAAATCAAAGATGTGGTTGCAGCATATAGGCCTCTACAGCCGCCTTTGATAACATCGGTATCACCCACGGAAATAGAGCGTGGAACCCAGGCCACACTCGTGTTCACAGGGCAACATTTTATCACCGTAAATACCTTTGGAGCGGTGTGCCAATCACCTGATGCAATAAGTATTGTATCTGCGACAATCGACTCACCTACGCAGATCACGATGGTTATGAATGTATCGGCAAATGCAGCGTTGGGGGCATGCCAAATTCAATTTAGTTCCCCTGTGGGAATCGGCAATATTTTCGGGTTTACGATCATAGAAACCGTGTTAACCGCCCCGACGGTCACCACGGTGGCGGTCACAGAGATCGGATCCACCACGGCTACCGCCGGTGGTGATGTAACGGATGATGGTAAGGTGGCGGTGACGGCCCGCGGTGTGTGCTACGCGACCACAGAAAATCCAACTACGTCGGACCAATGCGTCGCCTCAGGCAGCGGAAAAGGTGCCTTCACGGCCAATTTGACGGGCCTCACGCAGGGCACACTCTACTATGTGCGGGCCTATGCGACCAACACGGTCGGGACATCGTACGGAGCTCAGGTAAATTTTACGACGTTGACACCCGCGGCTGCACCGACAGTCACAACATCGCCTGTGACGAACATCGGAGTGACGAGTGCCACAACGGGTGGCGACGTGACGGACGGAGGCAGCTCGGCGGTCACGGCCCGCGGGGTATGCTACGGGGCGGCGCCTAATCCAACCACTTCTGATCAATGTGTATCTTCGGGCAGTGGCGCAGGCGCCTTCACCGCTAGTTTGACGGGCCTTACCCAGGCCACACTCTACTATGTGCGTGCCTATGCGACCAATTCTGTGGGCACATCGTATGGAGCACAGGTGAGCTTTACGACGCAAAATCCGTTTGTTAACAAGCGGCCGACAATGAATGTTATCGGAGACGTGAGCATCTTGCACACGGCGGCGGAGCAGGTGGTGAACCTTACGGGAATTTCGGCCGGCGCGGGCGAGAATCAGAACGTGACCGTCACGGCAGTTGCAGCGAACACACAGCTCATACCGTCACTTTCGGTGCAATATGTGAGTCCGCAGGCAACAGGAACCCTGCGTTTCCAGAACGACAGAAGGCAAGTAGGCACTACAACCATTTCTGTTACCGTCAAGGACGACGCGGGAACCGCCAATGGTGGGGTTGACTCTTTGGTGGTGTCGTTCTTGGTGAATGTGCTTCTCGATACCGACCTTGGTGAAGATGAAACCACCCCAAGCGAGTTCCGCCTCGATCAGAACTATCCCAACCCGTTCAATCCGTCCACGCAGATCTCCTATTCGCTGCCCACCGGAGAGCACGTGGACCTGGCGGTGTACGACATGATGGGTCGCCGAGTAACGCAGCTTGTCGATGCCTTCACGGCCGCCGGCACATACCGGGTGACATTCGATGCCGGCGCGTTACCGAGCGGCATCTACATGTACGTGATCAAGGCAGGTAGCATGACGGCCTCCAACAAGATGACACTGATCAAGTAGTGGGTGGTTACGGGTTGGGTTAGATTCGGCACCACCTATTACTAAAAAAACAAATCATGTACTTAAAAGCATTAGTATTATCAATGGAATTATGATAGTTTGACCATCGTCAAATTTAACTGTCTTTGTAAGCCATTGTGTCACAATATGTTTTTATTTATCAAGAAAATAGTAGTCCTATTTATACCACTGCTGTTGCTTCAAGTTGCTCAAGCTCAAAATAGATTTGAAGCTTTCAGGTACAACGACCAAGTTTCGTACGCCCCAAAAGCGGTCGGGGATCCTGAAAGGCGATATTTGGACATCAATCAAGAGCTTCTAAATAAGAATAATATATCGTCCGGCGATATCATCACGATTCAGCATGAGGGGCGTGAGTTTGATTTCATGGTCAATAAAATGGCCTCATACATGCAGGATACATATACGATAGTCGCAACTTCAGGAGATAGGTACCTGTACTTTACTGTCAACAATGATAAAGTAATTGCATCTATCCAAATCCCCGATATTCGCTATCAGGGAATCATATCGCACGACCCCGAATTGCGGATGAGTTATTTGTATGAGCACGACCACTCAATGGAGCTATCGTGCGGATTGGATCTGTTCCGAGATGAGATCCAAGGCCAGATCGATTCGCACATGGAGACGAAACGGATAGATAACGCATCTGATTTAATCAAAAAGATGCAGAGCCCGAATACACAGGTTACCATCACTTTGTTGATTGTTTACGCCAACGGGGCAGGAACATGGATGGCGGCAAACGGCGGCATAAACAATGTGATTAACCAGTCGATGACCATGTCGCAGCAGGCAATGGATGTCAGCGGTACTGAGATCACGTTAGAGTTAGTCCACTCGGCAAGTGTGAACTATAACGAAGCCGGTGTTAGCTCCAACGATATATTGACGTTCCTGCG
>CAYWCV010000046.1:0-17544 GCA_964456845.1 uncultured Chitinophagales bacterium | reverse complement strand
TGTTGCCCCAGCCTATGATGTCCATGTCGAGGGGGCGGTCAGACCAGCGCGGCGAGTACGGGTCCCTGCCGCGCGTCCGTTCGCAATCTTTGAGCAAAGGCAACAACTCATTGGGCATAAGGGTAGTTTGGATGGCTACGACAGCATTCAGGAACTCGGTGCTTCCCGGCCCAACAGGTTCAGATTCGTAGACGCCCGACACCCTGATGGGTGCTTTGGACAATTGTCCCAGATAGGCGGTGGCTGCCACCATGTGCGCAACCCTGTCGCCCATGTTCGAGCCTATGGCAACGATCACTTCAGGCATTCCGAACCGTGTAAATCACCGATGCGATCACAGACTTGCAAGCTCAATTTTGTGTTGCAGGTCTTTGATCATCCTTTGGGTGCGCGTGTTCGTCTTGATGCGCTGCTCTACCGACTCGATGGCATGCACCACGGTGGAGTGGTCACGGCCCCCAAAATGCAGACCGATGGTCTTCAGGCTGCTTTTGGTCATTGTCTTTGAGAGGTACATTGCGATTTGACGGGCTTCCACGATCTCCTTCTTGCGAGTCTTCTCCTTGAGCTTGTTGGTGTCGATGCCACAAATTTCGCTCACATGGTTCTGAATCGACTCGATGGATATGTGGTTCTTCGAATCTTTGATCAGGTCCTTAAGCACGCGCTTTGCAGTGGCCAGGTCGAAATCCTGAAACCTCTGGAGCGTCGATGCGGCCAGAAGTTTCACGATTGCACCTTCCATGTCGCGTACGCTCGACTTGAAGTTGTGCGCTATGAATTCGATGATGTCGGGTGGCAGGTTTATGCCGTTGTCGAGCGCCTTGCGCTCCAAGATGGCATAACGCGTCTCATAGTCGGGCATTTGGACGTCAGCGCTCAGCCCCCAGTTGAAGCGCGATATCAGGCGCTCCATGACCTGTGGAATGTCTTTCGGTGCGCGGTCGCTGGAGAGGATGATCTGCTTGCCTTCCATGTGCAGCGTGTTGAAGATGTGGAAGAACACATCCTGGGTCTTTTCCTTGCCTGAAAGAAACTGGATGTCGTCGACCATCAACACGTCGATGTGGCGGTAAAAGGTCGTAAACTCGCCTGCCCTGTTACTTTGCACGGCCCGTATGAACTCGTTGGTGAACGACTCAAGCGTAGTGTACAACACCGCCTTGTCGTCGCCGTAAAGCTGCTTTATTTTGTTGCCGATGCTGTGAACCAGGTGCGTTTTGCCCAGGCCAACGCCACCGTACAAGAACAGCGGGTTGAACGAGCTCTTGCCGGGGTTCTCGGCAACGGCCATGGCCGCCGATCGTGCCAGGCGGTTGCAGTCGCCCTCGATGAACCGCTCGAACACATAGCTCGAGTTCAGGTTGGAGTCGACCTTCACCTTCTTCAAGCCGGGAATAACGAATGGGTTCTTGATTTCGACGGGCGCCTGGTTGACGTAGCTGTTCAAGTCTTGGGCCTTCATTGGACCAAGCGGGCGTTGAGGCATGCTCATCGACAGCTGCTGCTCAGGTTTGTCTGACTTTTCGACCACGATTGAATATTCCAACTTGCCATTTGGCCCCATCACCCTCGCGATGGTGGATCTGAGGAGATTGTAATATTGCTCCTCGAGCCACTCATACCAGAAGTGGGTTGGGACTTGAATCGTAAGTGTGTCATTTTCCAGCTTAACCGGCCTGATCGGCTCGAACCAGGACTTGAATTTCTGAAGATTTGTATTGTCGCGAATGATATGCAGACAATCCTGCCATACCGCTTCTGCTTGCTCTAAACTCACTGCTCTTTTACCTCCGGTGACGGATGTTTCAATTAGTATGCTGTGTACCATGCCACAACCGTGATATTGGGTTCACACTGGCCCGATACCACCAAAGACAGCCGGCCCGACGACAAGTTATCCACATTTCGTCAACTTTCCGACTTCAACCTTTGCTAAAATGAGGAATTCGGACGGGGTTGTCAAACAATTAAAATGGGTTTTACACCAAAGTTATCCACATTATTATCAACAGACTATCTTATTGCGCAGCAACTAGTTAAATTATATTTTACATTTTTGGTGCTATTGTGTTGACATCACGTAACAATGGGATAACACACACTTCGGTCTCGCGAGGCGGAGGACCGGCGGCAAAAAATATTTTTCCACAAGTTATCCACATTTTGCGCTCCCCTTTGGAATACCTCTAAACTGACACTTGGTAATCAACCGATTATCAAGTGGTTAGCCAATTTGCTTGCCGAAAGTGGCTTTCAGAAACCTGTCTTTCCCGCTGTAATCTTTGGTCACGGCGACATCGCAGCCCGGTATTTTGAGCGTGTCCAACAAGGTTCCGGCAACGTCGAAATGCGTCTCGCAGTAAACGGCCGCGGGCGGTGTCTGGCCTGCCGCAACGTCAAGGATTGAGAGGTAGAGTTTGGACGGATCTTCATGGAACAGCGCCAGCGCCGGCTCGTAGTCTCTCACTTCCTGTTCGAGCGTGGTGGCCTCGTCGGGCAGGATGTATGGAGGATTCGAAACTACGATGTCGAAATGCCGACCTTGGAGCACGTGCCGGGAATCTCTCATGTCGCCCTCGACCCACTCGACCAGCACCCCATTGGTAACTGCGTTGTGCTGGGCAAGCTCGAGTGCATTCGCATCTATGTCCATGCCGACGACATTCCAGGACGGCCTCGCCTTCTTGATTGCGATAGCTATACATCCCGACCCTGTGCCGATGTCGATCACGTTCCGGGCTGTGTCGTCGTTTTCATCGAGGATCATTTCTACCAGCTCCTCCGTCTCAGGCCTGGGTATCAGCACTCTACGATCTACCGAAATCCTGCAGTTATAGAAGTCGGTGCTGCCGGTAATGTATTGCAAGGGCTCGTGCTTGCCCCTTCGCAGCACCCTTTCTCGCAGAGAGGAAAGCTGCTCTTTCGATAGTGGACGGTCGAACTGCAGATACAGATCGAGTCTCTTTACATCGAGGAGGTCCGACAGCAGCCATTCGATGCTCAGTCTCGGGTTTTGAACGCCCTTGTCGTTGAAATACCCGGTTGCCCACTCCATCATTGACATCACCGTCCAAGCCTGATCCTGCCCACGGTTGCCGTCGGAGGATGCCATCGTGCTCACTCGTCTTCGTCTTCCTCTTCGTCGTCGAACAGGTCGGCGTCAATCTTGTCTTCGGCCGGCGTTTCCTTCAGCTCTTGGATCGTGAGCCCATACCGCTTTGAAAAATCCTTCACGAACTCGGTGAGCATGTCGATCAGAGGGCGCTCTGCCCCCCAGGAAGACCCCCTGAAGCCCATCCGTCCGCCCGTGGCCATCATCTGGACCTTGAGCATCTTGTTGGCTGCCTCGACAATCCCTGTTAGCGAGGTGCTCGAGTTGATCTGCCTTTGATACTCCTCGAAAACAACGACGTAGATGTCTGCTTCCTTTTCTGGCGAGTGATACTCGTACTGATACTTTGGTTTGAGTTCGTTGAGCATCTCCGGACCCAGTCTCTTCAATGTTTCAAAAGGGCCGAATATGACAAATTTTCTCGTTGTGTTCATACGTGTAGCATCAAAATTTCGTTATACAGCCAAACGATAAGCGGTATCTGGATTGTTAAATTGTCTAACTTGTGAAACTTGTTGGATGGAAGATAAGATATGAGTATCTCATCGCAAGTGTTTGACCCAATTTTTTTCGGTCTAACTGCGTTAATTACCATGATATTGAACTTTTTTAAGCATATTGCCGTATGAAGGCTCTTAATTACGCTGTCATTTTACTAATCGCAATCGTTGCCGCAGGCTCGATGGGCCAAAGCGTGCATGCGCAGATACGCGAGAGCATCGAGCCGCCCGAGCTGCCGGCCGCCAAGGCCAAGACGGCATTCCAGGAGGGTCTGCGTACAGGCTGGCTGGCCAGGGTGCTGATTTCGGACAATGGCTTCTCTGTTGGTACGGAGATCAGGAAGGTGGCGGGCCCCTACACTGAGTTCATGCTCAGCTTGGATGCCGGCGGGCTTCGTGATTCGAGGGAGCAGATCTTCAACAGCTTCTATTTCGGCCAGATTACCCCTAACAAGTACCGCCGCGTTGTGACGATGCCCCTGCAGCTGGGCTTTCGTCAGCGCCTGTTTGCCCATTCGTTCGACGACAATTTCAGGCTGAACCTGTCGGCGTCGGCTGGCCCAACCGCTGCGTTCGTGTTTCCTTACTTCCGCGACATCGATGGCAACGGCATCCGCGACACCGACGAAATCTATTACGACGTTTTCAGGGGTTGGAATGAGGGCGAATTCATGTTTGGCGGTGCCGGGAAGGTTGGCATCGGCATCGATTTTGGCGACCGTTTCAAGCGTGTGACCACGTTCGAGTTCGGATACCAAGTGCAATACTTCGCCAACGGCATCCAGATCATGCAGCCGAACGCCTACGAGCTGGTGTTTACACCGGATGGCCAGATAGGGTTGGACATCGTGCCGGGCGCATCCAAGCAGTCGGTGTTCGGCACACCCGTGATATCCGTTTCATTCGGCCGTTTCTGGTAAACTGCAATCCCGTTTTTGGTTCTTGTTCTCGTTCCGGTTTCGTACCTTACGAGGATACAGGAATTAACTACAGGATACCATTATGTCTCTCATAGAAGATATCATCGGCAGGCAAATATTGGACTCACGAGGCAACCCAACGGTCGAGGTTGACGTCATACTGGACAACGGAATTCTAGGCCGTGCTGCTGTCCCCAGCGGTGCATCCACAGGCGAGCACGAAGCGGTAGAGCTTCGCGACGGAGATGAAAACGCCTTTTTGGGCAAAGGTGTGCTCAAGGCGGTCGAAAATGTGAACACCACCATCGCCGACGAGCTGTTGGGGCAGAATGTGTTCAACCAGATCGACATCGATCACATGTTGATCGAGCTCGACGGAACCAGCAATAAAGGCAATCTTGGCGCCAATGCGATGCTGGGTGTGTCGATGGCTGTTGCCGACGCCGCCGCCAATGCCCTCAACATACCGCTTTGGCGTTATGTCGGCGGTGTGAATGCCAAGGTGTTGCCCGTGCCGATGATGAACATCATCAACGGAGGCTCCCATGCCGACAACAACGTCGACTTGCAGGAATTCATGATCATGCCCACCGGCGCCGACACCTTCAGTGAGGCCATCCGCATGGGAGCAGAGGTTTTCCACAACCTTAAAAAAGTACTCTCCTCTTTGGGATATGCCACAAGCGTGGGTGATGAGGGTGGATTCGCCCCGAACCTGAAGTCGAACGAGGAAGCCCTCGAGGTGATTCTTCGCGCCATCGAGAAGGCCGGGTTTAAACCAGGCGAAGACATCATGATCGCATTGGATCCGGCATCGTCCGAATTTTACAACAAAGAGACCGGCCTCTACGAGTTTAGATGGAGCGACGGCAGCACGCGCGACGCCGAAGCAATGGTGAAGTTCTGGTCCGACTGGACCGAGCGCTATCCGATCATCTCGATCGAGGACGGCATGGCCGAGAACGACTGGAATGGCTGGACGCTTCTGACCGATGCGATTGGCGACAAAGTCCAGCTCGTTGGCGACGACCTGTTCGTGACCAACACCGAGCGTCTCGCATCTGGAATTGAGCAGGGCGTTGCAAATTCCATCCTGATCAAGGTGAACCAAATCGGTACATTGACCGAAACGCTCGACGCCATTGAGATGGCCCACAAGAATGGCTACACCTCGGTGATCAGCCACCGTTCCGGCGAAACGGAGGACGTCAAAATCGCCGACATCGCCGTGGCGACCAATGCCGGGCAGATCAAGACGGGTTCCATGAGCAGAACCGACCGTATTGCGAAATACAACCAACTGCTTCGCATCGAGGAGCAGCTGGCCGACGCAGCCATATATCTGGGCCGCGACGTTTTCGGGCTTTAAGCAACCGTCAAACACCTGCCAGTGGCAATAATACCCTGGCAGGCATTTTTTTTGTAAGAACCCTATGAAGATTCGATCCCTCCACGTTCGGAACTACCGGATATACCCGGAAGCTGAACTTGAATGGGGTGGCCGGATCAACTTGGTGCGTGGGCCCAATGGAGCTGGCAAGACGAACCTGATTGACGCCGTTCATTACCTGTGCATGAGCAGGAGTTTCGTGACGTCGAGCGATTCGCATGCCATTAACCTGAATGCGTCCTCATTCTGGCTGAAAGGCAGCTTCGAAGGCACAATACGTCCGCTCATCGATATTGAAATATCGTATCAGCGCGGTGCCGGCAAGGCCATCTTGGTTAACGGCGTGAAACTGGATCGTCTTTCCGACTTGATCGGCAGGGTTCCTGTCGTCGTCCTGAGTCCTGACGACCGACAACTCACATTCGAAGGGCCCGAATACAGGCGCACCTTTTTGGACGCCATGATCAGCCAGGTCGACGCCGCTTACCTTCGCGACCTCATCGATTACAGGAGGGTGATGCGTCAGCGCAACAGGGTGCTTCTCGCCTACAGGGAACTGCCATCTCAGTTGGCAGACCAGCTTGAGCCTTGGGACGCCCAGTTCGTGCGCCTTGCTGCCCGGATCATCCATCGGCGGAGCGAACTTTTGCACATATTCGGCGGCTATCTTGAAAGAGCCTATAGTTTAATGGCGGGAGTTGAGCATCTGCCTTCGTTCAAATATAGGACTATCGACGAAAACCCGAACGATCTCAGGCTGCTTGAAAAGAAGATCCAGAAGGAGCTTCACTCTAAGCTGGAGAAAGATTCGGAGCGAGGTGTCACCACGGTTGGTCCGCATCGCGACGACATTACGTTTTTGCTCGACGGGCTCGATCTCAGGAGATTTGGCTCGCAGGGGCAGCACAGGTTATTTGCATTGTCGCTCAAATTGGCTGAGCTATACTTCTTCTCCGACATGTTGGATGATTTGCCTATTTTCCTTCTGGATGATGTGTTTGGGGATCTTGATCCCCAAAAGACGTCGGTACTGATGCGCACGTTGGCAGAACATCCCGGCCAAGTTTGCATCACGGCGGCAAATACATCGCTTCTGGAATCGCTGATTGATTGGTCGGATTCCGAAAACCGCCTCATTACGGTCGAAAATGGCCACCTATCTATTTCAAACGACGCATCGGATCATGTACGCATATAAACCGAAACCCATTGGAGACTTGGTGAGCGAGTATGTTACCAAGTACACCGACCAAAAGTCGGTAATGCGAGGTATTGTGTTGCACCGGTGGCGCGATGTGGTGGGACCGATGATCGCCGACCAGTGCAAATCGATACGTTTCGACGCCAAAAACAGACTGATTCTGTCGGTTCCCCAAGCAGCCTGGAGACACGAGATCAACATGCAGCGAACGCATATTTGTGACTTGTTGAACAAGGAAGCCGGTGGTGACATCGTAGCCGAAATTATCGTGAGGGCTTGAGTCATGAACATCCTGAACGGCATCCAACGCATCTGGGACTACCTGCGTAACCGCTTCGACAGCGGTTATGGAGGCGGGATGGCCTCAGAAAGTGGCATAATGGAGCGCCGTGAAAAGGTGACCGTGTTTGTGATCTCGATCATCATCGCCCTTGTGATGTGGGTGGTCGTAAATCTTGGCCGTGATTTGAGCACCACCGTGCAGTTTGGCTTGACGGTGGGAGAACTGCCGGAGAATATGGCATTGGCTACCGACTTACCGGAGCAGGTTACAGCCAGTGTGAGTGGAGAGGGTTGGAGACTGCTTACCTTGAGGAACAACCCACAAACCATCGCCATCGACATCAATCAGCCGGAGATCCTTCTCGCCGACATGATTCGGGAGAAAGTTGGACCGAACGGCATCAATGTGCTCGCGGTTCAGCCTGCTATGATGCGCACTGTTTTAGAGGAGAGGATTACAAAGAAGGTGCCCGTGCAGGTGCAGAGAGGCTTTTCGTACAGGGGTCAGTATAATTTGGTAGGGAATGTACGATCATCGCCAGACTCCGTGAGCATTTCAGGGGCGAGAAGCATTGTAGACAGCATCACCTACTGGCCAACCGAGCTTTTAGAGCTTACGAACGTCAACGCAGACATATCGGCCAAGGTTGCTTTACAGCGGATTCCGACCATACTTACATCAGACATTACCGAGACTTTGGTATCGGCACGTGTTTCGGAGTACACCGAAGGCGAGCAACGGGTACGAATTGTGGTGTCCGATTTGCCCTCGGACACCGATGTCAGCTTCAGTCCAGCCTATGTGACGATACGTTACACCATCCCCATTGAGGAGTATGCGCAATCACAGACGGAGCCCCTGTTCAGCGCCATTGTACCATACGGCGATATTCGGACCGATTCATCCGGATATGTTTCGCCAATGATCACCACGCTCAGCGACACCCTGCACGCAGCGGTCAGAACCGTACAACCTCGCAGGGTGTCCTACTTTGAGGTGATCAGGTAGTGATTGCGTCGATTTGTTGCCGGAAGGGCGCCAAAGCGTCGTCCACATCGGCGGCTCCCTCAACCCACGACCGGATTTGAAGTATCACTTCGTCGACGAGGGCATCAGGACAGGAGGCGCCCGAGGTCACACCAACTCGCAGCGGGTTCCTACTGAGGTCAAGCCAGTCAGATGTTTCAGTCTCGGTGTGCTTCCACTGGTTGAAATGACGTATGGTGTTGGCAGTTGGCATGTCGCCTGCCCCACGGACATGAAATGTAGGAACCACTCGCTCGAGCAACTCCACGATGTGCATCGTATTCGAGGAGTTAAAGCCTCCCACGACCAAGGCGACATCCAACGGCTGCTTCATTAGTTCGAGTGTAGCCGACTGGTTTTCGTTGGTGGCGTAGCAGAGGGTGTCGCTGGTGTCGGCCACATGGTTCTCGATGTCGGCATCGCCGTACAGTTCGATTGCCGCATCCCTGAGAATCTGGATGACTTCGGTGGTTTCGGTTGCGAGCATAGTCGTCTGGTTGATCACACCGAATCGCTTGAGATCGAGGAGTGGGTCAAAGCCTGGTGTGCATTTACCTGCAAACGCAGCCTCGAATGTTTCGTAGCTGTGCAGCCCTTTCATGCAGTCGGCGAGAAATCGTGCCTCGTCGGTGTTCAGCACAACCACAACGGCTCTGGCATCCTTCTCGGCATGAGAAAATGTCGCACGTGTTTCCTCGTGGTTTACCTTTCCGTGGATCACCAAATTGTAGCCTTTTTTTCCAAGTTGCCCACCACGTTTCCATACCTTCTCGACAAATGGGCACGTAGTGTTCCATGCATACGGGTCAATCCCCTGACCCTTTAATTGCTCTTCGATGGCGAGCGTGGTCCCAAATGCGGGTACGATCACGATGTCGTCGCTGCTCAGTGATTCTATGGGGATGTTCACGCTTCCGCTCGTTTCAAACAGGAACTTCACGCCACGCCTCTGCAAGTCGTCGTTGACTACGGGGTTATGGATCATCTCGCCCAGCAAGTAGACGCTACGCCCGCCGGCTTCTTCGATGGTCCTGTAGGCTATGTCGATTGCGTTCTGAACGCCGTAGCAAAAACCAAAGTGGCGGGGGATGTAGAAATGCACCGGGCCAAAATCGAGCAGTACTGGACTCAGGTGCTTCTTCCTGGGATCGGTCGCCTGCATGGCCTGCTTGATGGTGCGAATGATCGAGGAATCGTAAAACGAAGGTATGTTAAATTGCTTGGCCATATCAATCAGGGTCTGTTATCGTCGAAACGAGCGCGTTCGCATGGTCGTTCCACGACGCTTAGCTTCCCACCTCGTCGAGCCTTACTGCCACCAACTTACTGATACCCGTCTCGGGCATTGTGACACCGTACATCATCCGAGCTTTTTCCATGGTAAGCTTGTTATGGGTGATGATGATGAACTGAGTGTCGCTGCTGAAACGCTGCAAAATTCGTGCAAATCGTTCAATGTTTGCATCGTCGAGTGGGGCGTCAACCTCATCGAGAATGCAGAAAGGTGACGGCTTGACCAAATAGATCGCAAACAGCAAGGCAATGGCTGTGAGTGTCTTCTCGCCGCCCGACAACTGACTTATGGCGCTGGGGCGCTTGCCTCGTGGCTTGGCGATGATTTCGATCTTGCTTTCGAGCGGATCAACCTTGTCTTCTTCAAGAATGAGGTCGCATTCGTCATCTTCGTTGAAAAGCGTGCTGAATACCGTCTTGAAATTTGCCCTAATGTCATTGAATGTCGACAGGAAACGGTCTTGGGCCGTGTCATTGATTTCCTTGATGGTCTGCCGCAATTTTGAGTCGGCTTCTCGGAGATCTGCCATCTGGGTCTCGAACGTGTTCAACCTCTCGAGTTCCTTTTCATACTCATCGATGGCTAGCGGGTTCACTTCTCCGATGTTCTTCAACCTTTGGCGTACGTCGATCAAACGGGTCTTAGCCTCAGCCACGCTCATCCCTTCGGGCAGCACGGCCTCGATGGCATCCATCAAGAGACCGTAGTTTTCGAATATTTGATCGGCTATGTGCCTTGCATCCAATTCGAGTTGGTTCTTGGCAAGGCCAAGCTCATGAAGCAGCTCAAGAGATTGTTCACGATTGTGGCGGATGGTGCGCAACGCGTCGTCGATCGACTTGATACGCCCTCTCTCCCTCATGCAGTCCTCATCGGCTTGATCCCGTAGGCCGCTGGCGTGTACGCGGTCGCGATCGAGGTGACTGAGTTTCGACTTCGACCCATCAATCTGGCTCCGATATTCGATGATGAGGTCCTTTGCCCTTTTGGCTGTTTCGGCACGCTGTTGAACCCGGTTTTTGATCGATTCAATTTGTTCGTTGGCGCGTTGAATTTCGCGGAGGGCACTGTCAAGTTTGTTCTGCAGATTCTGGTGTGCAAGCTTGGTCTCGTTGTACTTACTCTGCGCTCTGTTCCGGTTCTGCTCAGATAATTCCGTTGCACTGCGCAGTTCCGCTACCGATTCAAACAGTTCCTTGATCTGGTTTTGGATGGATTGGGCCTCCGGCTGTATCGCATTCATCTTTGCTTCCAAATCAGCCCTTTCGGCCGTGATGGCATCGAGCCTTTGCTTCATTTGGGCATGGTTGCGCCCCTGCATGTGAAGCCGTGCAGAAAGACCGCTCCTTTGCGACTCTATCCTCCTGATGCTCTGTTCCGACTGCTTGACCACGTTGCTGAGCGATGAGAGGTCAAGCTCTTCGAGCTCTCGGTCAACCTTCTTGAGAGTGTGCTGCTCGTCGTCGCAGGCATCCTCGGAAACCATGATCCGCTTCTCAAGCGACATGATCTTCTCTTTGAGGCTTGTTCTGATGCCCGTACTTGCGTTGGGGCTTCCGGTTCTCACAAACGACTCGCGTGTGATCACGTCACCGTCGACCGTAACTCCCGTGGTTCCTTCTTTAGGCTCGGCACCAGCTTCGAGTAGTACAACATGACCCAGCAGCAGGTTCCGCAGGCCGACCCATTTACGGTCGCACTGGACCTGCAGGGCTATCGATTCGGGATGCACTTCATACTCTCCGGTAAGCCGTGATGCTGCGATTAACGTCGCCCTGCCCTTCTTGTTTTCACTCAGCAACTTGGATGCGGTACTCAGATCAGCTTCGTTGCCGAGCACCAAATAATTGCACGCCTCACCAAGTACGGATTCAAGGGCCACCGAAAGGTCCGGCTTTGTTGAAAGCAGATCTGTCACCACGGCGGCAAAGCTGAAGTCCCCTTTGTGAGCAAGTAAGAACTGAACGCTTTCCGGGAAGTGCTCCTGCGACTTTGCGATATTCTGAAGCAGTTCGATCTCCCGTTCGTACCCTTGGATGACGCCCGTATGCGTTCTGATCACGTCTTTAAGTCGATTGCTCTCGGCCACAAGGACTTCTCTTCGCTTGATGGCCTCATCGTACCGCATCTCGGAATGCTCATGATGTATTTTGGCGGCCCGCAACTCCGCATCAAGCTTTTTGTTCTCTTCAGATACTTCCGCGAGCTCTTGATCGGCCGACTCCATCTGCTGTTTGAGTCGCACGACTTCCTCGGCACCGTTTTCAAGCCTTGATTCAATGCGGATGCGCGAGGCCTGCAATTCCGAGAGACGAGCGTTGGCTTTCGTATATGCCGTGTTTGCGGCATCCAGCTGTGCTCGCACAGCTTTGACGCTCGCCTCAAGCTCTAGGTAGGCCGACTGGGCAGAAGCTAGTTCTACATCGGCTTCAGTGAGCGTCGAAGCCAGCAGATCCCGTTCATCCTCCCACTTCTTGATGGCAGCACGTTGAGTTCGGATTTCGTCTTCGCCGGCAAGTACGTCCGTTTCAAACTGGCGGATATTCCTCTCTTCCGATTCGACACGTTCGGTTGCAATGCGGATGTCGGTTTGCACCTGCTGTATTGTTGCGTTGATTTCGCTGAGCTCGCGCTGGGTTTCGCTCAGACGGAGCTCCTTTTCAGCGAGCTGCACTTCGGCGATTTGCTTCGAGTGCTCGGCCTCTTCTATGTCGCGTTGAAGCTGTTCCTTTTCGGCCTCCACGTCAGTGAGCCTTTGGCGCAACGGCTGCAGCTGGTCTTGCAGGCGACGATACTCCATCCTCGAAACCGCTTGATCCAACAGGTGCAGCTCCTCTTCAAGGTCTTTGGCCTGGCGTGCCCGATTTGACTGACGGTTCAAGCTGTTCACATTCTTGCGCACTTCCAGGAGGATATCCTCGATGCGCGTCATGTCGGCCTGAGTCTCGTCAAGCTTCTTGAACGTCTGCTTGCGTTTGTCCTTGTACTTGGTAACTCCGGCGGCTTCTTCGAACAGACGCCTGCGGTCGTGGTTCTTGTCGCTGAGGATGTCTTCGACCATCTTGAGTTCGATCACAGAATAGGCGTTCGAACCCATACCCGTGTCCATGAAAAGCTCGACGATATCCTTTAATCGGCAAGGCGTCTTGTTGAGCAGGTACTCACTGTCGCCGTTGCGGTACAGCCTTCGGGTGATGGTCACATCGGTATACTCGACGGGCAATATCCCCTTGTTGTTATTGATCGTGACCGAAACTTCGGCCATGCCTTGGGGCTTGCGCGATGCGGTTCCGTTAAAGATGACGTTGCTCATGGCGGCCGAACGCAGCAGTGTGGGTCTCTGTTCTCCGAGAACCCAGCGCAATGCGTCGACAATGTTCGACTTGCCACACCCGTTCGGTCCGACGATGGCTGTTATGCCGTCGTCGAAGCGAATACTGGTCTTTTGTGCAAAGCTCTTAAAGCCGTGCAGATCGAGTTCGGCAAGGTACATGGATCAGCGTTTCAGGCCACAATATTGCCATTGATCACAATCAGACGGTCGTGATCTCTTTTTCTTTGATTTGGAGCAGCTCTTCAATCTTTGCGATTTCGCTATCGGTCAGCTTTTGGATGTTGTCTTCAGCCTCGAAACGTGCGTCCTCAGGGAGCGAATCGTCTTTCTGCTTTTTCTTGATGTGATCGTTGGCATCGCGGCGAGCGTTTCGAATACCGATACGCGCACGCTCTGCCTGTTCACGGGCTACCTTGACCAGTTCCAAACGGCGTTCCTCGGTAAGCATTGGTACCGGAACGCGGATAAGAACACCGTCATTTTGGGGATTGAAGCCCAGACCAGCCGACATGATGGCCTTCTCGATGGGACCGATCATGGATTTGTCCCATGGTTGCACGGTCAGCATGCGGGCTTCGGGGGCCGAAATATTGGCAACCTGATTCAATGGCATCACTGAGCCGTAGTATTCAACCTTTACACCCTCAAGCATGGTAGGATTGGCCTTTCCGGCTCGGATATGACTGATTTCCCGCTTGAAGAAGTCGACGGCATGATCCATGTCAATAGCCGCCTTGTCGTAAATCTCCTTAAACTCCGCTAACATAAGATTCTGTTTGATTCATGTTTTAGCTGAAGATACGAATTTTATCATCGAGCATCGAGCATCGAGCATTGATCATCGAGCTACACAACTAAAGCACAAATACGATAACGTTCCACCAATGTTCAATGCTCAATGCTCAATGCTCGATGTGTTTCGTCACTCCCAAAAGACGGTGGTACCGACATCCTCGCCGTGAAGGACCCTTCGCAGGGTGCCGGGGGCGTCCATGTCGAACACAATGATGGGCGTGCGGTTGTCGCGGCACAATGTGAACGCCGTGAGGTCCATCACATTCAGGTTCTTTCGGATGATGTCGTCGCCGGTGATGCGTTCGAAACGAACCGCGTCGCTGTGCTTTTCGGGGTCTTTGTCGTAAACACCGTCGACTCTGGTCCCTTTGAGGATCACATCGGCCTCGATTTCGATGGCGCGCAGCGATGCCGCGGTGTCAGTTGTAAAGTATGGGTTACCTGTACCGGCCCCAAAGATGACGACACGACCCTTTTCCAGGTGTCGAACCGCCCTGCGGCGGATGTAAGGTTCGGCGATCTGCTCCATGCGGATGGCAGACACAAGGCGTGTCTGCACGTCCTTGCGCTCGAGGGCGTCTTGCAGCGCCATGCTGTTGATCATGGTCGCCAGCATTCCCATGTAATCGGCCTGAACGCGGTCCATCCCGGCAGTCGCACCTTTGACTCCTCTGAAGATGTTTCCGCCGCCGATGACGATTGCGACTTCAAATCCTTCGCTGTGGACATCCTTGATTTCGGTGGCATAACGCTCGAGCACGACCCCGTCGATGCCGTGTCCCTGTTCTCCAAGTAGTGATTCACCGCTCAATTTGAGCAGAATGCGTTTATATGAGCTTGACATGGTTGCAATATCGGAAATTTGGGCAAAAAAAAGGCTACTTGAATCAAGTAGCCTTTTAATTTGGTGATGTCGCGGATTAGGCGGTTTCGCCGAGTTGGAGGCGCCAAAACGCCTTCACAGTCGGCTCGCCTGAGTTCTTGAGGAACTGGGCGATGGTTACGCTGTTGTCTTTGACAAATTTTTGTTCGAGAAGGACGGACTCCTCAAAGAATCGGCGAAGTTTGCCTTGAGCCGCTTTTTCGGCGATCTCGACAGGCTTGCCTTCGTTGATGAGCTGTTCTTTGGCAATTTCGAGCTCCTTCTCGAGGATGCTTGCGTCGACTTGGTCGCTGGTGACGGCAATTGGGCGCATGGCTGCGATCTGCATGGCCACATCGCGACCGTTATCGGCGGTGTTGAGTTTGCCGCCGAACTCCACGATCACGGCAAGTTGGTTGCCTGGGTGGATGTAGGTTACGAGCTGACCATCCGTCTTGATATTATGCAGTGCATTGACGGCAATTTTCTCACCAATCTTACCGATGAGGTCGTCAAGGTATTTGCCTACGGTGATGCCTTTGTAAGGCTGATCTTTCAGGCTGTCGATATCGGAGATGTCGTTGCCGTATACCATAGTGGCGAAGTCGTCGGCTGCCTGGAGAAACTCCTCGTTGCGGGCAACGAAGTCGGTTTCACAGTTCAGCGAGATGGCTGCCACGTGGGTACCGTCGTCTGACAGCTTAACCACGACAGTGCCTTGGTTGGCATCGCGGTCGGCTCGTTTTTCGGATACTTTTTGTCCTTTTTTGCGCAAGATTTCAACTGCAAGATCAAAATCGCCGTTGGCTTCGGCCAAAGCTTTCTTGCAGTCCATCATGCCGGCGCCAGTTTGCTCGCGCAAGTTCTTGACGTCTGTTGCAGAGATGTTCATGATACGGACTCTAATTTTGGGATGGGGATTTACTCTTCGTCAGAAGCCGCTGAGTCGCCGGTGCGGCGATTGCGACGCGAACGCATCACCACTTTCTTCTCTTCGCCGGTTTCGCGCACCGATGTGGTGGCTTCGGCAACGAGTTGCTCTTCCTGGATAGCCTCACGCTCTGCGAGGCCTTCGATGATGGCATCGGCAAAGTTGCGAGCGATCAGTTCGATGGTCTTTGCGGCGTCGTCGTTGCAGGGGATGATATGATCTGGGATGTCGGGATCGCAATTGGTGTCGACAAGGGCGAAGATCGGGATGTTCAGCTTGATGGCTTCTTCCATCGCGATGCTTTCCTTCACGGTGTCGACCACGAAGATGGCGCCTGGCAGACGGTTCATGTTAGCGATACCGGCCAACACGCGCTCGAGCTTCTCCTTCTCACGATCGAGCATCAGGCGCTCTTTCTTGGTGATATTCTGGTAGGTACCGTCTTTCGACATGGTGTCGATCTCTTCGAGGCGGGATATGCTCTTCTTCACCGTTGAGAAGTTTGTGAGCATACCACCCAGCCAACGGTGAGTGACGTACGGCATTTCGCAACGCAGTGCCTCTTGCTTGATAATTTCCTGAGCCTGCTTCTTGGTGCCGACGAACAACACTTTCTTGCCGGAGCGAGCCACACGTGCAACGGCGTCGAGCGACTGCTGCAGGTATTTGTGGGTCTTGTTAAGGTCGATGATGTGGATACCGTTGCGTTGCATGAAGATGAAATCTTTCATCTTCGGGTTCCAACGGCGTGTGAGGTGGCCGAAATGGGCACCTGCTTTGAGGAGTTCCTCTATGGAAGCTGCTTGTGGCATTTTATGGTATGATTTGAGTTAGAACCTCTACGCAGATCCGCTCGGTCGTCCAACCCGGGAGGGCACCCAGACCACCGATCCCTGCGTATGTGTATTTTGAAACGATGTCGCGCACGTGGCCGGCAACGGAAGTGTTGCCGGTGCTGTAAGGTCCGTATTAACGTTTCGAGAATTGGAAACGCTTACGGGCTTTAGGCTGGCCGTACTTCTTACGCTCGACCATTCGGCTGTCGCGTGTGAAAAGGCCGTGCGACTTGAGTACGGAGTGCATCTCTGGCTGAATGCTGTCAATGACGCGGGAGATACCCAGAGCGATGGCGTCGGCTTGGCCGGTAACACCACCGCCACGCACGGTAACTTTGATGTCGAACTTGCCCACGTTGTCTGTCTGCTGCAACGGGAAGTTGATCGTCATCTGATGCGCCAACACAGGGAAGTATTCTTCCATCTGCTTGCCATTAACGAGGAATGCACCCGACCCAGGCTTTACATAGACACGTGCCGTGGAGGTCTTGCGACGTCCGATTTTGTTGATTTGAGCCATTTATATCAGAAACTGATTGGTTCGGGTTTTTGGGCGGTTTGATTATGAACAGGTCCTGCGTACACGCGGATGTTGGTCATAAGCTTGCGGCCGAGGCGGTTCTTTGGGATCATGCCTTTGACGGCGTTCATCACCAGGAACGAAGGGTTTTTCTTGAGCATGACTTCCGGAGTCACGTACTTCTCGCCACCTGGGTAACCAGAGTAGCTGAAGTAGAGCTTGTCGGTCATCTTCTTGCCCGTCAATACGACCTTCTCGGCGTTGATTACTACTACGTTGTCGCCGGTGTCCATATGGGGTGTGAACATCGGCTTGTTTTTGCCACGCAGGATGGTGGCGATATGGCTGGCCAGACGACCCAGCGGCACCCCTGCGGCATCGACCAATACCCACTTCTTGTCGATGTCGGTAGGTTTGGCGGAATATGTCTGGAAGAATGTCTTGCTCACGTTAGACAGGTTTAACAGTGGAAATTATCACAGTTGGGAAAGATACGGCGAAAAACAATTACGAGCAATTATTAACAATCATTAGCAA
>CAYWCV010000045.1:0-17601 GCA_964456845.1 uncultured Chitinophagales bacterium | reverse complement strand
TTCGATGGGCCAGTGCACCGATATGGTCGTAGTGCAGGTGTGAGCATATCACGTCGGTGATATCGAATTCCGTGAGTCCATGCTGCTGAAGCTGACGGTGGATTTCAAGCTGTGACACGCCCACCCCAAACTCCCCCAAACCTGGATCGATGATGATGTTGTGGGTGCCCGTCTGAATCAGGAACGGGTTAATGCTGAGTTTGAGAGCCCCTTTTCCGGCAGGAGCATTCCGGTCTATCGGGTGGAACTGTTTGTCGAGTCCGACGCTGTACGTGCCGCAATACAACGCAGTGATTGACATCAGCGGTCCTCCTGATCGGGCTTCTTGCGCAACTCCTTGCGTTCGGCGTCCGCCTTCTCGTGCTTGTCATAGGCTTTGATGATGTCGCGGATCAGCTTGTGGCGAACCACGTCATGCTCGTTCAGGTACACGAACCCGATGCCAGTGATACCATCCAGGATTTCATGGATGCGCATCAGGCCGCTCTCCTTCGAAGTGGGGAGATCGGTTTGGGTGACGTCGCCTGTGATGATGGCGCGGCTGTTAACACCCAGACGCGTGAGGAACATCTTGAGCTGCGTGCGGGTGGCATTCTGGGCCTCATCCAGGATAACGAAGGCGTTGTTGAGGGTGCGTCCGCGCATGTATGCGAGCGGGGCGATCTCAATGATGTTCTTTGCCATGAGCGCCTCCAGCTTTTCCTGCTCGATCATCTCTTCGAGTGCGTCGTAGAGTGGCCGCAGATAGGGGTCGATCTTGTCGCGGAGTCCACCAGGGAGGAATCCCAAATTCTCGCCGGCCTCGACTGCCGGGCGACACAGCACGATCTTTCGCACTTGCTTGTCTTTGAGCGCACGGGCTGCCAGTGCCACGCTGGTGTAGGTCTTGCCGGTGCCGGCAGGACCAATGGCGAACACGATGTCGTTTCGGGTAATGGCATCGACGATCACTCTCTGGTTGATGGTCTTGGCCCGCACAAGGTCGCCGGTGTGCGTTTTCAGGATCACGTCGGTACCCGCCATCAATGGCAACTTGCTAGCATCGTGGCTGAGTTGCATCGCAACCACCAGGTTGATGTCGTCTTCCGTGATCTGGCCCTTCCGTGCGGCGACGTCGATCAGGTCTTTGATGGCAGCCTGAACGGCAGCCACTTGTTGCGATTCGCCCCGAATGCGCAGATAGCTGCCCCTGGCAGACAGAATCACCCCTTGAAATGCGACTTCCAGCCGTTGCAGGTGTTGGTCGCGGGCGCCGTATAAAACGGAAGGGTCTATGCCTTCAATGTCGATGGTGATGTCTTCCAGAATAGGCGCTTGGGTGTCGTTCATCATGTAGGTGTTCAGGTCAGGTGGATATGCGCAGTGTCTGCGAGTTCCTGTAAACGTTTGGCTTCGGCACCGGGTTCCTTGGATGCAAAAACACTGTTGCCGGCAACCAAGACGTCGGCTCCGGCGCGCACAAGCTGCTGAATGTTCCCGGCTCCGACACCCCCGTCGATTTCGATGAGGAACGTGAGCCCCAGCCTCTTGCGTATTTGGTCAAGCTGATGCACTTTGTCGTAGGTGGAAGGTATGAATGATTGCCCACCGAAACCAGGGTTCACGCTCATGACGGTCACCAGATGGACCTCGTGTATGATCATGTCGAGCATGTGGACCGGTGTGGCTGGGTTGATGGCCACACCAACCTGCAGGCCTGCATCACGAATAGTCATTACAGAGCGGTGAAGGTGCGGCACCGCCTCCTGATGTACGGTCACCATATTCGCACCGGCATCAACAAGTGCCTTCAGGTAGTCGTCGGGATGGAAGGTCATCAGGTGGGCGTCCATGTAGCCCTCCCATGCCTTGCGGGCTGCGGCCACAATCATCGGTCCGAAACTGATGTTTGGCACAAAATGACCGTCCATGATGTCGCAGTGGATCCATTGCACCCCAGATGCACGCAGGTCGTCCAACTGCTCTCCCAATCGGGTGTAGTCGGCCGAGAGGATGGATGGTGCCACGACTGGTTTTCCAGGCTTGAAATTCATCGTCTGTAACGGGTTGTGTCTGGTGGCATGGTGTTTAATGGGCGGCCTTCCTCTTCTTCCTCAGCGTTGAGGGCGCGTGATAAGATCAAGTCGATGAGGCTGCCTTCCTGAAGGCTGTCGACATCGTCCGGTTTCATGGAGATCACATAGTCGACGGGGTAGCGGTTCGATGCTTGGTAGAGTACGGATCCGATGCGCAAATTGCGTTCACGAAGCATCAACTGGGCTTCAACTAACGGAAGGCCGATCAGCTGTGGCAGATCTACAAGATTTTGCCCAAGACCGTCGCTCACAACGATGTCGACGGGTGTGCCCCGGTCGACTTGTGTGCCGGGTGGAATTGACTGTTCAACAACACTATTCTTAAACAGGGAGGAGACATAACTGATCTCGCCGACGGTAAGGCCGTAATTGCGCAACTGTAACTCGGCATTGCGCAGGGACAAGTTTCGGGTATCGGGCACCGTCACCTGTGGACGAGTCGTCGTGTTGATGGTAAGGTAAATGGTCCGGTTTGGCTTTACAATCGAACCGGGTGTCGGCGATTGGTCGACGACGTACTCTGGCGGCAAATCTGCGTTGAATCGTTGGTCAAGCAATGAGTCGCGCAGGCCGGAACGCTCGAGGATCAATCGCGCCTCAGGCAAGGACATTTTTGTGACATCGGGCACAGTGAGACCACGACCATGTTTTGTATATGAGGGCATCACCAATTGGTCGAATAAGACTACCAAGAGAAAGCCAACGACCACTAGGCCGGCGCCGTAGTAAAGTGTCTGTCGTAAAATGGGCTTTAAGTTTTTGGCCATGCAGAAAAATACAACGGTTTATCGGCCCATCAAAAGTGCACACTCAGATAAAGGGTGCCGCCATCGACGGGTGAGAAGGCAGTTTCGATGCGGTGATTATGGAGCCTCGCCGAGAACAATGCGTCAAAGCCAGAGACAATATGGTTCACGAAAACGATACTCGCCATATTTCTGGCTGTACGAAGCCGATCGTTAAACCGTTTTGACTTTGCTGCACCCGCCAGCCAAGCATCCGACATGCCCTCGAGTTCCCAATTGATCTGATCTACAGGTACGTTGAAATCCTTCCAACCCGGTCCAAACTGAAAATACTTACTTACCAGCTCGTAATATTGTTGGGAGCCGTAGTCGGGCAGAAAGTGGGAAAATGCGTTACCACTTGTGCCACCGTACAAAATCTGCGACTCAAGTTGGCGCAGTTTCTGAATGTCGATCAACGGCCACTCTTGTCGTACGTTTGCCGGAAAGTTTCCGCTCGCAATGAGTGCGGCCAAATTGGATCCGCTTGTGGCGATGTCGTTGTAGCTTTTTCGGTTGTTGGGGAAATAAAAGTTGTTGTAATCGACCAGAAACTGGACATATTTGGCCGCGCTCCAACCCGTTTCGACGTACTCCCAATAACCGCGCTCAAGGTCTCGACCCAAGTCCAGGTTCTTGAAATGCCCGTATAATGCCGCGCCCTCCAAGGCGACAAAGATCCCCGTCTTGACCCATTGGTTATTGACAGCACCCTGCCCTAGGCCCGGTACCAACGCCGAGCTGACGAACGCCAAGCCTACCGAACGCTTGCCGGATGATGCATTGAGCCCATCCATGACGACTAAATCTTCATACCACTCGATCGATGGCTTAAAGTGTTGATTTGCAGGTGTTGATCCAATCACCATCCACGACAAGGTGTCATCGACAGCGATGACATTCTGTCCAAATACAGGCGATTTGCCCGATGTAAACAGAAACAGGAGAAAAAAGAGGTATGATTTCATAAAGTCACAATTCAAAGTCGAATAGCAGCCCGAAGTGAAGGAGGATTTCCCTTCCGTACTTAACCGTCGATGCACCCGTCGGCGTTATGAACTGCTCCGGCAGGTTCACCGTGATGTCATTGAATCCGTAGGCGGCGCTTACGAAGAATTTCGTCGGAAGCATGTAGTTGGATACCAGCCCGACACGCAATTCAGCGCCTATGCCCGTCTTGATCTTCTCGTCGTCCGACATCGGATTGCCCCAGCCATTTCCGACTTCGGTGAACACGCGTGTGTACACTTTGTCGATCGTGAAGCGGTTGAACTGCCGGTCGATGCGTTTCCAAACAGGTACATTCCATGAAACGGTCGAATGGATGGTACGGTATCCGCCCAGGGCAAAAAATGGATATGATCGCATACCCGTTATCCCGCCGTAGTAATTTAGAAAGAAGTCGTCGCCCGGTGTCGTAATTTGCGCAAGGCCCGCCAAGTTAACTTGGAACGACTGGTTCTTGACCTTAAATCCATACCTGGCAAACAATTCGACGCTATGGTTTTGGTTATTCTGGTACTCAGGATTGAGCTGGCCGTTGTCGATCGAGTACTTCTCAAGCAGACGGCTCGGTTCGTAATTGTACCGGAGCCAGCCACGCAGACCAATCGGGGCGATGTCGCTGTGTTGGTGGGGCAGGTCGAGCTTCATGACGTAGGCGGCGGTGAACCTTGAGCCGATGTAGTAGCGTGATGATGATCCTGCGATTTCAGCCTGATATTCCTTCGACAAAAAGGAGCTGGTCGCCACTCGGTAAGGGCTGTAGCTGGCACCGAGCTCCACATAGTCGTAACTGCGAAGCTTGCTTCTGAAATAGATCGCAGCCTCGAATATGTCGTATGCAATGTCGGCGAACGAAGTGTCGGGCAGACAAGATATGCAGGGGAACTCCTCAATGCTCAAGCCGTTGTTCACATTACGGCGAATACTGGTGAGCTCAAGCGTTACTGTGGGTGACCAATGGCGCTTAATGAACGGCAATCCGTTGTAGTCCACCTGGAGGAACATGTCGCGGTCGAGCTTGACGAGCCGATTCGGACTGATGAAGTCGCCGGCACCGTCGCTTTCGAGCGAGCCCAAACCGAGCAAGGCGCCTCCAAAGATGGTGAACTTGTCGGTAACATCCCTCGAAGTAAGATAGACACCAGCCTTGAAATCACGCCATAGGTTGCTTCCGAGCTTACCCCATCTTCCACGGTTGATCAAACTGGTGTTCGTGCCGTTGAGCTTGGAGTAGTTGTCGAAACGGATAGCCGGATAGAAGCTAAACGAGGTGAATACATCATCGTACCGCTTGAGCTGCATTTCGCCGGAGGCACCCCTGATGTTCGGATCGTTCAATTGAACGGACGACGTATCGACAGCCGACATCTGAGATGGTGTCACAAAATCGAGTGGTCTGTCGTCGAATTCGTTCAGCAAAGCAATGCTTTCGGTCGATGACGCGACATCAAAGCCGTACACCGGTTTACGATACGACTGTGCAATTGCCCGATTTTCGGAGCCAATGCCCATCTTTGCCAGCTTGTATCCGTCCCATTTGTACTCAGAGAACACAAGGGTGCCGTCATGTGTCACAGTCGGCATAAAGGCACCTCCAAGTACGGATGTGAGCTGGGTCTCAACCCCGCTTGCGATATCCAATTTCCAGATGTTGAAGATCCCGTTGCGGTCTGCGGCGTAGTACAAGGCGGAGCCATCAGATGAAAGGAACTGATCCCTGAAATCGACCTTGTCATCTTCCAAGACGGATTCGACTTCGTTCGTCAGCACATTGATACGGCGAATGCTGCGATGCCCCAAGTCGGCGTAGGAGAAGTAAATCCATGTACCGTCCGGGGAAAATATCGGTCGATACACCCGCTCGCCCAACCTGTGTTCGGTCATGGGTGTGATTTCGCCGGTATCAGGATCCACCATCACGATGTTCTGCGTGCCGTCATCTGTGTACACGGCCACGATGCTCTTGCCGTCGGGTGTGTACGAAGGTTCGTGAAGACGCGCGTGACGTGTGATGCGGCGAATCTTTTTGGTGTCGTTCAAATCCATGATATGCAGGTCGCGGTACGTCTCGCCAAACGTGTTCAGACGAACTTGGCTGAATACCAACGAGCTACCGTCTGGCGAAATGCTGAACGCCGAGTTGTCGGGTCTCAGCCTGAACTCGAACGAGTGACCGCAGCTTAGCGTATGCACATGGTCAGAACCCGTCACATCGGCCTCATAGACCATCTGTTTGTCGTCTCCGCTCACGTCGGTGACGAACAGCGAAGCACGGTAGGTGTCGCGCCCACGGTTCGAGAGGTAGAACAGGCGCTTGCCGTCGGGATGCAGGGTGGCATAGTAGTTCACGAAACCCTCGGCTTCGATCAGGCTGTTGTCGTCGATCGGGACGCCCTCAAGTCCTGAGGTGTAAGCGATGCGCAATGATTCGATCCACTCGTCGTACACCTTGTAACCGTTTACGCCCGTCACTTTTCCGATGGCATTCGTAATGGTGTGTACATCCTTGCGCGAGAGTGCGTCCGATATTTCGTAGAGAACGTCTTCTCCGAATCGGTCGGCCAGATAGCGGCTGAAGGCGAACCCGGAGTTGTAGGTCACTTCGCGTTCGATGGCGATCTTATTCGAAAAGGTGCCCATCTGGTCCAGGCTCAGGGCGGTTCCGTTTAGCACGCGGGTGCGCATGATCATGTCGCGATGCGCGTCCCAAGTGTCGTAGCTCAGGTCGGATCGCATGAACTGGGCTGTGCCCTCGGCAAACCAAGCCGGTACGTTCATCGAAAAGACGGGGTAGGTCATAATTGCGTTTGGATAGCCGTACAACACGTCGGGTCGACGCACATTCTCGTATCCGAGCCATTGCAAGTAGATGCCCGGAAGCCTACGTGAACGCTTCATGGAAGCCTGAATCTGCACGATGTGCACAAACTCGTGGGTGATCACATTCCTTAGCCAGTTGTTGGTGCCGCGCAGGGGAGAATCGAGCGCAGGCACCCAGATGTCGATCTTGTTGTCGAAGAAGTAGGCCGCACCGTTCGAGTAATCTTCGCGATCCTTGAGCACAATGCTCACCTTTGAGTCAGGTTTGTGCCGATAGAGGTCGGTTATTGGGCCGTAGACTTCCTCCGCAATTCGTGCCACTACACGGGCGGTCCTGTCGTTGCCCTCCTGAAAGTGGACCTGGAAGTTGTCCGATTCGAGAGTGTACCATTTGAGATGGTTGTAGGGATAGATCAACAATGACGGATCGATAGCTTGCGAATGTGCTCTCAAAGGCAGCAGTGCAGCCATCGCAAAACCCACAACGTAAAGGATATGGAAGAGTCGTGTTCTCATCAGTGAATCACCGCAATTTTGATCGTTCGTGATTCACTCTCACCATCTGCTGTCGCCTTTACGTTGGCGTAGTACACCCCGTTTCCAAGGCGGTCGGTTTGGATGGGGATCTCGGTGGCCAAGCCGCCGGGTGTGTTCATCATAGTGGTGAAGACGGTCTTGCCATCTTGGGAGATCAGGCGGATCTCGACGGATGCCGGACGGCTCGTCTTAAATCGGATGTGGGTGATGTCGTCCGCCGGATTCGGCCAGTTATAGGTTTCGTCGGCATCCAAGAGGGAGACACCGGGCAAGGCTGTTGGGCTGTCGATGAGCGGGCCAGTCACTTTTCCATTCTCGAAGCTGCCATAACGCGACCCCCATTGAACGTTCTCGATGTCAGGAAATCTCCAGGCTTTGATTTCACCGTTCGGTGCTGCCGCATACAGAATCGGTCCATGCAAAACCGGATGGATCGGTTGGTCGTCTGTTTGGGTCAAACTCCCGACAAGGAGCGGAAAACCCGCCATGGGGCGCATCTGCCGGTCATAGGCCAATATCACCATCGATAAGCTGTCGGCGGCGGTGATCAACATCATGGCCTCCGAATCGCCCGATAACGTCGCAAACAGAGGCGTTCCAACGAAACGCATGCCGGTGGGTGCACTCAGTGGGAACCCGTTCAACGAACCCCCATCTTGGTTGACTGCCTCAATTTGGTTGCGTGTTTCATTCAAACCGACAACATCAACCCTGCCATCCCCATCCCAATCGACAATCGCCGGCCAACCAAGCAAGTTGCCTTCATTGATCAGCTTGGTATCGGGGTGACGGTCCGATAGGATGCGCCAACTATCATTTCGGTAAATCAAGGCGGCCCCACCCGATCCCGTTTCCGGTTGAAATGCGGCTGCGTAGCCCTTGAATCCACCCGTGTTTGGCACGGTCCACTCCAAGGAACCATCCTGACTCTTCAGGGATGCCTGCGTGAATTCGAAGCGCCTTCCCGCGACCTGGGATGTCCATTGCACGGGCAACGGAAATGGAGTTATGGTCGAGCCGTCAACGGCCGATATCCGTCGTGTGCCAAGATCGAAGTCAAGGACTCCGCTCGTCGACTGGCTCAGGAAGCCGATAGATGAGCCCGCGCCGGCTGTTTGCCATAGCTGCGTGTACGATGAGCCATCGAACCGGTAGGCCTTGGTGGTTGTCGTCGATGGACCGGATGCCTTTGGTGCCACGTAGACGGCGTCATTGATCACCAACGGTTGGTGTGGCTCGGCATCGAAAAGCGACTGGCGCAGGCCCGTAAGCCTGCCACTGATGCCTATCACATCCAAGCCGGAACGACCGGGTGCCAGCAGCACCGTATCCTGCCCAACGGAGTGAATGCCAAGCCCAACGGGGAAGTGGTCAACGTTTAACGGCCTGTTCACGGCAGGGGCCTGTAACTGCGCATTGATCGGCAATGGGACCACCGTCGTTGAAGCTACGGGCCGGATGCTGAATCGCGCCACCGGCTGGTTGTCGCTGAAGTCAAACAGCTCGAAATAGGCAACCGCACCCGTATTGCTGACCGTTGCAGGAGTCGTATCTGGACCGAATCGGTTTTCGTACAGCTGGATTTCCCGATTAGATGCCGTTATGACGCGCGCATCATTGCCTGACCACCAGAAATCAAAAGCCGTTCCGTTCACAAAACCTGCGAGGAATTGGTTGCTGGTCTTGAATCCGATATCCTGTGAACCATCAGCCTCGACCAAGTCCACTCCCTTACGCTGTGGGTTGTTGTTCACGCCCGATCCGTAACCCTTCGAGCGCAGCACGGCCTCGTCGATGTGCCAAATGAGGATGCCGCCATTGAGCAGACGGTCGTCGCTGGTGCCGTAGCGCCCATCATCGCCGGGATCCACCCCGCCCGGCAGGCTCCAGTCATAGTTGTCGACGCTCACAACCACGCCAGCCGGCAACAGTTTTTGCAACGAGTCGGCTGAGGTCGATCCAAACAGGTCGTCAAAAATTGGAAGACGACGCTCCACAATAGTGCCATTCGGGGTGCGCACGTTCACGCGTATGCCATCGCCCTCTGTGTCTCTGTGCCGATTCTCTACCAAATAATATTCATCCCTCGAAATAGGGATTTTATAGATGCTGTTCTCCCGACGCAAGGAGCCAGCCGGTACCTCGAATGTTCCCTCTTTTGTAGGGTCTATCTCGATCGGATCCACCCAGCCCATATACACCTTCTCCCAAGCCGACGGTTCGGGAGGGAACATCCCAAAATACGAGAAGAATCCAGACCCGTCCATCAACCCGAACTTACCGATCGCGGTCGAGCCGTCGATGGTGTTGTACAGGTCGGGAAGGCCTAAGTGATTGCCAAGAGTTGCCGTCAGAAGCCCGTTGATGCCCAGTTGCAGCACGAACCGCGTCTCCGTCACGTCAGTACCTGGCCTTGACTCCGTCTCAGGCAATATGAGCGTATTTTTGATCCGAAAGGTACCGCCAGAGGTATTGGGTACTTCAAAGCCCTGAAATCCCGGTTGTTGGCCAAAGCGCTGCATGGCATCCAGGCTCATGTAGAGGCTGGGGATATCCTGAGGGGTTCGGTCAAGGCTGGTTCCCAGGAAGTTGATGTCCCTACCGACTCCCGCATGGAACAGGATGAATGCGTCCCTGTCCTCGTCATAGCCGCTGAAGTCGAATCCTCCTCGAGCCGCAAGGGCTGTCCATGTGTCCTCGAGCAAGTCGAAGATCTTGCCGTCCTGCGAGCCGTCCTCTCCGAGCGGGGAATAAGCTTCCATCTTATTGGGCATTCGGAGCACGTCCGGATATATCTGCCACTCGATCTGAAGCTTACCGTTAGACACCCTCTCATAGTACTCCTTCACGAAATCAAGATGGGCCCCAAAGTGGCCTGCGTCGTGAGGTGGTGGGTCGATGGTGATGGGGATGGCCGGATCCTTCAGGAAATCAGGATCGAAGGTGCCGTCGCCGGTGGTAAATCGGTTGTCGTCGGGCTGAAAGTCGACCATCACGGCAAATACGCGGATGATGCCCTCATTGCGCAAAACGAGCTGGTTCGCAGACTTGGCCCTCGCAGACGTCTGCTCACTGGACGTTTGTGCCACTACCGTAAGGAAGGGCGAGGTGAGCACTAAAAAAAATACCGGAAGAAGCCAACTAACTGAACTCCTTCCGGCATAAATTGATTTGACGGTCATCAGGGCAATACTGCCGTGGGTTTAAAGATTGAGCAGCAACGAGAATCGGATGGTGTTAGCCAATGGCGCGTCCTTTTGGGCGATCACATAGCTGAAGTCGACGCCGAACATATTGTAGCGCAGGCCAGCACCGACGGTCATGTACTGACGGTCGCCGTTGTTTGGGCTCTCATAGTAGTAGCCACCACGAAGTGCGAACTTCTGGTCGTACCAATATTCGGCACCGACACCAAACATCAACTGCTCAGCAAGTGGCACATCGACAAACTCGGTGCCGTTGTTGTAGGTGTAGGTGTCCCACGACTTAAGCAATGCTTCCGTAAAGTTCATGGTGTTTCCGGATGTATCGCTGCGAGCCATGATCTTGGACACGTCGGCAGTGACCGTGAAGGTGTTGAAACCCTCTTCATCCAAATCTGTGATGTATGCGATGCCCGTGCGAAGCATCGTCGGGATGGGATCCTTCTGAGCCTCGTCGGAATACTGTATGCCAGGGCCAACATTTGAAAGGTTTAAGCCTGCACGGAACTGGGCATCTCTACCCATGATCGGGCGCTCGGTAGTCTGGTACATCAATCCGAAGTCGGCACCGACGGTCGTTCCTTTGCTGGCTTGCTGCCCACCGACGGCCACAGCAGGCGCAAGATTGGAGTAGATGAAGCGAAGGCCCGTTCCCAAAGCCAAATTCTCTGACAGGGCTACGCCGTACGATGCACCAACCGTAATGTCATAGCTTCTGAAGGTGCCCAAATTGTCGCCCTTCTCATTGGTTCGAGTCTGCTCGCCCAAATTCAGGAAGGTCACGTGGCCACCGATGGTGCCGATGCCCTCAATATGGTGTTTCCCCACTAAATAATCGTAGAACAAGTCGGTGTTGAACGTTGGGAGCCAGTTGGAGTGCGTTAGCGAAAACTGTGTCCCCGATTGAAATCCCAATCCAGCAGGGTTCCAAAAAATGGCCGCCGCATTGTCGGCAATGGCTACACCCGAGTTACCCATGCCGGCTGCACGGGAGTCTGGCTCAATCTGAAGGAAAGGCACACCAGTGATACCCACCTGGGCACTTACCGGAGCGACGAAAGCTACAATTGCTAAGGAGGCCGAAGCCAGTGTCTTGAGGACAGATTTCATAGGATTCTGATGTATTGCTTAATCTTGTAATATACGGAAAACGTTACTCGGTGGTATTTGGTCTATCGGATGATCACCAGTTTTTCGATCACATCCTTGCTTCTGCGGCCTTTGCTCGTTTCGGCAGTGACCTTAAGTACATATAAGTAAGTGCCCGTCGCGAGGCGGTCGTTGTCGTTGTCGAAACCGAACCACTCCACCGATCCCTGCGACGTAGAGAATACCCTCGACTCGTCGATCTGGGCTACTGGTCGCCCAGAGAGCGTGTAAATGCGCACGCTTATGTCGAGTTGATTGCCCGGCTGGTTATGCTCGAACATAAACCGGGTGCGGTTATTCATTGGATTTGGGTAATTGAACACATTGCTCAACATCACATCTTCGGAGTCTGCGACCCTGAACGTGATCACCTCTTCCGACGGATTATTGAATACGTCCCAAGCACGCACGGTAAGGGTGTATTCGCCTTCGGTGAGTCCATCGATTGGAAATTCGATGCTCCCCGACCGATAGTCGTCCAATTTTGTCTGGAAGAAGTTATTCAGTACAAACGTCTTTTCGGGCGAGGTGTTCAGGATAGCGACCAACTCATGACCAACGCCAGTGCCCGTTGCGTTGATTCCTGTCTCGTCGCTCAACTCCACGATGAGTTTAGGATTGCTGCCCACCATGGCGCCATCTGAAAAATCGGGGGAGTCGAGGTAGGCAGTCATTTCCGGGCCACGGTTGTCGTTTTGCACGGACGAATTGATTCCGTTGAACACAACCGAGGAGAGCGAACCGACCGCATCGTTACTGCCCGACTTGCCATACACTAGCAGTCGTCCACGATTTTGCGTGTACGAAATATCCTTTGGCACCACGAAGTTTGCCGAATATTGGCCGTTGCTCACCGAGACTCGTCCGTTGAACAGCAGGTCGTTCTGCTCACGGAACGAGCAGGTCTTCGTGTAGCATGGCAGCGTTTGCATCCATTCACGCTGCGGGAGCTGCACGACACGCACGCCGTCGTACACTTTGAGGCTTATTTCGCCATTGTAGGATGTGTTCACGCTGCCGTCGCTGTTGATGACTGAGCCATCGATTGTTACCGTGTCGAGTGCCCGAAGGGTCACCAATTGGCTGCCATTTACTTCTTGGCCTTGAATGCGGCTGATTTCGGCTCGCTGCCGCGGAAGCCCGATGCGCATCGCCGGGTCGCCCAACAGGATGAACTTTCGTGTGTTGAAGCTTCCACCCAGATCATTCTGAGTCACGTTTTTGGTGCGCAGCATGATGTCGCCGAGGCGGTAGGGCAGGCCATCTTGATCCCGTTCGGTCATGAAGCCCGACAATCGTCTGTTCAGGCCAAAGTTGACGGTGTTCGGATTTTCGCTGGTGTAAACGACCCGAGTAGTGGTAAAAGCAGCCACGATGCCGCCATCGGGCCATAACATGGTCTTTTCAGCACCAGACTGATCCAAGTGGTCGTCGAAGCGGCCAAATGAACATGTTGCGGTCACAAAGATGGACAGCCTGTCGCGGTTCGTGAGTCGCGATATGTCGGAGGACTGAAACAGGCGGCTGTCGCTCAAGGTCTGCTCGGCTCCGTGACCCGAATAATTGACGATCAATGAGCCATCGTTGAAGCTGTTGATGAAATCGCGGTTAGCCAATGGGCGGAATCGGGCTCCGGATGTGGTTTCGACCGGATAGTTGATCTCGTAGATCTTGCGCAGCCGCACACCGCTCACGTCGCGGTCGATGAACTCTGCCGTCGAATCGGCGTTCAGAATGTGCAGGTCTCTGTTGCGGAAAGGCTCGGGGAAGTCGTCGTCGGCTGCGTAGGTGAACAGGGTGCGCCAATCGCCGAAGGTGGAAGGGTCCTCGTAGGTCTTGAGCTTACCCAAAAGCACGTTCGCTTCAGCAACGGTGTTGAAGGGCAGACGCCCTATGCCGATGTCGACGAGCTCCGTGACGGTGTTTTGTCTCCACTCGCCTTCATTTTCGTCCAACAAGCCAAAGAAGTCGTCGCTACCAAACGAGTCGAGCCTGTGGTATGACTCCCTCGACTGATAGGTGAACACCAGATTCTTTTCGGAAATGTCGGTTCCATAAATTCCACGGTAGTCGTGAGTGGCATTGCCGAACATGAGCAGGTATTGCGGCATCAATGCCTTGTTGTTACCGGCCTTGATGTATAGATGACGAACAAAATCACGTATCGCCACAACATCGGGCACTCCGGCGCTGTACTCGTTAAACAATTGTCCTTGCAACACAACGAGCGGCCGTAACCCGTCGTTTTGTTGCCTGAACGCTGCAAGCTCCTCTGCAATAGGCCTGAAGGCCGGATCGTCTGGAACCACGATGACGTAGTTCGGATTCGAGCTCGTGGCTCGAAGATTTTGGTTCGGGACCAACGTTGCAGCAGCTGGAGCTAGAAAAGATGTGGCCGCAACAAGCCTGTTTCCAGGCGAGGAGGGGGCCAGAACATCCCACGTCGTTCCGGACGAAATGGCAGCGTATTGCACGGGGTTCTGGGGATTGGTCACATCAAAAACAAGGGGTGCTGACGTGAAGCCCCTCAGACGGTACGTGGAGAATGTGTTGGGCCCCACGTTTGTAGGGGCGTAAATCCAGAGCCTGCCGTTTACAGCTGTCAGGTTACGCTGGATATAGAGGCGCGAATAGTCTAGGTAGCCAAGTGCATCGGCAGTCGTGGTGCCACTGAAGCGGCTTGTTGCGGTAAGCCGGTTGTTGGTCAATGTTGCGTTCGTTACGGTCAGAATTTGGCTCTGGGCATAGCCAAACGAACCTTCTTCGTTGTTGTAATCGAAGCCAAGCCCGGAAAATGGAATGATTCCGACCGACCGCGTGCCAAAAAAGGTTTCGAACTGAGCGTTGTTGCGGTTGCGAGTCGCCAGACGCGCATCAATGAGCACATTCGAGTTTGGCACGAATTCGGTGATCACAGAATCCATCAGTGTCAATGTGTTTCCGAAGCTTTCGGCAGTGACGCGCTCACCAAGCCACTCAGACCCCGATCGCATCTCCGTGGCAATCTTGTTCGTTTCCTCCTCCTTGAATATGAAATCCGTGTAGGTAGTCAGTAACCCGGTGGATTGGCCTGCCTGCGCAGGGCTGAGGCGTAACCCGTTTTGCGCACCCACGGTGATGAAGACATAGGTGAATTGCGAGTACAGGTGGGTTTCGTGTATGAAGCGGCTGGTATTCGTGTTGTAAAACACACGTTGAGGTCCGTCGGCATAAAAGATGACGGAGTCGTCGGTGTCGAAGCGTCCGTCGGATTCGCCGTTCACAATGATCGGAAGCTGGCGGAAATCAGGCCTTGCGGTGCTGTTGCGCATGGGGAGCATCCCAAATCCGCCCGCCCACAGCTGAATGCGGCGTGGATCCAAGGTGGCCACGTTCAAACCGGTCAAGTTCGCGATGTATGTCCGGTCGAGGCGGTGCAGACCGCTGCGGCTGATAGGAATTTTATACCATACACCCGTGGCAAGCGGGCTGCTGCCGTCAAAATTGGTCGATTCCGGCACATTGTCTGCCGGGAGGTGTTTGTAGACCCTGAAGCGCACCTGCTCGAGCACTTGGTAACGCAGCCTGTTGTTGGGGTCTGCCCTTGTGATGTTGATTTTTAGGGCCGCATGCTCCTGTTTGAGGAAAAAGCCGGAATTGTAGGTCTCGAATAATGGGACGTCGGAGTCGAAACTTCCAAGCTGCGCGCGAAAAACATCGGTGGTGTCGGTCTCATACTCGACGATTTTGTACCTCACATCCAGGAGCCTGTATGAATTTTCGGCCCTCGCATATGGAATGAGCAGCTCATACTGCGGCACTTGTCGGAGGTTGAAGTTCTCTAGGCGATAGTCGATGAACTCGCCCGTTTCGGCCTCCACGACCAGCTTTTGGGCTTGCGAGGCTGTTTGCGGCACAAACATGAGCAACAACAGCGCCACTATGTGCAGCGTCAGAGCCTTGGGGCTTTCAGTAACGGCGATTAAATACCGGTTGGCGGGCATCCAGTTAGGATCAATTCTAGAGTTGGTATCTTTATCGCGATACGACTGCGGTTTAGTTAAAGTAATGAAGATACAACGACGCTTTATCAACGCCAAGAGGACACCCGATTGAAAGGACTGATAAGACCGATACCCCTCCGAGCGGATCAATGTAGTTGAAACGCCGGGAGGGGTTGTGATCGTATGCGAACCGGGAGATTTTATGATAAAATTTCGATCACCATGGCAGAGGCGCCACCGCCGCCATTGCAAATTCCTGCGACACCGTACCGTTTGCCAGTTGTCCGCAAGGCATTGATCAGTGTGGTGATGATGCGTGCACCCGAGCATCCGATAGGGTGGCCGAGGCTTACAGCCCCGCCCCAAATATTCACTTTGGCAGGGTCGAGCTCGAGCAGCTGATTGTTGGCGATGCAAACAACGGCAAAGGCCTCGTTGATTTCGAGCAGGTCGATATCGTCCATTTGGAGACCGGAACGCTTTACGGCCAAGCGTACGGCATCGTTCGGTGCCACGGTGAACCACTCGGGCGCCTTTGCAGCGCTAGCCTGCGAGATGATGCGCGCAACCGGTTTCAGCCCAAGCTCTTTTGCACGGTCTTCGCTGCTCAGCAGCAATGCGGAAGCCCCGTCGTTGAGCGTGCTCGCATTTGCCGCCGTCACGGTTCCATCTTTCTCAAATACGGGCTTGAGGGCCGTCAGCTTCTCGAAGTTCACCTTGTCGATTTCCTCGTCGTGAAGCACCTCGGTGACGTTGCCCTTACGATCGCGCACGTTGATCTTGGTTATTTCCCGTTCAAAGTGTCCGGCATCGCGGGCAGCTTGGGCACGCTTGTACGACTCGATCGCGTAGGCGTCCTGGTCTTCGCGGGTGATCTTATGCTCGCGTGCGCAAAGTTCAGCGGCACTGCCCATGTGGTAGTCGTTGTAGACATCCCATAGCCCGTCCTTGATGATGCCGTCGAGCACTTGGCCGTGACCCAGACGTCCACCGTTGCGGTAGGCCGGCAGATAATAGGGCACGTTACTCATGCTTTCCATGCCGCCGGCAATCACGATGTCTGCTTCGGATGTCTGGATCTGCCCATTGGCAACCATGACCGCCTTCATGCCAGATGCACATACTTTGTTGATGGTCGTGCTTGGGGTTTTTTGGAGCAGGCCGGCTTTCAGTGCCGCCTGCCGGGCAGGTGCCTGGCCAATTCCGGCGCTCAGCACGTTGCCCATGATTACTTCGTCGACTACGGCTGGATCTATGGAGCTCCTCTTAACGAGCGAAGCAATGACCGCAGCACCGAGTTCCGGTGCAGAGAAGGTTGCGAGCGACCCGCCGAACGATCCGATAGGGGTGCGGACAGCGTCTACGATGACAGTATTCTTCATGATGTGATGGATAGGTTTATAATTCGGATTCGTCGCGCCATTGAAGCAGTTTCCATGCTGTCGTGCTGTCGGCGCGTGCCAGCACGAAGTTGGCGGACCCGTCAGTCCGTATGATGTCGTTCGAGTTGATCACAACCAAAAGGTTGAATCTTCTCACGATCTGGGCTCTGGTGCCCTCTGGATTGACTGCCTGCAGAACGATGTTGTTCCACTGCAGCTGGATATCCTGGCTTTGCACAAACAAGTTGTAGGTGCTGTTCATGTCTTCGGTGCGCCCCCAGGTCACGTCGACGTTGCGGTCGAAGTCCCTGAAGATAAAGTTGAAATCAGGGTCGATTAATGGGCCATAAAGCGTGGTGTCCCTGAATTGGTAGGCATTCTGAAAGCGTATGTAAAAGCCGTCGATCTTCCTGGGGTCGCCCAGCAACTCCTCGAAGATGTTGGTTTCGTCGACACGCGGCGCGAAAGGGTTGACGCAGGAAACGAGAAACGAGACGCAGGAAACGAGAGCGAGAATCACAACCTTATGCCAATGGCCTGAAGCACATTGGACGGATCTCCGATTTGATTCTTTCGAACGATTATTTGACTCAGATATCTTCATTCACCATTTTCTCGCTTCTCGCTTCTCGCTTCTCGCTTCTCGCTTCTCGCTTCTCGCT
>CAYWCV010000044.1:7218-17639 GCA_964456845.1 uncultured Chitinophagales bacterium | reverse complement strand
TGGTCCTCGCCGCCAACAAAGAAATCGTTATCGGCGGCATCTTTTTGCTCCGGCAGCAGATCGTCGGCAGTGGGTAGTGGAGTGGGGGAGAGGTCCCACGCCGGACCATTGTAAACTGGCACAGGAAATTCATCCCGCACGTTCCATCGCGATTCCATCTTGTTCCGAAATGCTGTGAAATGCCCGGGCAGCTTGTCGAGACTCGGATACAGGTCGTCGGGGTGAATGAGCGACTGCCCCTCAAAGGACCACAGGGTGAGGCCGGCATCCTCTATGGCGGACTCATCTTCGTACTCTTCGGTAGCCGATTCGCCATGCATGTACACCTCGTCAGCCCCATGTTCATTGGCAAGGTGGACGATCTGCGTGCCCGGATCGCCCACGGCGAACTGCAATGGCAGACCCATTTCACTCAGCTTCTTTTGGAGAACTTCCAGCGACTGCAACATGAACCGTAGCCTGCGGATGCCCATCTTGGAGATGCCCAGCGCGGTAGGTTGCAGCTCGCGCTCGGGCAGTACAAAAACGGGAAGGATACGCTTGCCGCTTTGGCAGGCCGCTACCAGCGACTCATTATCGTGTACACGTAGGTCGTTCCGAAACCAAAGGATGACGGTATTCATATCTTGTTGCGATGTGTTCGGCAGCGGTCGCTGCAATATTTAACGTCATCCCACACTTTCTCCCATTTCTTGCGCCAAGTAAAGGGTCGTTTGCACACAGGGCACGTTTTTTCGGGTAAGAAAGGCTTCTTGTGCATGGTGGGCACGTGCAGGCTCGTTTACAATTATTATCGGTGGGTATGATGCGAACTGTAAAAGGCAAAACCCAGTGTGGTTAGTTCCCACACATAATTTCGCCTGTCAGGCAATCCGGATCTTCTGTTTGCCCCAGGCGACCACCTGCACACCCGGCGAATAATGCACTAGGTCAGGCACAGGTCTGATCATGTTCCTAAATCTCGGATAGTCGAGCTCGATATCCATTAATTCAAGTCGACGGATCGGCCACTCGAGGTGATGGATTTCAAATTGATTGACGGATGTACCACTGTGCTGAAACAGGGCATATCGCTCGGTCAGCCACCTGTCAAGATCAGTCTTCTCCACCAAGGGCTCTCCCACTTCGCATGTGATGTGGAGACGCTCGCCCAGTTTCGAATTTTCTGATGTGATGGAGGCCCTATTCCGGCTCATTTTCGAGTATCGGTAGGGCAGATCAGACAAGGCGGTTGCTATCTTGCACGAAATGCCTTTCGCAGCCTCGATGCTCAGAAAGGTCACACCCGTTTTGCCGGCCATCGATACATAGGTGCGAACGTTGATCTCGGCAAAGTTCGATATGGGCGGAAATGACGGCAAAAACCGCGGCCTCAGCCTTTCCATGTCGAACGCAACCACCGACACCCAGGGCTTTCCGTCGAAAAGGTCAATCTCCAAGCCGGGTGGCACGAATTGCTGCAGCTCCTGAAGATCCACTTCCCAATGCAGGAACACCGCGTTGTTCCACTCCTGGTAATACGCCCAGCTGCCAGCCGGGATCTCCCACGGCCTGTGGGCGGTGGAGTTGAGCAGTTCGGGGATGGTCATCTGAATAGTTCGAGAAAAATTGCACGGTTAATCCGCCATAGAAAGCTTTTCCGATATGTACTCGTTGAGGCTTTTGCCCTCTTTTTTAGCACGTACATAAACGTTACGGTGAACATCAGACGGTAATCTGAGCATGAGCCGACCTGTAAAAGACTTGTCTGGCTCTTCGCCACGCAATTGGCAGAATTCCAAATAATCATCAACTGAATCGCGAAATGCCTGTTCCAACTCATCAACGCTCTTTCCCTGAAAGGTAATTACATCTCGCAAGTCAACAACTTCACCGTGAAAAAGACCAGCTTCATCGTCAAACTCAACTTTTCCGTGGTATCCTTTGTGTGTTAACATAGTCACCTATTTATTTTTTTCTATTATACCCGCTTCATGTAAAAAGCGTCTAACGGATTTCAGTGTTCCTTTGTCTGTTTCCTTCTGAGGATGTGGTCGATGGAAAACCGCTCGCACACCATTGATCACAACCCTAATTCGGGATCCACGTCCTTCACTGAGCTCGCCACCTAAGGCTATGAATAAAGATTCGACTGAATTCCATGAAATATCGGATCGCACCGGAATAGCGAAGATCAATTCTAAGGTCTTCTGGTGTTTCGAACTCAACTTCATAGTGTCATTTTACGACACTATAATATGAAACGCAACTCATCCCCAAAATATTATTGGGGTCTCCGTATCTTTACCACAGTTCATCTTCCTACCATAATATCATCCTACCGTGCACGCATCTACCTCTGCGATCGACCTTTTGGCACCGGTCCAAATCGACACAGCCAGCGGCGACATCGGCCGCCAGCAGATGTCAACCACCTGCAAGGCCGTCTGGACCACCCCGCTGCCCTCCGAAACCGACGCCCCCGCCAACCGTATCATCCACAGCCGCATCCTGCAGCTTTCGCACCCGATCAAGCTCAGCCGTCTCGGCCTGCGCAAAGGTCTCGGATACCACAAGTGCGGCAGTGAACACCACGATGACTGGATCACCGCATTCCGCATGTTGGTCTGGAACGGCATCGTTTGGGATGAGGTCCTCTACGAGCGCGACATCCGCGAACCCGAGCCCGGCGAAATCATCTGGTACGATCTCGAAGACGTCGAGGCACGCTCGGTGATCATCGAGGCGCGCGAGTGCTTCATCGACAAGTTCTGGACCGGCTGGAACATCGTCTCGGAGGCCTTCCTGCTCGAGGGGAGCCGTCCCGACGCCCCCATCAAGCGCAAGGAGAACCGCTTCGCCGTCGAGAAGCTCGACATCAACAATCTGCCCTACGGCGTGTCGGCCCGCATCGGAGACGGAGAGGTTCGTTTCAAGACGCCATTCATCGAAGTCGGGTTCATCCTCGGCAAGACCGGCTTCTCGTACTTCTCGATAGACGATGGCGGAAACGGTCGCACCGACCACAACCTCCTCCGCTCGCAACCGGGCATGAACCTGCAGGGTCTGCGCCTGCATCCAGTGGGGATGCCGGCTTTCTCGGCCCTCTTCCTTCGATATGTGATCAAGGGCAAGACCTATGTCTCGGGTAACACGATCCGCTACGAGATCGAAATCCCCGAGATCGGCCAACGCTATGTGCTGAACTGGACGGTCCACATCGACCGCATCAGCCTCGAAGCCATCCGTATGGGCGAGCAGGATGTGCGCGCCTGGGAGTCGTCGATCTGGTACAGCTCCTTCCACAGCGAGGTGTCGGCCACCAGCACCATCGCGCCAATCCTCCGCAAAGGTGAAGTTGGGCTCACGGGGCTGCCAAGCCTGCTTCACGTGCCGAATTTTGGGACGCTGCGTCTCACATCCGAGAGTCCGAACCTGATGATGCGCTCCGATTCCTTCCGTCCGTTCCGTATGACCGCCATCGAGATCAAACTCGGTGAGCGTCCGGAGCCCGAGGGTGATTACACGCTGCTCAAAGGTACCTTCACAGGCAAGATGGAGATAACGGCGCGTCCACACATCATTCCCCTCAAAGCCGAGACGCCACCCATCATCCGCAAGGCAGTGATGAACAGCGTGGTCACGTCGCTGCCGTATCGTCCCGACACGGCCACATTGAGCAACAACGGCAACTCGATGCACTGTCCGCTCTGCATGGATAACTGGAGTGGCCTAGCCAAAGAGATTGGCGAGCTGCTACCAGGCTTCCACTCGATGGAGCTTGTGCGCGAGTCGCTTCAACGCTGGCTCGACATGGCTCCGGGATATGCTTCGGGTCCGATGCTCGACAGCAAGGGCTACCACCTCGCCGAAGACGAGTACATCATGACCGGTACGGCCGCGTTTCTTGGCATGGCCGATTTCCTTGACGTGCTTGGCACCGAGAAGTGGCTGCGCGATTTCGCACCGCAGATCCGCAAGCAGCTCGATCTGATGAAGGGTCGCGACGTGGATGGCGACGGACTCGTCGAAAGCACCTACCGCACCGGCGTAAGCGGCTCCGGCGATTGGAGCACCTGCTGGTTCGACGTGATCTCGTTCGGCTGGAAGTGCGCCTTCTCGAACGCGCTGCTTTACGAGGCTTTGACCCGCTTGCCTGAGCAGTTCCGTCGTTTGGGTCAGCCCGATCTGGCCGAGGGACTCGAAGACTGGGCAGCAAAGTTGAAATCTGTCTACCTGCCCACCTTCTACAACGAGGAGACCGGCTGGTTGGCCGGATGGCGCTGCAAAGAGGGCCAACTGCACGACTACGCGTTCATCTTCGTGAACGGATGTGCCGTAAATACCCCGGGACTCATCGAGCCGAAACTTGCGCGCTCCATGATGGAGAAGCTCTGGCACGAAACCAAGCGCGTCGGCCTGCCATCGTACCGTCTCGGTCTGCCCGGCAACCTATGGAAAGTGCCCGACTACGACATGGTCTCCATCATGCACGGCGTGAGCATGGGCTACTACGCCAACGGTGGACTCACCCTGTCGCAGAGCCGCCACTTCGTGAAGGGGCTGTACACGGTCGGCATGGAAGAGGAGGGCAATACGATGCTCCACGGCCTGTGCGAGAGCCTCGCCGACGGATCCGCCTTCAGCGGACTGAACACCGGTGTCGACTGGCGCTTCTGGGACGGCTGGCCCTGCGGCTACGAGGGCCTGCTCGCCGACCAGTTCGGGATCTTGATCACGGCGTTGGAAAGGTATAAGCGGTGAATCGGTGATCGGTTATCGGTTACCAGTTATCGGTTGGTGGTTTTGCTTTGATGAGAGGCTATTGCGGATGTGACCGTCTGACTGAGTTTAGTAGAGATTGTAGTTGGCGAGCGATGATTGCTCTGTCGTTTAGTATTTCGACAAGTTCATCATGTTTGAGGTATTCCAAATTGTTTGAGATAATGAGCTGAGTTTCAATTTCAGATAAACTTCCAAGGGCGATATTGATGAAGTTTTTAAGCTCGCCTGGATGAACGCGACCGGCTCCTTCTGCAATGTTGGAAGGAACCGAAATCGCCGCCCGTCTTAATTGCGAAATCAATATGTATTGTTCATGCTTTGGAAAATTGTTTGTTAAAGCATAAATGCTTGAAACGAATTGTATAGCTCGCTTCCAAACTTCTAAATCGTGGTGTGTTTTCATAGTTGGATATTGGATGATTGATGTTGATCATTCTTGTAAAATCGCCATCACCACCACCCAATTAACGCCCAACGAAGCCGATAACCGATAACCGATAACCGAATCAATACTTCCCGGGCGCCCCCTTTTCTGGAATCGACTTCTTGATGAATTCGCGGATGTGCTCGTTCGAGGTCGCCAAGTCTTCCTGGCGCAGGTACATCATGTGCCCGCTGCGGTAGCCGCGGAACTCCATGCGGTCTTGAAAGCGTCCTGCAGGATCCATGTTCCACATGGTGTACTTGGCGGAGAAATAGTCGGTTCCGCCGTCGTAATAACCGGCCTGTACCATCACGCGCAGGAAGGGATTCTGTCCCATTGCGGAGCGAAGGTTCTCGCCGGTGTTGTCGTTGGTGCGGTCCCATGGGTTGACCGGACCGAATATGAAATACCGCTGGTCGGTTTTGTACCCGAGCACTTCGCGCAGATAGTAGTTGATGGCCGGCGTGAAGGAATGGTTCCAGCTGGTAAGGGCAGGATCATAGTCGTAGGCCTGGCCTGCATTCGTACGGTCGATACCGCGGTAGCGCGAGTCGAGGCGACCAACCGTCAGGCCCTCTTCGCGCATGAGCTCCTTCCAGAAGAAGCTCGTAGGCACCCCAAGGGCATGGTCGAGCCATACTTGCTCCGACAGTCCCGAGTAGCGCGCTGCCATGCGTGCCACCTCACGGCGCTCGGCATCGGGCAAGGATCCGCCGCGCACCAAGGCCGGAATCATCTTGTCGATCGTGTATTTCTCCACTTCGGGGAGGATGTCGTACAGATCCTTCGACTGCAGGTCGGCCGGCAGCTGCTTATGGTACCAGGCCGTTGCTGCATAGTAGGGCAGGTAGATTGCGCGTCCGACCGGACCCCCGCGCTCGACACCCAAACCTGTTGGTGACACCAGAATTACGCCGTTCAGGTACATCCAGTGTGAGTTCTGCAGGCGCGCTGCCAAGCCGGACACCCGGTTCGTGCCGTAGCTCTCGCCGATCAAGTATTTCGGGGATGTCCATCGTGCCTGACGCGTCACAAAGGTCTCGATCCAGTCGGCCAGATAGGCAATGTCCTGATTCACACCGAAGAAGGTGTTGCGGTTCACGCTCGTGTCGAGTATGCGCGAGAATCCTACGTTCACCGGATCGACGAACACGATGTCGGCCACATCGAGGATGGAATGCGGGTTGTCGCTCACACCGTACGGCTGCACGGGGAAGCCCTCGTCGTCGATGTTCAGGAACTTGGGTCCCGTGTAGCCAATGTGCATCCATACAGAGGCCGAGCCGGGTCCGCCGTTGAAGCTGATCACCAGCGGACGTGTGGTCTTGTCGCGGACATCCGTGCGCTCGTAATACACGTAGAAGAGTGTGGCGATCTCCTTGCCGTTTTCGTCCCATACCGGCTGGGTGCCGGCGGTGGCCGAGTAGGGCACCCGCTGGCCCTTGATCGTGACTTCAGAAGTGGTGGTCACGCTCGACTCGGCCGGCGTAGCACGAGCGGCTTCCGGCATGTTGTCGCGCATCGGCTGAGCGAATATGGTTCCTGCGGCTGGCATAAACAGAGCAACGGCCAGGGCAAGAGTGTGCATCGACTTCTTGAGGTGTGTCAATTTCATAGTGGTATTTCGGTTGAGTTGGGTTTATGGCCTAAGAAAATCAAAGCGCCACGTATACACAAGGATTTGGCACGTAAAAAGATGTATATCGGTCCTGTACGCTCAATTGCAATCGTGAACGATATTGTACAATTTGGTATTATTGGGATGGTATTATAACATTTTCCACGCTCAGCCATGAAAAAGACTGCCCTCCTCCTGATACTAGCATTGTTTATCGGCGCTTGCTCAAATGAAGCGGCCGAAGAACCCATCGAATCCTACGATTTCGGGATTGCCATGATGGAGGCGGCCGTAACGGGTGGCACGGTTCAGAGCGGCTCCCTCAACCAGCTCGTGTTCGGCCCGACGCAGCAGATGGAGCTCATCCGCAGTCTACTGAGCACGCTTCGTCTCACCAGCGAGCAACAGGATCAGGTGCGTGGATTTGTGCGCGTACTCACGGGTTCACTCGTTGAAATTCGCTGGGACCTCCACACTCAGGAAATTACCCGCCAAGAGGCCTTGGTGAAGATCCGCACGGCTCGAATGACCTTCCTTGAGTCGGTTCGCGGTATTTTAACCGATGACCAAAAGGATCGTTTCGCACGCTGGATCCGGGCAAATTGGGATAAATAATCCTCGCTGTTAGCCCTATATTGGGGCATGGAATCTACGGTTTTATATACAATTCTTGCAGCAGGCATCGGCCTGTTGATCGGATATCTTGTGGCCAGCGTCTTGGCTTCCGCTAAGTATCGTAAAGCATCTGACGATTGGTCGGCAAAGGTGCAGCATGAAAGGGATGAGCTGTCTCGCCGCGACATGGAAATAGCTCGTTTGTCGGAGCAGGTTTCGTCACTTCAGGAGCGACTTAGGGAAGCAGCTGAGCAGATAGACGGAGAGCGCCGACGTTTGGAGTCGCTGCAACTCCAGCTCACGGATGCGCAGAAGTCGATTTCGTCGGGTCAGGCCGAGAACGCCAACCTGATGAAGCGCCTCGACGAGGAGCGTAAGCGCATCGAGGACGACAAGCTCCGCATGAAGCAGGAGTTCGAAAACCTGGCAAATCAGATTCTGGATGCAAAGGTGCAGAAGTTCACAACCATGAACAGCGAACGCCTCGGCGAAGTCATCGCACCATTCAAGGAGAAGCTGGCCGAGTTCGAGCAGAAGATCGACTCCACCAACAAGGAGCAGAACGAGGGCAGGGCTGCCCTGTTCGAGCGGCTTAAGAGCCTCGAGGAGCTCAACAAGTCGCTCAGCGCCGAGGCACTGAACCTCACCCAGGCCCTCCGGGGTGACAACAAGGCTGCCGGCGATTGGGGCGAAATGGTGCTCGAGCGCATCCTTCAGGACAGCGGACTATCTGAGGGCACCCACTATAGCCTGCAAGAGTCGTTTACGGCCGAGAATGGACGCCAGCGTCCCGATGCCGTCATCTATCTGCCCGACAACAAGAACCTGATCATCGACTCTAAGGTGTCGCTCAAGGCGTACTCCGACTGGGCGGGTGCATCCGACGATGCCGAGCGTGATAGGTATCGGAGAGAACATTTTTCGAGTGTGAAAAATCACATGACCGGACTCGCCTCGAAAAAATACACCGACATCGAAGGGTTGAGCACGCCGGATTTCATCATCATGTTCATCCCGAACGACGCCGCCTTCATGTTGGCACTGCAGCACGATCGCACGTTATATGACCAGGCCTACAAGCAGCGCATCACCATCGTTGGACCTAGCAACCTCATGGCTGTGATGATGACCATCGACCACCTATGGAAGCAGGAGAACCAGCGTAAGAACATGCTTGAGATCGCCGCGAGGGGAGAGGCGCTGCTCGACAAGTTTTCCAGTTTCATTGAAAGCATGGACGACATCGGCAATCGCCTCGGCCAAGCTGAAAAATCATACAACGAAGCCAAATCACGTCTATATGAAGGTCCTGGCAATTTGGTGCGTCAGGCCACGATGCTTCGCGATTTGGGTGTGAAAGCCAAAAAGCAGCTGCCTGAGGCGGAGTAACGCACGGTCATCCTGAACGAAGTGAAGGACCAGACGTAGGCATTTAGCTCGGTGGCCTTACCGGCAAAAGCGAGTGGCGATAATCGCGGACGTTTCGAGTTATGATGCAGTCGATCCCACCGAACTCCACGGCTGTATAATGCTGGATGGCGTCTTCAAGATCGTTGAATCTGGATTTGGATGCCATCAACACTGCCTTATGCGAAGTTGGTATCACGGTTATGAGCTCCAAAAGACCACGTATTGACTTTTTTGCCGACGCGCTGCTCAGTTGCTTTCTAAGTATGTAATCGCACGTGGCGATGCTTATTGCTGAACAATACAGCTTTAGCTCGTTCCGGTGCGCAAGCAGCATTAAACGAACTGCACTTTCGTGATACGGTTCACGCTTAGCCAGTATGTCGAGCAGTATGTTCGTGTCAAGGAACAGCTTCTCCATGCATCAAGAATGCTTGGTGATTCTGTGCTCCATGGCTTCCAGTTTCTCGTCGAAGTCGTCGGGCAAGGTCATGGCACCATAAAACTGGCTGAACGTTTGAGGGAGTTCCTGCACGTCGCAGTCGGTAGCCTGGTCAGTGCTTTGGCTTACATGATCCAGGTACTGCTCGACGAGATCTGACACAGACGTACCACGACCCTCCGCGTACTTCTTTGCGCGATTGATGATTTCGTCATTGACATACAGTGTCAGTTTTTTGCTCTTGGACATGTTACAATATACAAATTCATATACGTACAAGTAAATGTTGTACGTATATAATTAAATCCAGGTTACGGCACGAATTTTAGCATCGTGAACCTGAACGTGTGTTCGATGTCACCGACAGGCACTACAAGTTCGAGTGTTGATTCGTGCTGTTTGACAGGGAAACTGACGAGTCCGCGGATGAACTCGCCGGGTGCCAGGTCCGTCACACGTACATGGTCCTGCTCCCACATGGCACGCCGGTAGCTGAGATCTTCCCTGAAACGATCGTAATTTGCGTACCGGACGGAGCGGTCGATGGATCTGACCACGCGTTCATTGCTGCTGGCAGCCAAATAGTGGTAATCGCGGTTGGCGATGGCGGCGATGTCGGCTGCCAAACTGGTCACCTCCACGGTGGCGTCGAGCACGGCGGCCGTCTTCATGTCGGCGTTGGCACGGCTTACGGCCAAGTCGGCATGCAGCAGCTCCCGCTCCGGATCAAATGCCATAAATGTGGCGACTACCAGCCCGTCCCTGTTGGGTGACTGGGCGTCCTTGATCAGCCGATAGTAGAAATTGGCGGGATCCACCTCCACATCTGTTGCCCGGTGATTCACCACTTCGACGTCGAAGCTGAACATGCCCGGTACGTGGCGGTAGAAGGCAAGCACCACTTCCGTGCTGTCGATATCAGAAACGATGTACTCGGCTCCCTGATGGCGATAAGTTGGCTGGTTTTCGGCCTTTAGCCTGTAAACGGGTTCAGGGCTGCATGCGGCGAACATCAGTAAGGTAGCGATGGTCGAAACGAATAGTCTAGTTTTCATAATGGCTGTGGATGAGTTTCATCGTATACATATTGTACGCAATCTTGAAATGCCTGTTACATCGCATGATGATGTGGACATCGAACATTGGACATT
>CAYWCV010000044.1:0-7118 GCA_964456845.1 uncultured Chitinophagales bacterium | reverse complement strand
ACATTGGACATTTTGTATATTACCGTCTTGAACTAGTTGCATGGCCGACACTTCCACCAAATATGACCTCGACAGCATCGTACTCGATCCGCCTCAGCAGATCGAGCTAGACAACCTCTTGGCCATTTGCCATGAGTATCTGGAGGAATGCGACGACCGGCTAGTGGAGCGCGCCTTCAAGCTCTGCTACAAGGCCCACCACGGCATAACTCGTTCGTCGGGAGAACCCTACTACCTGCACCCGGTCGAAGTGGCCACCATCGTGATCAAGGAGATCGGCATCGATGATCTGAGCGTGGCGGCGGCATTGTTGCACGACACCGTCGAGGATACGGAGGTCACCCTCGAGGACATCAGCCGCGAGTTTGGACCACAGGTGAGGAGCCTCATCGACGGACTCACCAAAATTTCGGGTGTATTCCAGAATAAGGGCGTGAAGCAGGCCGAAGCCTTCATGAAGCTGCTCCTGAGCATGGCCGAGGACCTTCGGGTGGTGATGATCAAATTTGCCGACCGCCTGCACAACATGCGCACCATCCAGCATCTGCCGCGCAACAAACAGCTGAGCATTGCCACCGAGACCATGGAGCTCTTTGCTCCGCTGGCACACCGTTTCGGACTGTTTACGATAAAGAGTGAGCTCGAGGATCTGTCGTTTAAAGTGATCGATCCCACTACGTTCAAGTTCATCGCGCGTAAGCTGCGGGAGAAGAAGGAGTCGCGCGAGTCGTTCATCGACGAGTTCATGGAGCCTATCAGAAAGCAGCTCGATACCGCCGGCTTCAATTTCGAGATCAAGGGACGTCCAAAGCACATCTATTCGATTTACCGCAAGATGATGCGCCAGCAGAAGCCCTTCGAGGAGATCTACGACCTGTTCGCCATCCGCATCATTCTTGAGGAGCCGCACACCAAGGAGGACTGCTGGAGGGTGTACTCGTTCATCACCGATGCCTACACGCCGATTCCGGAGCGTTTTCGAGATTTCATATCCGTGCCGAAGGCCAACGGGTACCAGTCGCTCCATACAACGGTGATCACGCGCAGCGGCAAGGTGGAGGTGCAGATCCGCACCAAGAAGATGGATGAAATCGCCGAGATGGGCTTGGCCGCGCACTGGAAGTACAAAGAGGGCAACTCCGGCAGCAGGACCATCGACCGGTTTGTGCACTGGGTGAGGGAAGTGCTGGAGAATCCGCGTCCGGAGGCCATCACCGAGTTCGTGCAGGACTTCCAGCTGAACCTGTACACCGACGAGATCTACGTATTTACGCCCAAGGGCGAGCTGGTGACCCTGCCTCGGGGCGCCACTCCCATCGATTTCGCCTTCGAGATCCACTCTCAGATCGGCGAGAAGGCCCTTGCCGCGAAGGTCAACGGCAAGCTGGTGCCACTGCGCCAGAAGCTGCAGAGCGGCGACCAGGTAGAGGTGATCACCGGCAACAAGATGAACCTGAACCCCGACTGGATGAACGACGTCGTGACCCACAAGGCCAAGTCGCGCATCCGGCAGTTCATCAAGCAGCGTGAGCGCCAGGTGGCCGACGAGGGCAGGGCCATCTTCGACAAGAAGCTTGAGCGGGGCAAGGTGATCATCAGTGAGCAGGACCTGGCGAAAGTGGCGCACAAGTTTCGCTACAATTCGCTGCAGAAGATGTTCTACGATATTGCGACCGACGTGTTCAATGTGACTGAGCTCTACAAAGAGGTCAAGAAGTTTGTGAGCGGCAAGGCCGAGGACGAGCGTGTTAAGGGCCCCGTCACGGCAGAGGAGGAGGTCCAGGAAATCTACTTCGAGGAAGCCCGCAATGCGGTGGCGCACCGGAAGGGGCTCATCATCAACGGCGACCTCACGGACATCAAATACACCTATGCACATTGCTGCAGCCCGATTCCGGGCGACGACGTGGTGGGTTTTGTAAGTCGTACGGGCGACATCAAGATCCACAGGACTAACTGCAAGAACGCACTTCACCTGCTGCACAGCGACCCCGACCGCATGGTCAACGTGAGCTGGGCCAAGCTTTCCGAAGCCCAGTTCCTCTCGGCCGTAAAAGTGATCGGCGAGGATCGTGTCGGCATGATCAGCGACATCACGAACGCCATCTCCAAAGGAATGAAGACAAACATGAAGAGCATCAACGTGAGCAGCGACAGCGGCATGTTCGAGGGCATCCTGATCGTGTATGTGGAGAGCACCGACCACCTCGAGCGCGTGATTCAGCGCCTCCAGAAAGTGCAAGGCGTCAAAAGCGTCTTTAGGTTCGAATAATGCGCATCCTAGCCGTCGATGTGGGTCAGAAACGGTACGGATTGGCGCAGTCCGACCCAACGCAGACCATCGCCTCGGCCGTCGGGACCTTCCATCTGGATGATTTGCTGGCGAAGCTGAGGGAGATTACTGCCCGTGAGCCCATAGAGACCCTGGTGGTCGGTTGGCCGCTGAACATGGACAGCGCGGAGAGCGAGGCCACTGATCGGGTGAAGGCGTTTATAACGACCGTAGAACGACGTTTTCCTGAACTTACGATTGTGAAATTCGACGAGCGGTTCACCAGCGTGATGGCGCAGCGCACCATTCGGGAGTCGGGCGTGGGCAAGATGAAGCGTCGAGAGAAGGGGCTTGTCGACAGTGTGGCGGTGGTGATTCTTCTGCAGGAATACCTGCAGAATGCTTGAGGATTGTGGATGGAGGATTCAAGTGAGGATTGAGAAGAAGGTTGAAGGGTGGAGGATAGGAAGGAGGACAAGGGAAGTGTAAGGGAAGGGCAAAGGAAGGACAAAATCCGTATATTTAGGCCGAATTATTGATGGGCAGCGAGAGAAATTAAACTTGCAGACACCGTTTCGTGCTTTCCTGCCATTAGTCTATTCACCATTAATTCTACATCCTCTCCTCGGTCCTCAATCCCCAAACCTCAATCCTTCCTACGTCCTACGTCCTATGTCCTCCGTCCTTCCTATTGTAACCTACAACGATTCTGTGCTTCGCGAGAAGGCGATAAAGATTGAAACGCTCGATGAGGGGTTGACTCAGCTCATCGATGACATGTTCGAGACGATGTACCAAGCCCACGGTGTTGGACTTGCGGCTCCGCAGATCGGAAAGAGCATCCGTTTGTTCGTGATTGACGCCGATGCGATGATCGAGGACGATGACCCTGACGCCGAAAAGTTACGTATTGGTCCTACCGTATTCATCAATCCTGAAATCGTGTCGATGTCGGATGTTAAAGTGCCGATGGACGAAGGTTGCCTGAGTTTGCCCGACCTACGTGAGACGGTGGTGCGGCCTGAGTCGCTGGTGATCCGCTATAAGGACCGCGACTTCAACGACTGCGAGTTAGAGGCCACCGGGTGGCTCTCCAGGGTTATCCAGCATGAGTACGACCACCTCGACGGCGTGTTGTTTGTCGATCGCCTCGGAAGCTTCCGTCGCCGTCTGCTCAAGGGCAAACTCGACGCAATCGCCAACGGCTTCATCGAGCCTGAGTACTCCGTCGTGCCCAAGGCGGTCTGATCGCCATGCGCATCGTGTTCATGGGCAGCCCTGAGTTTGCCGTACCGGCCTTGGAGGCGCTTCATGCATCCCATCATGAAATTGTTGCAGTGGTCAGTGGTGCCGATAAGCGACGTGGCCGCGGCAATGAACTCATGCCCACACCCGTGAAGGCCAGGGCGATGGAGTTGGGATTGCCGGTGCTGGAATGGGAAGCTGTGAAACATAGAGCATCGAGCATTGAGCATCGAGCATTGGACATAGGGAATCGGACATTGGACATTGGACATTGGACATTGGGCATTCCTGAATGTGATTTGTTTGTGGTGGTGGCGTTCAAGATTCTGCCGGATTGGCTCTTGGCGTGGCCGAAGTTGGGATCTGTGAACATCCATGCATCGTTGCTGCCGAAGTATCGTGGAGCGGCGCCGATTCATAGAGCCATGATGGATGGGGTCGACCGCACCGGATGCACCATCTTTTTCCTGGACAAAGGCATCGACACCGGCGGTGTGATCATGCAGGAGGCCGTCAGTGTGGGTCCTGACGAAACCACCGGCGAGGTGTACGAGCGGTTGCGGATGCTCGGAGCGAATATGATTGTTCGCGCAGCCGACCTGATTGAGCGGGGCGAGGCGCATCCGGCTCCACAGGACTCCAGTACAGCCACAGCGGCACCGAAGATCTTTGAGGTGGACAGAGTCATCGATTTCGACCGCGACAGCCAAGCCGTGCACAACCATGTGCGTGGGTTGAGCCCGTTTCCGTGCGCGTTCACGACGCTCGACGGACTTCGGTTCCGGATCTACCGCACTCGGAACGCGCCGGATATAAGTGGCAGGGTGGGTCAAATCATACCGATGGATGATCGATATTTCGTGGGCTGTCGTACTGGCGCAGTCGAGTTGGTGGATGTTCAGCTTGAAGGGAAGCGGAAAATGCTGGCAGCAGATTTTTTTAAGGGCTATCGAGGGAAATTGAAAATTGAAAATTGAAAATTCTTCAATCTTCAATCTTCAATCTTCAATGTCCAATGTCCAATGTCCAATGTCCAATGTCCAATGGTATTCCATCACACATTTCCGTATCTTTTCGCGCTTTCAAAATCGGGAATGGAATTATATACTAGAGTGTTCCCGACATCTAACGACTAGTCAAGATCACGACCATGGAACTCAGCCCTCTACTCGCCGCCTCAAATGAAGGCAATCTGTCTGAAGTCAAGAAATTGGTTCAATCGGGCTCCGATATTAACGAAGTCTCGAAGAGCGGATCCAGTGCCTTAATCTATGCCGCGATGGGCAACCATTTCGACATCGTGAAGTTCCTGATCGAGTCGGGTGCGGATCCCAACATCAAAAATAAGATTGGTGGAACTGCACTGAACCGTGCTGCCGAGAACGGCAACGTCGAGATGATGAAATACCTCCGGGCCAACAAGACCGAGGTCGGCCCACTTGCGCTTATCATAGCTGCTCGTGAGGGGCGTCTGGAAGCTGTGAAATACCTTATCGAAGAAGGCGCCGACGTGAACGGGGTGCAGCACTGGGGACAGACGGCCCTCATGCTTGCCGCGAAGGAAGGCCACCTGTCCGTAGTGAGGTTCCTGATCAGCAAGGGAGCCGACATCAAGTTGCGCGACAAAAACAAGGACACGGCGCTGACGCTTGCCAACGAGAACGACCAGCTCGAAGTGGCCATGTTGCTGCGGCGCTATGGTGCAACCGAAACTAAGGTCGAGAAGAAGCCTGCCGTGGCGTTTGAGGCGAACGAAGACGAAAACACCGACGACGACAGCGGTGAAGAGGACATCGTCATCAACACCGACGACATCGCCGACGACTCCGAAGAAGAGGAAACGGAAGAGTAAGGGTCGACCACGTCCGCGATCGAGACGATTTAGCACTCTGATGCTAAGAGTGCTTGACGCCCTCGGATAGTCTTGCTATATTAGTGGCCTAATATTTAGCACTCGTATTGGCAGAGTGCCAAGAGTGCAAGCGAGCAACCACTAACATAACACAAGGAGCCAACATGGCCATTAAACCTCTGGGCGATCGCGTACTTGTACGTCCCGACGCCGCTGAAGAGAAGACCAGCTTCGGTATCATCATCCCCGATACTGCCAAGGAGAAGCCACAGCGCGGCACCGTCGTCGCCGTAGGCGCAGGTAAAGTCGAGAATGGCGTGAAGATCGACATGACCGTCAACGAAGGCGACAAAGTGCTCTACGGCAAGTATGCCGGCACTGAAATCACCGTCGACGGCGAAGATCTCATGATCATGCGCGAAAGCGACATCCTCGGAATCATCTCCTAATCACTCCACAAACCTTATTATCAATAGACGATTATGGCAGCTAAGAATATTCATTACAACATGGAAGCTCGCGACGCCCTCAAGCGTGGTGTCGACAAGCTTGCCGATGCAGTCAAAGTAACACTAGGTCCTCGTGGCCGCAACGTGGTCATCGAGAAGAGCTTCGGTGCTCCGCTCATCACCAAGGACGGCGTGACCGTTGCAAAAGAAATCGAACTCTCCGACAAAGTGGAGAACATGGGTGCTCAGATGGTGCGCGAAGTGGCTTCGAAGACCAGCGACATCGCCGGCGACGGTACCACAACGGCAACCGTCCTTGCCCAGGCCATCATCACTGCCGGTCTGCAGAACGTGACCGCCGGTGCTAACCCGATGGACCTCAAGCGCGGCATCGACAAGGCCGTTGCAGCCATCATCAAGGATCTGCGCAGCTTCAGCCGTGAGATCTCCGACAAGACCGAAATCGCACAGGTAGGAACCATCTCCGCCAACAACGACTCCACCATCGGCAACCTGATCGCCGACGCCATGGAGAAAGTGGGCAAAGACGGCGTCATCACCGTCGAGGAAGCCAAAGGCACCGAGACCTACTCCGACACCGTAGAAGGTATGCAGTTCGACCGCGGCTACCTGTCGCCGTACTTCGTGACCAATCCTGACACGATGACCACCGACCTCGACGATCCGTACATCCTGATCTACGACAAGAAGATCTCCAGCATGAAGGATCTCCTCCCGATCCTCGAGAAGAGCGTTCAGACGGGTCGTCCGCTGCTCATCATCGCAGAAGACATCGAAGGCGAAGCCCTTGCCACCCTCGTGGTGAACAAGCTACGTGGCACGTTGAAGATTGCCGCCGTCAAGGCTCCAGGCTTCGGCGACCGCCGCAAGGCCATGCTCGAAGACATCGCCATCCTCACCGGTGGTACCGTGATCAGCGAAGAGCGCGGCTACAAGCTTGAGAACGCAACGATCGACTACCTTGGTCAGGCAGCCCGCATCACCATCGACAAAGACAATACGACGTTGGTCGACGGAAAAGGCAAAGAAGACGACATCAAGGCCCGCATCAACCAGATCAAGGCCCAGATTGAGTCCACAACCAGCGACTACGACCGCGAGAAGCTTCAAGAGCGTCTTGCCAAGCTCAGCGGCGGCGTGGCCGTTCTTTACATCGGCGCCGCATCCGAAGTGGAGATGAAGGAAAAGAAAGCCCGCGTTGAAGATGCGTTGCATGCAACCCGTGCTGCTGTCGAAGAAGGTATCGTTCCAGGTGGTGGTGTTGCGTTGATCCGCGCAT
>CAYWCV010000043.1:5782-17903 GCA_964456845.1 uncultured Chitinophagales bacterium | reverse complement strand
GGTGGCCAGGCGGCGGTGAGAAGCGCCCCTATCAATAACGCCCTTAAGCTAGCATTCTTCGGAATGAGCTTGCTCATTCGTCCTCCTCGCTGTACCCCGATCCGGCGATGACAACCACAAATTCACCCTTAATAGATGGTCGAGACTTAAGTTCTTCGTGCACGGTTGCTGCGGTGCCACGAAGGATCTCCTCAAACTTTTTCGTCAACTCACGTCCGACGGCGACCATGCGTTGGTCGCCTGCGTGCTCACGCAGCTCCTCGAGCAGACGAAGGATCCGGAAGGGGGATTCGTACACCACGACCGTGCGTTCTTCCTGGGCGATCTGTTTGATGCGGGTCTGCCGGCCTTTCTTCTGTGGGAGGAACCCTTCGAATATGAACCGGTCGCAGGGGAGTCCGCTTGCCGAAATCGCTGTAACTAAGGCTGAGGCCCCTGGTATCCCACATACGGTGAAACCCTCGCGGTGGGCGGCGCGGACTGCCAGGAAGCCGGGGTCGGAGATTGCCGGGGTGCCCGCGTCGCTGATCAGGGCCAAGTTCTGGCCTGCACGAAGTCTGTTAAGTAAATCTTCGACCCGAGCGTGTTCGTTGTGGGCATGAAACGCTAACAACGGTTTCTGTATTCCGAAATGGTGCATAAGGTGACCGCTGGTGCGGGTATCCTCACAGTAAATGGCGTCGACTGATTGTAAGACATCAACGGCACGCGACGTCATGTCTGACAGATTGCCAATCGGAGTGGCCACGATGTACAGGCAGGGCACGGCAGTTGGACCAGTTATGTTAAAGGATGTGCGACAGAAAGGCAGAATTCGAGCCTTGGCACGAAAATTGCCGTATCTTATGCGATTGTATCAGGCAAAAATAGTAAGCTTGACCACAGAAAGTTCTATCAATGACAAAAAAATTCAATCCAGACGGTCTTCACCATATTACGATCCGTGTGAACGACATCAAGGCGGCCGAAAAGTTCTACGGCGAGGTACTTGGATTCGAGCTTGTGCGCAAAATGGGCCAAAGCATGGCCACATACCGTGTAGGCACGAAAGATACCCTTGTAATCGTTGAAGCTGAAACGGCATACGATGCAGCATCAAGGGATTACCGTGTCGATCACTATGGATTCATGGTTGATTCGCCCCAAGAGGTCGACGACATGGCGAAGTACCTCAAAGACAATGAGGTCAACATCGTAGTAGGACCTGTCAACCGCAAGAACGGCCGATTCGTGTTCTTTACGGACCCCGACGGCAACATGATCGAAATTTTCAACGAAAAGGATTAAGCTGACCAATCGTACAAAGGCATTACGCAAGAGTTAGTCACCATGGCGGCAAAAGCAGAATATCCAGATTTGAGCGCGCGCGAGCGGGAAGTGTTGGGTTACATCATCCAAAACTTCATCACAACGGCAACACCTGTGGCGAGCCAGTCGCTGGTGCAACGGCACCGCCTTGGAATCAGTCCCGCCACGGTCCGGTCTGCCATGAGCACACTCGAAACAAAGGGGTTGCTCAATCACCCGCATACCTCCGCCGGCCGTATACCCACAGAGCTAGGGTACCGGTTTTATGTCGACACCCTCATGAGGCAAGTGTATCTGACGCGCGAAGAGGAACAGGCACTCGACCGAATTGCACAAGCTGCCAAGACCGATCTTGAAGATGGGGTGCGATCGGCGGCACGCATACTCGCCAGGCTTTCGAATATGTTGGCAATCGTGATCTCTCCGAGGTACGCGAAAGGCACCTTTCGAAAAATGGAGCTCATCAATTTGAGCAGCAACCGACTTCTGGTGGTGCTGACCATCGACAGCGGGTTGGTCCGCACCGTTTCGATCGAGGTCGAGACCGAGATTTCACGTACAAATCTCGAACATGTATCTCGCATCCTCAATGAGCGGCTCTCCGGAATTGTGATATCCGACATTGCAACCAAGATCCGTGAGATCGTGGCCGACCTTAGGGATGACGACCATACAGGGCTCATCCGTGTGTTTGTTGACTCCGCCGACACGATATTCGACGAAACCGACATGAAACGGTTTCATTTTGGTGGGGTAGAATATATGGCCCTGCAGCCGGAGTTCAATGATTTGAGCCAGTATCGCAGCATCGTCGAGCTCATCGAGAACGAAAATCTGATTGTGCACCTTTTCGAGAATGAACATGAATCTGAAGAGGTTAGCATCCGTATAGGCCGTGAGAACCAATTGCATCACGTTGAGCAGTGCAGTGTGGTCTCGGCTAGCTATAACATAGGAAACATACGTGGCGCTGTCGGGCTTGTGGGTCCGACGCGCATGAACTACCCACGAATGGTTGCGTTGGTCGACCAGCTGTCACAACGACTCAGCCGTGGCGAAATGATATGAAGAATGAAATGAAAAAGAAGAATACATCGAACAAAGAAGCAGACAAAACCGTGGAATCACCCAAAGACACAATGACCGAAGAGCAGGATAACAAATCGATCGAGCAGCATGAGGTGCACGAAGGAGAATTTAATCCGGAAGGGGAACACCTCGAATTGGATTTAGTGCAGCGGATCTCCGACTTGGAGTCGCAACTAGCGGCCGAGAAGGAGAACTTCCTGCGTAAGTACGCGGAAATGGAAAATTATAAGAAGCGTCTCGAGGCCCAAAAAATCCAGGCATATGAATCGGCACGTGTTGATTCATTGACGCGATTTCTCCCTGTCTACGACGATCTCCAGCGTTCGATCGAGGCCGCCTCGAAAGTTGAGTCTTTAGATCAGACCTTCCTCGACGGGATCAAAATGGTGGCCGGTAAGTTCAGCGATGTGCTCGAGCATTACGGCCTTCAGCGCATCGACGAGATCATGGTGCCGTTCAATTATGAACTTCATGAGGCTCTGATGCGCCAGAAGCACGATGATCCAGCCGTACAGCCAAACACAGTGATCATGATGCTTGAGCCTGGATACAAACTGGGTGAAAGAGTGATACGCCACGCAAAAGTTATGGTTAGCGAATAATATGGCACAAAAGCGCGATTATTACGAAGTTCTCGGCGTCAACAAAGATGCCTCAGCCGACGAAATAAAAAAAGCCTATCGCAAGAAGGCCATGGAGTTGCATCCCGACCGCAACCCTGACGACCCGTCTGCAGAGACGAAGTTCAAGGAAGCCGCCGAGGCGTTTGACGTACTCAAGGACGACAATAAGCGGGCACGCTACGACCGTTATGGGCATTCTGGCCTGCACAGTGGTGGCTACAACGAGCCAGACTTCCAAAATGTAAGCTTTGAGGACATCTTCAGCCGATTTGGCGACATTTTCGGCGGCGATGTGTTCGGTGGATTTGGTGGTCAGGCGCGTTCGCGTTCTCAGCGCCGCGTTGGCCAGCCTGGCGATGACATGAAGCTTCGACTCAAGTTGACCCTCGACGAAATCGCCTTCGGCACTGAGAAGACGCTCAAGATCAAGAAATACATATCCTGCCGGAAATGTAACGGAAGCGGTGCAGAATCGAGCGAGGATTTCATGACGTGTGGCACCTGTAACGGTGTCGGTCAGGTCCGACAGGTCTCCAACACCATGTTCGGCCAGTTTGTGAACGTACAAACATGCCCGACGTGCTACGGTGAAGGACGCGTGATCAAGAACAAGTGTTCCTCCTGTGGTGGTGAGGGACGCGTGAAGGGCGAGGAGACCGTAAAGGTGAAGATCCCTTCGGGCGTATCGAACGGAAATTACATTACGCTTCGTGGACAGGGCAACGCCGGCATCCGCGGTGGCGAGCCGGGCAATCTGCTCGTGATCATCGAGGAAGCCGAAAACGACACCTTCAGGCGCGAGGGTGACGATATTTTCTACGATCTGCAGCTGAGTGTGGCCGATGCCATCCTTGGCACGGAGGTTGAAGTTCCTACATTAAAAGGAAGGGCCAAGCTCAAGGTTGAAGCAGGCACGCAGCCGGGCAAGTTGCTTCGCATGAAGGGCAAAGGCATTATCGGATTGAACTCAAAACAAGCGGGCGACCAGTTTGTCGAGGTTCATGTATATATCCCGACTAGTCTGTCTGATGCCGAGCGCAAGCATGTGGAGGCACTCAAAGGTGGCAAGAACTTTGACCCTGCGTCGCGCAGCGATCAGAAGAAGGACTTCTTCTCGAAGATCAAAGACGTTTTCTCTTAGGCGTCGGTGATCGGGGATCAGGGATCGGTTTGAAGGACACAAATCTCAAAAGCCGAACTCAATTGTCCGATGTCCAATGACCAATGTCCGATGTCCAATGTTAAATCAGGTTCTCGGTTTTTTTGCGGGACTCGACCGCAATTTCGTCTTTCCAGGAGTTTAGGCGCGACATAAGATCGGTGTCATTGAGTGCCAGGATGCGCAGTGCGAGAAGGCCGGCGTTGGCGGCGTTATCGATGGCCACTGTGGCAACAGGGATGCCCTTGGGCATCTGCACGATCGACAGCAGACTGTCGAGGCCGTTCATGCTCTTGCTCATCACAGGTACCCCTATCACGGGAAGAAGTGTATGCGAGGCCAGCATTCCTGGTAGGTGGGCGGCACCGCCGGCACCGGCAATAATTACGTGCAATCCTCGATCGGCGGCCGTGCGTCCGTATTGGGCCATGTCGTCGGGTGTTCGGTGTGCAGATACCACACGCTTCTCGTAGGCGATACCGAACTGATCGCAGATATCAGCGGCGGCCTTCATGGTCTTCCAGTCAGAGTCCGACCCCATCACAATGCCGATTTTGATGTTCGATGTACTCATGGATTCACCGGTTTGGTCAGGTTAAAGGATAATGTGGTCGGCGAGCCATGTCGCACGGTTCAAGGTGGTTTCGACGTCGTCGCCCAGAACGGTGACATGGCCCATCTTACGTCCAACTTTTGAGCTCCGTTTGCCGTATACGTGCAGATGGGCATCATCCGTATGGAACAGTGTTTGAGTGTTCTCGACTACTGCCGCATGATTTCGTTTGCCGAGGAGATTCACCATTACGGCGGCGGCCCTACGCAAGCGTGTGGATCCAAGGGGGAGACCCATAACTGCGCGCATGTGGTTTTCGAACTGGGATGTTATGCATCCCTCAATGGTGTAATGACCCGAGTTGTGCGGTCTTGGCGCTGACTCATTGAGCAGGATGCGATCGTCTTTGGTCAGAAAAAACTCGAAAGCGAAGAGCCCGATGCCGTCGATGGCTTCGACTGCCGCAACGGCCATCTCTTCGGCCTTGTGGCGCAACGATTCGCTGATGCGGGCAGGAGCGATCACCGTCTTGCAGATGTGGCCTTCTTGGATGCTCTCACAGCAAGGATACACCACCGTTCCGGTGCGGTTGCGCGCGACCTGAACAGCCAGCTCCATCCTGAAATCGACGAATGCCTCGGCGATCACTTCGCGGCGGGCGTTATCACCCAAGGCGCCCCAGGCTTCCGCGGCTTCGTCGGCCGATCGGACGGTGGCGTTGCCATAACCGTCGTATCCACCTTTGCTGGATTTAATCACAAACGGATATCCATTCGTTTCGCCAAAGGAACGTGCCTCTTCAACCGATGGAAGCACCGCCCATGGTGTGACAGGTATTCCGGCCCGCTCGAATGTCTCCTTTTCGCTGCGTTTGTCGCCTATCAGCTCAAAAGTCTCTGGGGCCGGAAACATCGGTTTGCCGCTCGCCTCGCGAACACGATGCAGGATGTCGGCGTCTATAAACTCGTTCTCGAGGGTCACTATATCACATTTTCGGGCGAAATCGACCATGGCGTCGATGTCGTCGAATGTGCCAGACTGAGAAAATGGAGTCACCAACGTCGTCGGTTCCACATTCCCCGCAGCTGAACCGGTGTAAACGGAAACTTCAACGCCTAACCGAAATGCCTGGTAAGCCGACATCCTCGCCAATTGGCCCGCACCTAGGATTCCCAAACGCATATCGGCCCGTAAATCGATGCTCATACGTAAAATGCTATGCCGTAGTGGCCTTCGAAATTGTTAAATTTGGTGTCTGCAAAGATAGCCATTTTTGAAGACCATCTCATGGACATAGATCACAAACTACAGCAGGCTCGCAGGCGATACGAAGAATTGAGTGTCGCACTGAGCGATCCTGCCATTTTCGACAACCAGAAGCGGTATACCGAGCTTAGCAGGGAGCATGCCGATCTGTCGAAGATCACCGAAGCATACAAGCGGTATGAGAAGGTCAGGTCTGACTTCGCCTCCAACAAGGAGCTGATCGAGATGGATCCCGAGTTGGCAGACATGGCCAAGGCCGAGAACGCCGAATTGGTGGGTGAGCTAGAGCGCCTTGAGCAAGAGCTGAAATTATTACTGGTGCCAAAAGATCCCGAAGACTCACGAAATGCCATCGTTGAGATACGTGCGGGCACCGGAGGCGACGAGGCCGCCATCTTCGTGGGTGACCTCTTCTCGATGTACCGTCGTTACGCCGACAAAAATAGCTGGCGCTTGGAAATGCTCGACATGAGTGAGTCGTCGAAAGGCGGTTTTAAAGAGATTGTTTTTAGCCTCACTGGTAGTGAGGTTTTTGGAAAAATGAAATATGAGAGTGGCGTCCATCGGGTTCAGAGGGTGCCTGAGACGGAATCGCAGGGGCGTGTTCACACATCCGCATCTACGGTGGCCGTGTTGCCTGAGGCCGAGGAGGTCGACATTCACATCAATCCGGCTGACCTCGAGTTCGAAGCGTACCGGTCGACGGGTGCAGGAGGTCAGCACGTGAACACCACCGACTCTGCCGTACGTATCAGGCACATACCATCGGGTGTCGTCGTAACATGCCAGGAAGAGCGCTCTCAATTGAAGAACCGCGAAAAGGCAATGGTGATGTTACGCACACGGCTGTATGAGGCCGAGTATGAGAAGAAGCGCAAGGAACGCGAAGAGAGCCGACGCAGTCAAGTGTCGACAGGCGATCGATCCGCAAAAATCCGCACATACAACTACCCTCAGGGACGTCTAACCGACCACCGCATCGGATTGACGCTGTACAACCTCGACGACATCATGAAAGGGGAAATCGGCCAGGTGATCGATTCGCTCCAGTTGCAGGATCACTTGGATAGGCTGAATAGTGAGTAGTAGAGTAGTTAGTAGTTAGTAGTAGAGTAGTTAGTGGTTAGTGGTGTATGCCGAAGGCATCTCACTTCAACCAAAACGCTTTGTCATCCTGCAAGGACCTATCCCGTAGGGATCTATACCACTAACTACTCTACTACTAACTACTAACTATTCTACAATTTCCTTTAAAGACGCGAAGCCCTTCTCGAAGTCGGCACCGATCATTTCGTCCATGTTGAAGAATAGACCGTAGGCCTTCGACATGAAGTTGTTCTGGCCGCTCATGGTCCATGTGACGGTACTTTGGGTGCTGTCGCCCGAAATGGTGAAAACGGTCTTGTTGGTTGATTCGAAGGGCTCGTAGAAGTCGAGCTGGATTTCGATGTAGCTGTTCGGAATGCTGCCGATGATCATCATCTTGCCGCTTCCGACATCCTCGTTTCCACTCCACATGTACTGCGATCCAGTTCCCAATACCGGTCCATCGTAGGTTACGGTCATGTTTGGATCCAACTTCGCCCAAGGGGACCAAGCAGCCCAGTTGCGAAAATCGTTGATCTGTGAATAAACGACAGAATCGGATGCTTGAAAGTTAGCCGTGCGCTCGACAGAATATTCAGACGGCTGCATATAAATTACCAGGAGGAGAATTCCAACTATTGCAACAATACCTAACAAGATTTTCTTTAGCATACGAATTCCTCTTTTTGGGTGCACGTGAACGTTAACGATACAATGATATGGAATTGTTCAATTAAAGTGAAATGGGAGCAAGAGCAAGAGCAAGTGCAACTCCATTGAATTGTAAGCATCGGCCGATTTGACTATTTTGTTTCTTATACAAAAGTTCAAGTTCATCGCATGCATACAGAAGAATCGTTGGAATTAGCCCTTTCTGAGCCTACTTCAGCGCTGGTCGAGATGATGGGCAGGTTGGAGGGAGACATCATCATACTCGGCATCGCCGGCAAAATGGGAATCAGCTTGGGACGCATGGCGGTCCGTGCCATCGAGGCGGCCGGCGTGGCTAAACGGGTGATTGGCGTTTCGCGTTTCAGTGAGGCTGGATCACGAGAAAAGTGTGAAGCCTACGGTATGCAGACGATTGTCTGCGACCTTTCTGATCCTGCGGCCGTAGCCGGGCTTCCCGATGTGCCCAACGTGATTTTTATGGCCGGACGCAAATTCGGCACCCAAGGCAACAAAGGGCTCACGTGGGTAATGAATGTACTCGTTCCAGGCAATGTGGCGGCGAAGTATGCAACTTCTCGAATCGTCGCGTTTTCGACGGGGTGTGTGTATCCGCTCATCTCTGTGGACCAGCTCGGGTGTGTCGAAACGGTCGACCCCGATCCGGTGGGCGAGTATGCCCAAAGTGCCCTGGGGCGCGAGCGCATCTTCGGTTATTACGCCGAGAACCATGGCACCTTGGTGAACCTGTTTCGATTGAACTACGCCATTGATCTTCGCTACGGCGTACTCCACGATATCGGACAAAAAGTATGGCGCGGCGAGGAAATTGATCTATCCGTCGGGTATTTCAACTGCATTTGGCAGGCCGATGCCAACGACGTCGCACTCCGATGTCTCGAGGCATGCGAATCGCCGGCACTTGCGTTGAATGTGACGGGTCCGGAGACGCTCAGCGTTCGATGGGCCGCCGAGGAGTTTGGACGAATGTTCAACAAAAGCCCCAAACTGAAGGGGAGCGAATCGAGCAAGTGCTACTTGAGCAATCCAGCTGAGGCCATCCGGCGATTTGGATATCCACGCGTCGGTCCGGCACAGATGATCGCCATGACCGCCGAATGGATCCGCAATGATGGCAAATCGCTCGGCAAACCTACACACTTTGAAGTAGCAGACGGCAAGTACTGAGATGATGAACATTCTTTCGCCCGAAAAACATACACGACTCCACGATGGCATGGTCATTCCAGCCATGCCGTTAGCCATCCATGAAGACAGGTCGCTCGACGAGCGCCACCAGAAGGTGCTGATCCGTTACTACATGGAAGCCGGTGCCGGTGGGCTTGCCGTGGGTGTTCACACCACCCAGTTTGAAATCCGCTTGCCCGAGCATAACCTATTCAAGCCCGTGCTCAAAATGGCTGCCGAGGTCATCCGCTCCGAGTACGGCGACGACCGGCTTCTTGTGGCTGGTGTTGTCGGCAAAACGGATCAGGCTTTGGCCGAGGCGGAATATGCAAAGCAGATGGGCTATGATTGTGTCTTATTAAGCTTATCGGCGTTTGCGAAATCTGATATTCCCGAGATTCTGGATCACTGTCGAGCCATAGCTGGCGTGATGCCGGTGATCGGCTTTTACCTGCAACCAGCCGTTGGTGGTCGGGTACTTCCCTACGAGTTTTGGCGTGGATTTGCCGAAATCGAGAATGTGATAGCCATCAAGATGGCTCCTTTCAATCGTTACCAGACGTTTGATGTGGTTCGAGCCGTTTGCGAAGCCGGTGCCGAGCAGCGGATTGCTCTCTACACGGGTAATGATGACAACATCCTCATCGATCTGCTTACGACATACAGAATACGCACAGACCATGGTCGCTTGGTAGAAGTAGGCATAAAGGGCGGGTTATTAGGCCACTGGGCTGTGTGGACCCACAAAGCAGTCGAGCAGCTAGAAATGATCAAGGCTTGGCGCAAAACGGGTCACAGCGTGCCCCTCGAGTGGATGGTGCTCGCAAATGAAATCACCGATGCAAATGCCGCATTTTTCGATTCTGCTAATGCGTTTCACGGTTGCATTGCGGGTATCCATGAGGTATTGCTCCGCCAAGGCATCATGGCATCGACACGTTGCCTGAATCCTAACGAAACTATGTCGCTGGGTCAAAGCCAAGAAATCGACCGCATCTACCGCAGCTATCCACACTTGAACGACGATGCTTTTGTGGATTCAGTGCGACATAGGCTCTTCCGATAATTTTTTTTCTGGTTCGGGGTTCTGCAAAGCCGGGCAATCACTCCCTGTGAGGCATCTTTGGGATCGTGAAATGGAATTCACTGCCCACGCCGATCTCCGATTCGACCCAGATTCGTCCACCCATTCGATCCAGTATCTTCTTGACTATCGGCAGTCCAACGCCGGTGCCTTCGTACTTCTCGTCGGGATTCAGCCGCTGAAAAATGACGAATATTTTGTCGAAATCATCCGTAGCGATGCCTATTCCTTTATCGGCGACCACAATTTCGTACTCATTTGGATGCTCGATAGAAAATATATTGACTTCAGGTGGAACGCCGTGTTTATTGTATCTGATCGCATTGGCCACTAAGTTCTGAAAAATCTGAGACATGGGTGCTTGATAAAAGGTCACAGTTGGTAATTCGCCAACAGTAATGACGGCTTTTTTCTCCAAAATGATGCGCTTGTACAGCGACAATGACTGACTGACGACATCGTTCAATGCCACGCTGGTGGGTGGGTCGACATAGGTGCCCACTCTTGAGAATTCGAGCAAGTCCAGTATGATCTGCCGCATACGCTTTGCACCGTCAGTAGCAAAATTTATGTACTGTAGCGCTTTTGCATCTAGCTTGTCGCCGTATTTTTTCTCCAGCAATGTCATGAAACTGCTCACCATACGCAACGGCTCCTGTAGATCGTGGGATGTGATGTAGGCAAACTGTTCCAAATCTTGATTCGACATGGCAAGTTGGGTGTTCAGTTTCTTGAGCGATTCTTCGTACTCGCGTCGATGTGATATATCGGATGTTGCCCCTACGGCACGGACCACATCACCTCTTTCGTCACGAATATAAACTCCCTTTTCCATGACATAAGCGTACGAACCGTCGGCCCGTCTCAATCGGTACTCGACTTCCCAGTTCGTTTCTTTGCAGTCGGGCTGAAACATGGCCGCATATCTCTCTGTCAGCCATCCTTGGTCTTCTGGATGCACCAACCCGAGCAATTCCATGTGTTCTGGTTCAAAATAGCCAGTTTCATATCCAAAAAAAGTTTTAAAGCCTTGCCCACGAAAGAGTCGTCCCCTTTTGAATTCGTAATCCCATATGGCGTCATTGGTGGCATTTGTGATGATCTCGAACCTGCCAACGCTTTCTTTGAGCGTGCGTTCCGCTTGGATTCGATCGGTGATGTCGATACCCATGCATTGAATCTCAGATGGTGTGCCATCGCTGTTTGTAAGGCAGATGAAATCCCATATTGTCGTCAGAGTGGAGCCATCCTTTGCGGGTTTGTCAACTTCGACCTTTACAACACGGCCTGGCTCATGCATGCATTCGCCTACGGCGCGTTTCACCTTTGCATGGTCGTATTCACGAATGGATGACAGGCTATATTTTCCGATGATTTGCCCATCGGGGTATAACCAGCCGTACACATCGATGAATTTCTTGTTGACGTATGTGTAATTACCGTTGATATCGGTACGCACCATGAAGAACGTGAGCGAATCTAAGAACTGATCACTCAAATCTGGTTTGAACATAGGGGCATCGTGGGGCACTTTGTTCGCCTTTTACTGAAAATGCTTAAGGAACAGATTGTGTTGGGGACGCGCAAGTCATTGTCCGGCCCAATGTTAAATCGAATATCAGACCATGCCATAAAGTTATCAACCCTCGACTTTGAAACCACCACTTCAATCCTTCGTATACGGAAGGGCTCCAAGCGAACAAATCGAATAACATGAAGCAGTTAATAGTTACACTCATTCTGATGGGCAATGTTTCGCTGTCTGTCGTCCATGCGCAAGTTGCACCTAAGTTCGAACAATTCGACAAACTGGTTGATGCGCTCTCGCAACACGACCGTGCTCTTGGAAGCATCCATGTGTCCCATGAAGGCAACCCAGTTTATTCGAGAGCATTCGGGATGCGAGCCGTATCTGGTGCCGACACCCTGATGGCGGACACAGAAACCGCCTATCGGGTAGGTTCTGTCACAAAGACCTTCACGGCTGTTTTGGCTCTCCAACTCATGGAGGAGGGCCTTTTGCGTGCAGACTCCAAACTGTCGGAGTTTTATCCTGCCGTGCCGAATGCCGACAAGATCACGGTCGAACATTTGCT
>CAYWCV010000043.1:0-5682 GCA_964456845.1 uncultured Chitinophagales bacterium | reverse complement strand
AGGTATCGGCGGCGGCAATGGAGTCCTACGTCGGTGCCTACAAAAATGCCAGCTTCCCGCTCGTGATCAGCATCATCTTTGAGGACGGAAAATTGTTTGGCCAGGCAACGGGTCAGCCCCGATTTCCTCTCACCTCTGTGGCTGAAGACACCTTCACGTTCGACCAAGCCATGATTTCGATCCGCTTTGATGTCTCGGGCGGGAAAATGTTTTTCAAGCAGGCAGGACAGGAGATTGTGTTCGTTCGGGAGTGAGTTATTTCATTCCATTGCATATATTCGGTTGTTCACACCCTACTATATGCTAATGGAGATGTTATGACTTTGTCGCGTAAGGATTTTTTGACGCTTGCCAGTCTGGCCGCCGCCGGCCTTTTTATTCCTGGCTGTACTACGACCCCATCGGGCTATACCATCAAGGAGGGGGCCGGTCTGCTCATCGATCCGAGTGATGTGGATCGCCTCCGTGAGGTCTTTGCCAACGAGCCGCTTTTTGCCAAGCTCCGTATGAAATTGGCCGGTATTCCTCCCGAAGAAACAACTGGAACCACGCAGGACACCCGCATGGGGATCGCAGCGGCCTCCGAGATCATATCGCGCGATATGGCGCGTGAGTTTCTCCGCGAGAAGGTGCGACTCAACGATCAGCTGTATGACATCGTGATTGTGGGCGACCTGATCGAAAACATGTCGTTCCAGTACCTCATGACCGGCGACGAAGATGCTGCCGAGTTGGCCATAGAGGCACTCGACACCCTCATGCGCTTCCAGAAGTGGGATTACTTCCTCGAAGGCGGCACGCAGACCATCGGCTTCCAGCGTGCTCCGAGTTCCACTAAGGCAACGGTACTTGGCATCCAATGGCTGGGCGACAAAGTGAGCGCCGACAAACGCCGCGAGTATCTGACCACCATGGCCGAGCAGGGTCTCGAACCTTGCTATTGGTCGACCTATGGCATGAGGTATAAAGATCAGGTGAAAGGTTGGAGCTTCGACGAGCGTAGCACCTACCTCGAGCATCGACCAGGCGACCGTGGGCTGGATTTCACCAACTGGCCCACCATCCTCGACGGAAACAACCTCAAGGCGGTGCCGGCCAACTCCTTGCTGATGGGTTCGCTGATGTTTCAACTCGAGTTCGGCGATTCTGATGACACTCGCCGCTGGATCGAGCAGGCACTCTACAGCTACGGTACCCTCAAGACGGTGTTCGAGGAGGATGGTTCCTACGACGAGGGTGCGGCGTATTCAACGTACACCGCCATCCAGCTCGCCGAGACGGAGACCGTCCTGTTGAACATGATGGACCGCAAGGACACAACGCTGGTCAACTGGCGTGGTTACGGCGATTATCTCATTCAGATGTCGATGCCAACCCACGAAACCCCGACCACCATCGTAAATTTCGGAGACAACTGGCGTGCCGGAAACTCATCGATCGCCTTCTTTGTCGCATCCAAGTACGATCATCCCGGAGCACAATGGCTCGGTCGTGAGCGCTATGTAAATCATGACACACGTTCCGTGATTTGGTACAACTCATCCATTACCCCGCAGGAACCGCCTCAAGAGCCATCCATCTGGACGTGCGACCTTGAATGGGTGATCATGCGCACCGGTTTCGCGCTTGAGGACATGGTTGTCGCCCTTCGAAGCGGCGGCCCGTCGAACCACGAGCATGCCGACCGCAACCACTTCCTAATCGCCGCCTTTGGAGAGCAGCTGATTGCCGACCCGGAGAAAGCGCCCTACAACTTCAAGGATCCCAGCTGGATGATGCGCACCACGGCCGGGCACAACGCCGTGCTCATCAACGGTCTGCCACACCAGTATCACGACGGATCCGAGGGTACGAACGCTTCCGATGCTGCCGCCAAGCTGTTGGGACACGGCGAGCAGGATGGAGTGCTCTACGCCCACAGTGATGCGACACCGGCTTATCAGCTGGTCGATCCCAACATCGACAGAGTCGTTCGCAGCCTGTTCTTCGTACCCGACATGCATTCAACAATCGTGCTCGACACGGTACGTATGAAGTCCGGCCAAACCGCTACACTTCAAGCCCGATACTTTGCCTACAACATGGACGGGCAGGGCTCGATCGAGCTTATTCCCAACGGTTTCAAAACGAGCCGTCCAATGGCACATATCAGTGGGCGATTCTTTGGCAGTCAAGCTGTGAACGTCAACACGGCCACCTTGCCGATCGCCCCCGAGCGGCAAGCCGATTACCCGTTTGCACATGCCGACCTACCTGCAGCGGAACAAAACTGGCTCGTAACCGTACTGAGCGCGGGTTCTGAGGACACAAAGTCCGCAGCCGGCCGTGTTCAGCAGGTTGACGACAATTTTGGCACCGCCATTGTGGTGACCCTCGAACGCGACGAAAAGTCGGTGATGGTCATCATGCGCCCCGAAGGCGATGACCCCACATTCTTTACCGTACAACGCTGATGATTTACCTCGACTGCAACGCATCCATCGGGATGCACGGTCCGACCGACGCGCGCATTCCTTTCAAGAAATCGCAACTTCTCGACGACATGGAGCATACCGGCATCCATGGATCCCTCATCTGGCATTGGTTGGCCAAAGAGTACGACCCCATGTATGGCAACAAGGTGCTCATGGAGGAGATCGCCGGTAATCCGCGGCTTCTTCCTGTCTGGGTGGTACTTCCGCATTGGGCCGACGAGTTCCCTCAAGGGGATGAGCTGGCCAATCTGCTTACGACCAACGGGGTTAAGGCCGTAAAGATGTTCCCAAAGCGTCAAAACTACGCCTTCAACGAAATGGTCTGTGGTCGTCTTTTTGATGTGCTCGAAGATTTAGGGATGCCGCTTTTGCTCGATTGTGGCAATTTTGGCGACCATATGCAGGTGACCTTCGACGAGCTCGATCAATTCTGTCATAATCGTCCCGGGATTCCCGTCATCATACAGAATGCCCGCTGGGAGCGTCCGCGGGATTTCATCGCGTTGATGGACACCCACAAGAACACCTTCATCGAGTTCTCGAACTATCAGATCCACTATGGTCCGGAGTTCATGGCCGAGAAGGTCGGTGCTGACAGGCTTATTCTCGGGACGGAGTGGCCGTTCAAGAGCCCCGGGGCTGCCCGCAGCTTTGTGGACTACTGCGAACTGAGCGATGTCGACAAGGCGGCCTTTGCAGGTGGAAATTTGGCGCGGATCATCAAACTTGATTCAATGCCGAGCGAGTATCCGGAAATGGATCAGGGTGTCATTCTCAAGAAGACCAAAGCTGGCAAGCCAATGGATCACATACCGGTGATTGATCCGCACACGCACGTGTTGCACGACGGTCTGATGGGCAGCGGGTATATACCGATCCCTTACGGCGACTGCGAGCACATGGTCAGACGTAATCGGCGCATAGGCATTGACCGCTTTGCATGCAGCTCGTGGATTGGCATCTGGATCGACTATGCGCGCGGAAACGAGCTCATCAAAGATCTCTGCGACCGGTACCCGGATGATATTATCGGCTATGCGGCCATCGATCCCAAGAAATCGGACGATTTTGAGGCCGACATCAAGCTGTGCCACGACACCTACGGATTTCGGGGGATCAAGCCGTACAATCCGAGGGTTGATATCCCGTACAATGATCCACGTTATGACCCTTGGTACAAAAAAGGCAATGAGGTCGGTGCTTTTGTGAAGTTGCACCAGACCACCATCGGCGATAACTATCTTAACGAGATCGCCGACATATCGGAGCGATATCCGAACATGAACTACCTGCTGGCCCACTCGGGTTGGACCTGGGAGGTCGCACGCAGCCGCGTGAATCTCGCCAGGGAGCGCAAGAATATCTATCTGGATTTGACCTTCACCAGTGTGTTAAACGGAGTAGTCGAGTATTTTGTGGATGAGGGCTTAGCCGACAAGGTACTGTTTACTAGTGACGCACCGATGCGCGATGTGATCCCTCAGTTCGGCTGGGTGGCATATGCCAAGATATCGGAGGTCGACAAGGAGAAGATCTTAGGCGGTAACATGCTCAAGCTGTTGGCGCACGCCGGGTTGGATGTGAGCTGGGCGGAGGTGTATAAAGGACGTATGACGTAAGACGTAGGACGTAGGAAGGACATAAGACGTAGGACGTAGGAAGGACGTAAGACGTAGGAAGGATTAAGAAAAGAAGATTTGATGAAGGCGCTTTTATATCCGGAATGGGGCAGGTTGGAGGTGGCGGAGGTGCCGGTGCCCGAGCTTGCTGCGGATGAGGTGCTGGTGCGGGTTCATGCGTGCGGGATATGTGGATCGGAGCTCGAGACGTTCAAGGGTCGGAGTGAGCGCCGGACACCGCCATTGGTGATGGGACATGAGTACTGCGGGGAGATTTCGTGCGTGGGTGAGAATGTGACTGGTTGGAAGGTGGGTGACCGCGTGGTGGGGAATTCCGTGGTTCCATGCGGACATTGCGTGCGGTGCGGGCGAGGGGACACCCACTTGTGCGCGAAGCGGCAGGTGTTTGGAATGCACCGGAACGGCGCCTTCGCCGAGTATGTGAACGTGCCTGCGAGAATTCTGCTGCCATGGCCGGACGGGGTTCCGGCCGAGATGGCCTGCCTGGCCGAGCCCTTGGGAAACGGCGTGCATGTGACGGAGCTCGTTCGTTTCCAGCGGCCGCGGAAGGTCGCGATGATCGGGGCGGGTCCTATAGGGCTGATGTGCCAGATCGCGGTGCAGGAGCTGCTCGGGGCGCTGGTGATGGTGACGGATTTGGATAAAGGCCGGGAGGCTGTGTCGCGGCGCTTGGGGGGTGTCAACCTTACCCACACGTTGGGCAATGACTCTCCCCCCGTACCCCTCTCAGTGGGTACAGAGAGGGGGGGCTCCCAGAATGAGCGAGTTGATATCACGAAGCTGTTACTTGACTGGACTGATGGTGAAGGAGCGGATGTGGTGATCGATGCGGTGGGGTCTGCGGCTACGAAGCGGCAGTCGCTCGAGTGGGTGCGTCCGGGTGGGGCTGCCGTCTGGATAGGACTACACGGCAACGAAATGCAGCTCGAGACGTACGGAATCACCTTGCCCGAGAAATTCATCTATGGAACCTACGCCGCCAAGATCGAAGATCTGCGTGTGGCGCTCGATCTGATGGCAGCCGGAAAGGTCGAGACGGATAGCTGGGTTACGGTGGCACCGCTTGATGACGGCGTAGAGGCTTTCAATGAAGTTCTGGAGGGTAAACACATCAAGATGGTGCTTCGCATGGTGGACTGACACTATTTGAAATCACGAAATGTTTCGTTAGTATGTGGTTATGTCCTAATTAATGGCTTCGAACTGCAACGCGACGGAACTACTCAAGAAATACCATATCTGCCACACCATGAAAATGATCCAACAAATGAAGGACGGTTACGCCAAAATGGGTTCTACTCAACTCGAGAAGGAAATGAAGAAGAGCAAATGGGCTGTGGTAGTCATTACTGGAATTGTGCTTCTTTTCCAGTCATTGAAAATGGTAATCATTCCGAATACCTCCTGGTTCGCATTCTTGGACAACTTCGTTTGGCTGTTTTTGGTTGGCTTTTTCGTGTTCAACTACCGTGTGATACGTGATGAGCTGGCCTCTCGGGAGGAGGCGCACGCATAGCACTTCGACCCCATGCCCAACACCTCCAAAGACACGAAACCTGAGCTGATCC
>CAYWCV010000042.1:0-18042 GCA_964456845.1 uncultured Chitinophagales bacterium | reverse complement strand
CATGTAAATTAGACGTATTCTGCGATCTTCGGAACATGTGATGGAAATTCGTCGGTTATGACGCTTTAGCAGTCGTAAAACGCATTAACCGGATAGACAGATATTTCGTACATCCCGCATGTCTACATTAGCTGAAGACTTAAAAACCTGTCGCAAGCGGCTGAATATCAGTCTGGAGGATATCAGCAAGAACACTCGTGTGCCAGTGTCGCTATTTGCGTCGATGGAAGACGGCTCTTTCTTTTCCAACCCTGCCTTCACTCGCACCTACATACGCAGCTTCACCCGAATGTACGGGAAGGCCATAAAGCTTGACGAGGCCGACATCGTGAGGGCACTCGACGAGGATGAAGCTGAGATGTACTCCGGATTCCTGCACAAGAAGTATGTTTTGGGCGAGATTGAAAAGCCTATTGTGGTACCGCCCATACCCGTTCAAAGAGAATCGGAAGCAAAACATGAGCCTGCTGCTCCTGCGCAAACTGCCCCCTTGGCTGCGACAACAAAATCCGAGCCACAACGCACCCCCATCGAATCGGACCGCTCGGTCGATTGGGCCGACATGAATGCCAGGATCAATAGGCCAAGGCCTGATTCCAATTCCACCTTGTATGTAGTGATTGCCCTTGTACTGGTATTGGTTGCTGCAGCTACGATCTACTTTTTATACAACCCATTCGAGACGTCATCGAGTGCCGACATTGAACCGCAACAGCAGCTTGAGTCATCCCCGCAAGTGTCTGAGCCGTCGGATGCGGTTGTGACCCCACCCACGGAGGAGCCTGCACCATTACAGAACCTTCCTGACACGTTGAAGGTCATCGTATACGCACTGTACGACAAGCTTGACCCGGTAAGGATCACAAGCGATCTCAAGGACAGAATGAACCCATATTGGATCGAGCAGGGAGCCGGCCGTGAATTTGATTTCAAAGACACGATCGTAGTAAGGGCCGATGCCTCCAGGTTCGCACTCATTTACAACGGCCACCTGATCAATTCGGTGTCTGAATTCCGATTTGACGAAGACTCACTGAATCATCGCCTGACTCGGAGTGTGCTGATGCAACGGCCCGAATCGCAAAGACCCGGCACACTTCCTGACAATGTGCGTCCACCCATCCTCGATTTCTGACATAGCCGCCCCCAAAAATGGACAACGATGCAGCTGCCAAACGGGTTGATGAACTGCGCCGGCAGTTAAACGAGGCTGACAGGGCTTACTACGACCTAGCACAGCCGCTCATAAGCGACAAATCGTACGACGAGTTGATGGCAGAGCTGATCAAGCTAGAGAACCAGCACGGACTATTCTCGCCAGACTCACCTTCCTTGCGCATCGGCGGGCGCGTGAACAAGAAGTTCAACCAAGTGCAGCATCCAATTCGGATGATGAGCTTGTCGAATACTTACAGCGAGCAGGAAGTCGATCAGTTTGACCGAAGAGTCAGAGACAGTCTTGGCCATTCAGATTTCACCTATTTGGTCGAGCTAAAGTTCGACGGTATGGCAACCCGCCTCAGGTATGAAAAGGGGGTCCTTGTTTTGGCCGCAACACGTGGCGACGGCACCACTGGCGACGATATAACCGACAATGTAAGAACGGTAAGGGACGTGCCGCTTCGGCTCACGGGTGCCGATTACCCCGACATTCTGGAAGTTCGCGGCGAAATGTACATGGAAAAGAAGGCTTTTGCGCAGCTGAACCATGAACGCGAAGAAAACGGTGAGGAAACATTCGCAAATCCACGCAACTTCACCGCCGGCACGATGAAGCTTCAAGATACTTCCATCGTTGCTTCCCGGCCGATCCGGTTTTTTGCCTATGACGTGATTATCGACGACCGTCGAGATCTGAACCAGTCGCAAAAGTTGAGCTTGATGAAATCTTGGGGGCTCCCCGTACACCCGCGGGCCATTCACTGCGATGAAATCGGAATGGTTCACGATGTAATTGCGAGATGGTCCACCGAACGGCATGATCTCCCATTTGAGACGGACGGCGCAGTCATCAAAGTGAACGAAGATCGCTTCCGCGACTTGTTGGGCAATACCGCAAAGGCGCCACGTTGGGCCATTGCCTACAAATTTGAGCCCGAACAGGCAAAAACTAGGTTGCTGGACATAACCTTGCAAGTGGGCCGACTTGGAACCATCACGCCGGTAGCAGAATTAGAACCCGTTCTCCTGGCTGGAACCACCGTCAAAAGGGCGTCCTTGCACAATGAGGAGGAAATCCACCGCAAAGACATCCGAAAAGGAGATTTGGTGCTCGTCGAAAAAGCCGGCGAGATCATCCCCCAGGTCGTTGAACGCATCGATGAGCCCGGCACCGTGCGTTCCGATATGTTCAGAATGCCCGAAAATTGCCCATCCTGCGGGCATAAGCTTGTGAAGCTGCCCGATGAAGTGGCACACCGTTGCATGAACCCCTTGTGTCCCCCACAAATCAGAAACCGAATCGAGCATTTTGCCAGCAGACACGCCATGGACATCGAAGGTTTGGGCGAGTCGATGGTCGACCAGCTCGTGACAGCAGGTCTGGCGACTTCCTACGCTGATGTGTACGATTTGCGGTACGAAGACCTAATAGCATTGGAAAGAATGGCAGACAAGAGTGTGAAAAACCTGCTTGAAGCCATCGAAGCAAGCAAAAATCAGCCCTATGAACGTCTGATTTTCGCCCTTGGGATCCGTCATGTCGGTGCAACAGTTGCACGCGACTTGGCTGCACATTTTCCCGATATCGACCAACTTTTGAAGGCCACTGTGGAGGAATTGACCACTATCGACAGCATCGGACCTCGTATTGCAGAGTCTGTGGTTTTCTTCTTCGGCGAGGAGGCAAACATCGCCATGGTGAACCGCCTTATATCGGCGGGATTGACGATGAAAGGCGCTGCTGCGGTCAAAGCCTCCAGCCTTTTGGAGGGATTGACAGTCGTGCTCACGGGCACTCTTCCCACGTTGGCAAGGTCGGAGGCAGAGGAGCTTATCCGTTTGCACGGAGGCAAGACGTCCTCTTACGTGAGCAAAAAGACGGACCTGGTACTCGCCGGCGAGGCAGCCGGCAGCAAGCTCGACAAGGCACAACAGCTCGGTGTTCGGGTTGTAGACGAAGCCACATTTCTGCAAATGATAGGCCAGTAGCCCCCCCCCTCACTCAAGTGGCCACATTGTGTTTGTCTAACAAGTCAAATTATCGTTATTTACCAACTCGCAATCCAAATACTCCTCCATTATGAAATACCAGACCCAGGACTTCGACAACTACATGCTCGTGAGTGTCAATGCCGACAAAATGGACACAACGTTGGCACCCGATCTGAAAGGGCAATTCATCAACTGCGCAACGCAACATCCAGGCAAACCCATCATCATCGATCTGGGGAACGTCAAGTTTGCCGATTCGAGCGGCTTGTCGGCACTTCTTATGGCCCACAGGCTTTACCGGGACAATAACAGCAAGTGCATCATTGCAAATGCTGGCCAGCGAATTATGGAATTGCTCGAAATATCACAGTTGAACAAGGTTTTTACACTGGCCAACAGCATGGATGAAGCGGTCTCATTGCTGGGTGGAGCCAACGCATGACGGGCATCGACATTGCTGTTTTCGTACTCTATTTGGCGTTGTGTGTCATCATTGGGTACTGGGTCGGGGGCAAGCCCACCGATTCGAAATCGTATTTCAACTCTAAGGGCGACATCCCTTGGTGGGCAGTTTCGTTGAGTATTGTAGCGACAGAAACCAGCATGCTCACCATCATATCCACACCATCGGTGGCTTATTTTGGGAGCTTAACCTTCCTTCAGATTGTGATCGGTTACATTATTGGAAGAACTGTTGTAGCCTTCACTATTCTTCCATCCTATTTCAAGGGTGAGCAGCAGACGGCCTACACCTTTTTCACAAAGCGGTTCGGCGACAATTACAGAAAACTGGTATCGGTCATCTTCCTGGTTACGCGGTTGCTAGCCGACGGCGTACGCCTATTTGCCGCAGCAATCCCGATTAAACTGATCACAGGCTTCAGTTATCCCGAATCCATTCTGATCATTGCTATCCTGACGCTTGCCTACACGTTTTATGGTGGGCTCAAATCCGTGATCTGGATTGATGTGATGCAGCTCGCAGTGTATATATCAGCAGGTTTTTTCATCCTATTTTGGCTTTTCCCGGATTTGACGCCTGAGATGACCCAGCGCATGGTGGACGAAAACAAATTCCAGATGATCAGTCTCCCCGACACGCTGGCAGCAGCATGGAATGGTCCTTACAATCTCATTGCCTGTCTTATTGGTGGGGCATTTTTGGCGATGGCATCGCATGGTACCGACCATCTGATCGTTCAGCGCCTGCTTGCGTGCCACGGCCTCCCTGAAGCGCGCAAGGCTTTGATTTGGAGTGGTTTCTTGGTTTTTATCCAGTTCGCGCTGTTCCTGACCGTAGGTCTTTTCCTGTTTGCCCATTACGGCGGTCAACCCTTGGCGGCACTTGGCCTTGCCAAGCCCGATGAGATATTCCCAAAATTCGTGATCGACGGCTTGCCAATGGGCGTGACAGGATTCATTATCGCCGGGCTATTTGCAGCAGCCATGAGCACGCTCAGCAGCTCGCTGGCCGCATTGTCGTCATCTACCATGTTCGACCTTTTCCCAAAGTTGGCTCAACGCCCCGATTCCATGAAGTTCTCCCGCATATTTATGGTGATATGGACACTGGTGTTTGTCGGGTTTGGGATGTCGTTCACAACAACCGATAATCCGATCATCGAAATCGGCCTCAGTATTGCGGGCTTCACGTATGGGGGACTCTTAGGGGCCTTCCTTGTCGGCCGCTATACAACCTGGAGCACAAGGGCCGCCACGGTGGGAATCATGGGATGTGTGATCGTGATGTTTATATTGATCATGTTTGGGGGCGATATTCGCCCATGGTGGGCTTGGTACACCGTAACCGGCGTGGTGCTTTTTGCCTTCTTTGGAGGCTCCTACACGTTAGGGGCTGCCATGCTCGGCAAAAAGTCATGATGGGAATTATGAAAGGCAGTACATGAGCATCCTCGAGAAAATGGGCCTATCCAGAAAGAGCAAGCTCTTTGAGCGCCCCGGCGCTGAGGCACAAATTAGTGTTGAGGGTTCCAAACAGAATTATTGGGTCAAATGGCTGACACTTTTAGGTTTTCTGGTCTTTTTGATCGGAATTTTCCCTAGATCATCGTTTATCGAGCCGACGTATAAAGTGGGTGAGCCTTGGAGATACGATGATCTTACCGCACCGTTCACATTTAGCCTGATCAAAGACCGCGACGAGCTGGAGGCGGAAAGGCAGAGCATTAGGGATGTCACCCCGCCAGTCTTTCATATCGACAACGAGGCCACCGACCGCATCTATTCCCGTCTGGATTCGGTATTCAATGAGATGTCGCCCATTATGGAGCAGTATGTGGCGTATCGTACTGCCCCTAGCGGAAGTGCTCAACAAAATCGAGACAGTCTCCTCTACGCACAGATGCGTTCAAATTTTCGAGTAAGCTTCGACGACAGAGGATGGTACGCCCTTGCGAACGACTTTTACCGGTTGCGAACAGGCGGCAATGGGCGCGCCTGGTTGGGCACGGAGCTGAAGATGGCACTTGAGGTCATTGTGAGCAGGGTCCTCGACGAAGGCCTTGTCGACAGGATGCCCGACGACCTGTCGAACGAAATCATCGTGAGGAACCTGCGAAACAGAACCGAGCGTACCTTGACGGGTTCTTTGGTGCACGATGCAGCCAGTGCCAGGGAGCTTGTAGCCATTTCATTGAACCGTGCCCTGTCCGAAAACCTGTTGACAGCGGCCATCGCCATTTACGACGAAATCGCACAGCCGAATCTGATTTACAACCAGGCAGACACACAAACCTTACTCGAGGAAGCCCTCACAGCCATCTCCCCCACCACTTCTGCAGTTGCGGCCGGGCAGGTCATCATCAGGAAGGGAGATATCATCACGCGGGATCGGATGAACATGTTGCAGAGCCTCGCCATCGCCCGGGCCGAGCGCGCCAGCAGATTTGAGGTATGGCAGCAATATGCAGGCCAATCATTGGTCATTTTCGCGATCGTGCTCGTGTTCTTCCTGTACATCTATCTGTACCGGAGACCCATTTTCGACAGCAACTCCATGTTCATACTTGTATTCCTGTCCATCTCGTTGGTATTGAGCGCAAGTGCCTTTGTCGCCCATTTGGAGAACCTATCGCCCTTCATCGTCCCTTTGGCCATAGCACCTATTCTTCTGACCGTAATTTTTGACTCCCGCGTCGGACTCCTCGCCACATTGACCATCGCCTTGCTGGCGGGCATGATGAACGGCAACGACTTTGAGTTTGTGGCCGCTACGGTCACGGCCTGCAGCATTGCCGTGTTCTCGGTACGCGACATCAAAAGCCGAAGTCAATTTTTCGTGGTCACACCCGCCCTCGTATTCGTTGCATACACGCTTGTCAGTACCGGGTTTTCGATGATTCGCCTGGGTGAGTGGCTCGCATTGGGCAACCAGGTCGTGTTTATTTTTATTAACGCCATCCTGATCATCCTGACGCCGCCATTGATCCTTCTTTTCGAGAAGCTCTTCCGTGTGACGACCGATCTTACCCTCTTCGAGTTGAGCGAGACAAACAGACCCATATTGAAGACATTGATGATGCGGGCACCCGGCACCTTCCATCACAGCCTTCAAGTTGCCAATCTGAGCGAGGCGGCGGCGCTTTCGATTGGTGCAAACGCATTGTTGGTGCGAGTGGGCGCCCTGTATCACGACATCGGGAAGATGGAGCGACCGGAGTATTTCGTCGAAAATCAGTCGGGCGACAACGAGCACGACAGCATAAAGCCGAGCATGAGCGCCATCGTGATAAAAAGCCACGTAGATAGTGGCGTCCGAATGGCTGTGGAGGAAAAGCTACCCAATGTCGTGATCGATTTCATCAAGACGCACCACGGCAACTCACTGATCCGATACTTCTTCGAAAAAGCCAAAGATGAGAGTAAAGAACCGTCTTCGGTCTTGGAAGCCGATTACCGATATGACGGACCTTTGCCTACAACACGTGAGACTGGCATCCTGCTTCTTGCCGACAGCGTGGAGGCATCGGCACGCACTTTGAGCAATCCGAGCTACACCCGGCTCCAAAGCCACATCGAGCGCATCGTCGACGAAAGGCTTCACGAGGGTCAGCTCAATGAATGCCCTCTTACCTTCGAAGACCTGAAGAAAATCAAACAAGCCTTTCTGACCATCCTAGTGGGTGTCTACCACAGCCGCATCAGATACCCGGGGCAAGATGACGAGGGCAAAGTTTCGGCAGACGGCAAGGTTGATTCAGGCGATCCGCTTCAGACCAACCTGAATACTGTCAACCCAAATGTTGACAGGGAGACAGCCGGATAATGGGCCTATGGCATTCGAGCGTGAACTGAAGCGATACCTGACGTTCGTACGGCTGGAAAAAGGATTATCCAGCAACACCATCGAAGCCTACCATATCGATCTGAAGCGATACTTCGATTTTGTTCACGAAACCAGCTCCATTCAGGATGTGTCGGGTATTGCTGTGAACCACATTGAGCATTACCTGGAAGAGCTGGCCGCATTGGGACTAGGAACAGCAAGTGTCATAAGATCCCTTTCGAGCATCAGAGGATTTCATGCATTTGCAGTTGCGGACCAAATATCTGACTCCAATCCGGCAATGATGATCGACATTCCAAAAAAAATGCAGCGACTGCCGGATGTCCTCGACGTCGACGAAATCGTGCGTATGATCGGTGTACACGACCGCAGCACTCCTGTGGGCAAACGAAGTGCGGCCATTCTCGAATTGCTGTACGCTACCGGCATGAGAGTTGGCGAATTATGCGGCCTCACTACCGACCGGTTATTCTTCGAGGTGGGCTTGGTGCGAATCCTGGGCAAAGGTGACAAGGAGAGGATCGTCCCCTTGGGCGGATACGCCATTAATGCCGTCAACGACTGGCTCGAGAATGCACGCCCACTGTTTCTGAAGCATCCAGAACGTGCAAAGCGTGCCGTTTTTCTAAACCAGCGAGGCACGCCGCTGAGCCGGATGAGCGTATGGACGATTGTGACCGATTCCGCTAAGGACGCCGGCATACAAAAGCACGTGCATCCCCACATTTTCCGCCATTCATGTGCCACCCACCTGCTCGAAGGTGGCGCCGACTTGAAATCCGTACAAGAAATGTTGGGTCATGCGAGCATTCTCACCACAGAAATTTACACGCATGTCGACCGCAGCCTGCTTCAGCAGACCCATAAGATGTATCACCCGAGGGGGTGAGAGAGGCGAGAAACGAGAAACGAGACTCGAGACACGAGACATGAGGCTCGAGATTTGGGTTGTTTGGCAATGAGGGTTGAAAAATCGTAGATTAGTCCCGAAAGTGAACTATTCAAGAATCAAGGTCAGCATGACTCAAAAGGTAGTCGGGAAAATCAAATCTTCGAAGCTTGCTAGACTAAGCTGGGGTTTCCCTCTCACATCTCGCTTCTCGCCTCTCGAGTCTCGTGTCTCGTTTCTCGAGTCTCGCGTCTTGTTCTTGCTCTTGCTCTTGCTCTTGCCAATGCAAGCACCGGCCCAGGCAGGATGGCCGAAGGGGTATGACAATGGAATTGTGTCGAGCGCCACATGGCAGTCTTCACAAGTGGGAGTCGACATCATGAAGAAAGGCGGCAATGCCGTCGATGCCGCCGTTGCGGTACAGTTTGCACTGTCGGTGACCTTCCCGGCAGCAGGCAATATCGGCGGTGGTGGGTTCATGGTGGTGAGAGAGCCCGACGGAGCCGTAGCCTCGCTCGACTTCAGGGAGATGGCCCCATCGTCTGCAACCGAAACAATGTACCTCGACGCCGACGGTAACGTGATCGGCGACCTGAGCTTGAGTGGACACCTGGCTTCTGGGGTGCCAGGCTCTGTTGACGGCATGTACACCGCGTGGGAGCGGTATGGAAGCCTCCCATGGGCGGTTCTGATTGAACCGGCCATCCTATTGGCACAAAATGGATTTGAACTGGGATGGCAGGAGGCAAACTCGTTGAATCGCAACAAAACCCGTTTTGAGGCCTTCCCAGGGTCGGCACGATCGTTCACGAGATCCGATGGCAAAGCATGGTCGGAGGGCGACACCCTTGTGCAGATGGACCTGGCCGTAACACTCAAACGCATCGCCACTGGCGGTCGAGACGGATTTTACGGCGGCGAGACGGCAAGGCTTGTGGTGGAAGAGATGCAACGAGGTGGTGGGGCCATCACTCTCGACGATCTGAAGAACTACCGATCGGTATGGCGCGAGCCCCTGAAATTCGAATACAACGGGTTCAAACTCATCTCAATGGGTCCACCAAGCTCGGGTGGCGTGGCTATCGCACAAATACTCGGAATGATCGAACCATACGACATCAAGGAGATGGGGTTCAACAGTGCTGGGAGCATCCACGTGATGGCGGAAGCCATGAGGAGAGCGTATGCCGACCGAGCTGAGCATCTGGGCGACCCAGACTACTACCCCGTGCCCGTGAATGGTCTTCTCGACCCTGACTATCTACAAAAACGGATGTCCACGTTCGTGTCCGACAAAGCTACACCAAGCAGCGAAGTGTCTCATGGGTCACCAGCCCCGAATGAATCTGAAGAAACCACCCACTTTTCCATCGTGGATCCGAATGGCATGGCTGTGGCAATAACCACAACCTTGAATGGCGGATATGGGTCCTGGGTCACCGTAGAAGGCGCCGGTTTTCTGCTAAACAACGAAATGGACGACTTCAGCATCAAGCCCGGCACTCCGAACATGTACGGACTTTTGGGTGGGCGCGCCAACGCCATCGAACCCGGAAAGCGGATGCTCAGTAGCATGACACCGACGATTGTAGAGCAGAACGGTGAACTGCGAATGGTGATAGGCACCCCGGGAGGATCCCAAATCATCACAACCGTGTTGCAAAATTTTTTGAACATGGCAGTGCATGGAATGAATGCACAGCAGGCCGTGGCCGCACCTCGATTCCATCACCAATGGTATCCGGACCAAATCCTAGTCGATCCGTACTCGCTGAGCAACGACACTATCTCCAAACTGGAGCAATTCGGCCACAAGGTGGTGGTCCGCTCATCCTATTCAGGGCGTGCTGACAACATCTATGTTGATGTGAACGGAAGACGATGGGGTGGTGCCGACCCCAGGGGCGAGGATGCCGTGCGCGGCTACTAGCACCTCACTTTTCACCTGCATTTCGAAATGCAACCTTTTTCGGCCGTCTCCGTATATCGAAGGGTCGTCGTATTCAATGACAGTAACAAACGATCCAAAATGAATCTGGTCTGATCTAACGCCACAATTTCTCTTTCCCTTCTCAGAACATGAACATCATTGTTGACATCCTCGTCTTTGCCCTTGCCTTCTTGGTGGCATCTAGGCTCCTCCCAAATATTAAAATGGAAAGTGCTTGGGCCACAATACCTGCATCCATTATTTATTTGATCAGCTACAAAGTGCTGAACTGGATACTGACCACGATTCTCGCCGTAGCCAGTTTGGGGCTTCTTACCTTTTTGAGCTTTCTGCTAGTGCCTGTCGCGGCAATTCTTGCATTCTGGCTCACTACGAAACTTGTGAACGGTTATGAGGCTCAGGACACAGGTTCCATTGTGTGGGGCACCATCATTGTGACAGTCGTGAGCAGCTTGGTCCGCCTGCTCCTCTGAAGGAGTTGTAGTTTCGACACAGACTGACGGCAAGTCTTTCGTATATTGGGTGACCTTACTGGCGGTGTGATTCCGTCGATAGCCCCACATACTAAATCAAGATTACATGGTTCAGGGAAGCGACGCGATCCAATCGCTCGAATGGAAAGATGGTTTTCTTCGAATTATTGACCAAACCTACCTACCCCAGCGCAAAGTATTTACTGACCTGCGCGATGTCGGCCGCGTGTGGGAAGCCATTCGGAAGCTGAGGGTACGTGGTGCACCCGCAATTGGCATTGCCGCCGCTTATGGATTTTACCTGGGTGTAAAAGACTTGCCCGAAAAGGGGTTTGCAGCATTTTGGTTGGAGTCGGAGCGTATCGGCGAATACCTTGAATCGTCTAGGCCGACGGCAGTCAACCTGCATTGGGCTGTCGAGCGTGTCAAGAATACCATCCACGCCCATAAAGACCATCCCGTATCCGAAATTAAGGGCATCATTCTTGACCTGGCACGCACAATTCATGAGGAAGATCGGCGCATGTGTCGTCAAATCGGGCTAAATGGACTTGAACTAGTGCCTGATGGTGCCAAGATTCTCACACATTGCAACACCGGCAGCCTTGCAACAGCACAATATGGAACGGCTTTGTCGATAATATACCATGCGCATGAGGCGGGCAAGGGCATACAGGTCTGGGTTGACGAGACGCGGCCGCTTCTTCAGGGTGCCCGACTCACCGCATGGGAGCTCGACAGAGCCGGCATACCCATGAAGCTGATCACCGACTCGATGGCGGGATGGCTCATGAAAAACGGACAGGTCGACTTAGTGGTCGTCGGAGCCGACCGCATTGCGCGCAATGGCGACACCGCCAACAAAATCGGGACCTACAGCCTGGCCGTGCTGTGCAAAGCTCACGGCATTCCTTTCTATGTTGCTGCACCATCGTCAACCTTCGATCCAAATGCCGCTTCAGCCGCAGACATTCCGATCGAAGAGCGCGACGGCCGCGAAATCACCCATGTCGGCGACCAACAAATCGCACCCAACGTGCAGACCTACAATCCAGCGTTTGACATCACACCGGGCGAATTGATCACCGCTTTCATCACGGAGAAAGGAATTCTTCGGGACGGATGGACGAGTGAGACCTGACGACGGCTGCTTCGCCGTTTCGCAATAAAATTGCCTGTGGCGACTCGTGGTGAACTCCGAATCGTTCTGCGATCAGGTTAGACAGCGGCCGATCGACCACCACATCCACGATATAGATCGGAAGTTGGTCGGCATTGACCGACTCGAGCCTGCGTTTGGCGGCCCAACAGATTCCGCACCGCGTGCTGTGTTTGTAAATGAGAACATCACCGTCATTTGACTGCATGACAGCTTCGTTGATGTCATCGATAGACTTGATGGAGTGCCAGCTATGTGATGACATGTCAATCTCCCAGACTTATTCCGAGCTCACGCGCCGTCAACACGGTGTCGGAGTCGAGGGGCACACACTTCATTTTGCCAGCGATGTCGTTGATCGGCACCCGAACGATGTCACCATCCTTGATCATCACGATCTTTCCAAAATCCCCGTCGCCCACGGCCCGCACTGCGGCGGCCCCCAGTCGTAACGAGATCAGTCGGTCGAGCGTCGATGGCGACCCCCCACGCTGAAGGTGTCCCAGCACAATATGCCTCGACTCCTTGCCTGTCAGATCACTTAGCCGCCTGGAAACATACTCGGCGACGCCGCCCAGCTGTTCCGATTGCCCTGCGACCTTTCCTTTTGTAAAGACGGATCCCAATTTCTCCTTGGCCCCTTCGGCTACGACCACGATGGTAAAATGCCTGCCCTGCGATTCGCGCTCCTCAACCTTGCGAACCATCGATTCGAAGCTGAAGGGTATTTCGGGAAGGAGGATGATGTCGGCCGTGGCAGCCAGACCTGCATGCATGGCAATCCAGCCTGCATAGCGACCCATCACTTCCACAACCATGATGCGCTCGTGGGCTTCGGCCGTCGTCGAAATCCGGTCGATGGCTTCTGTAGCAATGTTCACGGCGGTGTCGAAGCCCAAGGTCGCGTCGGTTCCAGGCAAGTCGTTGTCGATGGTTTTGGGAACCCCGACAATTGGGATGCCCTTCTGAATGAGTTTGTTTGCAATTGCCATCGAACCGTCTCCCCCCATGGCAATAAGGGCGTCAAGGCCAGCTTTGTGAAAGCCATCAACCACCTGGTCGGAATAATCCTCCAGCGAGACGGATCCGTCTTCGTGTTTCACGGGCATTTCGAAGGGGTTGCCTCGGTTGGCGGTTCCTAATATGGTCCCACCCAAAAGCGTGATGCCGCGTACTCGGTCTCTGTCCAGTTGGATAAGCTGGCGTGTATTCGGGTCTGTGAAACTGCCGTAGCCATGGCTGATGCCCCACACCTCCCAACCCCTTCCGATACCGGCCAACGTTGCCGCACGGATGGCCGCATTAAGCCCGGGGGCGTCGCCGCCGCCCGTATTGATCGCCAATTTAGAAATCTTCATGTTAATCACAAGGTCATACGCTCACATGATAGCGTTCGATTACCGAGCGCACCTGTTCCAAGTTTTCACCCTCCCTGATGATTTCGGGCTCGTCGCCCGTGAGGTCTACCACCGTCGACTGAAGAGGCGCGAAGTCGAGGTCGTCGTCGACCACGAGGTCGACCTGACGTTCAAACCATTCCACGATCTCGTGCTTCACCGGATATTCAATGCCGGCCTCTGCCGGCAGTGATGCCGTAGTAGCCAGCAGGGGCACGCCGAGTTCAGATACAATGGCGTTCACGATGGGGTTTTCGGGCACTCTGAAGCCGATGGTGTTCCGCTTCGTGTGGGTCAGCAGCTTGGGAACTTCGCGACTTGCGGGCAATATAAAGGTGACGGGTCCCGGAATGAGCCTTTTTATGAGTCGGAAGTTGGCATCGGTCATCTGCCCAAACCGGGAAATTCCGGAAAGGGAATCGCAGATCAGGGTAAAATGGTGGTCTTTGTCGAGGTCCTTGATCTTCCTTATCTGTTCGATCCCTTTCTTGTTGGAGTACTCGCATGCCAGTGCAAACGAGGTGTCGGTCGGTATGAATGCGACGCTGCCCGACCTGAGGGCGTCGACCACCGTAAAAACCTTCGATTGCTGCGGCGATACGGGGTGCATCTTAACTTGTAGGGACATGGCTTCTCCTTTGTGCAAATTTCAGTTATAGAGGTGCCATTTGCGGCCATGCATGGGGCATGGCTGCAGACGGGACCCATTTTCAACATAATCGAATTGATCGAAAAAACAAGGGGCACGATAGATTATAACGGTTTTAAACCGTCCGATTAGTATTGGGTTTCAGGTGATTTTGGTTTATTTTTATGCTCGCTTCCAATACTCGGGCAGCAGACTACCATACGGTCTTCTTTACGTGGATTAAGTATAAATAAGCCACGTTAGAGGGGATTGATGCGCCTAAAGGCGTATATTTGGGGCTGTCCTAAAAGGCGTGATCACATCTCAACGTTAAGGGTTCGTACCTATGCCTCAACTTTTCCCGAAACGGGCAAATAAAGTCCCAAGAATTCTGCTTGTCGGTCTCGTAGTAGTGACTACTGCACTGATCCTTGGGATCTGGTATTATTTCTCTCCAAAGTTCACAGACGTCGGCTATATGCCCGACCAGCCCATTGCTTACAGCCATGCTTTGCATGCCGGCCAGTTGGGCATCGACTGCCAGTACTGTCACACCTCCGTGGCCGTATCGGCGAAGGCCAACATCCCCCCCACCGAAACGTGTATGAATTGCCACTCGCAAATCAAGACGGACAGCGAAAAACTCGCGCCGCTGCGCGAGGCATGGGAGACGGGCAAGCCGATCGAGTGGGTCAAGATCCACAAACTTGGGGATTATGCCCACTTTAACCATGCGGCCCACGTGAATGTTGGTATTGGGTGCGTAAGTTGCCATGGGCGTGTAGACCGTATGGAAGTTGTGTACCAAAACGAGCCGCTGAGCATGGGCTGGTGCCTCGACTGCCACCGTGCACCGGAGCAGCACCTGCGCCCATTTGAAGAAGTAACCAACATGAGCTGGGAAGTACCTGACAATGAGGATCCCATTTCCTATGGCCGCAAGATCGTCGAGGCCAAGAATATCCATGCGCCGCAATATTGCAACGGCTGCCATTACTAAGTGCTGAATTCATCGCCCTGCATCATTTTTCCCATCCATTTAGCATCCTATGAGTAAGACCGAGAGTCCGAATTACTGGAAAAGCCTAAATCAGATCGCCCAGAACGACACGTACAAGAATTTCGCGGACCGCGAGTTCCAAGAAGGCGCATCTGAGCTTACCGACGGGCTGAGCCGCAAGAGCTTCCTTCAGATCATGGGCGCATCCATCGCCTTGGCAGGACTGGCATCGTGCCGTCGTCCCGTCGAAAAGATCCTGCCGTACCATCAGCAACCTGAGCAGTCGGTTATCGGAAATCCGCTATACTACGCAACCGCCATGCCATTTGGTGGTTATGTGACCGGAATCATTGCCGAATCGAAGGAAGGACGCCCCACGAAGCTCGAGGGCAACCCCGACCAGGATGCAAGCAAGGGCAAATCGAACATATTCCATCAGTCTGCCATACTGGGCCTGTACGATCCCGATCGTGCCCGCAAGGTGCGCATGAACGGTGAAGACTCTACATGGGAAGCATTTGTGGAGTTCTGTGCCAGCCAATATGCCGACAAAACCCGCAGTATTGCCGTCCTTTCTGAGGCCAACAGCTCTCAGACCATGGCACGTCTGCGCCGCGAGTCTGGCTTTGCCAACCTGCGTTGGGTCACATACGAGCCGTTCGGCGACGAGAACCAACTGGCAGGCAATGCGCTGGCTTTTGGCCGCAGACTCCGCACGGACACACACTTCGACAAGGCGCAGGTCATTGTGTCGATTGACTCCGATTTCTTGAATTTATCGACGAACAACGTCGAAAATGTACGCCGCTATACGGACCGGAAAGCCAACGTCGAGAGCAACCCCGGACAAATCTCGCGCCTCTACGCGGTTGAAAGTACGTTCACGCTAACTGGCTCAAATGCCGACCACCGTCTGCGCCTCAAGCCGTCCGACATCCAGGCATTAACCTACGCCCTTGCATCCGAGATTGGTGCCGTTTCCGGGTACAGCAACCACATGTCGAGCAGTGAGTTCCTTAAAACTCTTGCAGCCGATCTTCGTGCACATGCCGGCAATTCTATCGTCGTTGCTGGCGACGGCATGCCTGCCGAGATCCATGCCGCGGTGGCTGCCATCAACGCAACTCTGGGCAATATCGGTGCCACCGTAGCATATAAAGAGGTGTCCCACACCGGCGAGGGCGATCAAAACGTAGCACTTTCGCAATTGGTCGCCGACTTGAACGGCGGCAGCGTAGACACCTTGATCCTACTCGGGACCAACCCCGTCTTCAACGCACCGGCCGATCTTGACGTGGCCAACGCCATCAAGAAGGCGGCGACCACCATCCAGGTTTCCGACTACGTCGACGAGACGACGCGCAATGGCGTGACGTGGCACATCCCACGCACCCACTTCCTCGAGGCCTGGGGCGACGGCGCCTCGCCAAGTGGCCAGGCCAGCATCATCCAACCGCTCATACAGCCGTTGTTCGGCGCAAAGAGCGAGATCGAGGTTGTTAATGCCGTTTTCAGCGGCGCAAATACATCTGCCTACGACCTTGTGCGTGGCACCTGGGTTCCAAGCCTTGGCGAGAACGGATGGATCACCGCACTTAACGACGGTGTGATCCCTGACACCACAAAGGCAGACGCCTCCGTAATTCTGGTATCAGGCCTTGCCGGTGCGCTTGAAGCAGCCATGCAGGCGTCGGCAAGTGCGAACAGCGACCTGGAAGTGTCCTTCAAGCCGGACAATCACGTTTTCGACGGTCGTTTTGCCAATAACGGATGGCTGCAGGAGTTCCCAGACCCCATCACGAAGATCACTTGGGACAATGTTGCCCTTGTCAGCCCCGAAACGGCTCGTACGCTGGGAATTAAAGAAATTTATGATGGCAAGAACAACGAGAATCACACCACGCTGATATCCGTGACGGTGAACGGTGCCTCGGTGACGGTCCCAGCTTGGATATTGCCGGGCCATGCCGACAACGTGGTAACCGTGCTGTGCGGATACGGAAGCAGCGTCGGAAAGGTTTCGACCGGAGTTGGCACTAACGTGTATCCAATTCGTATGTCGACGGCCATGTACGCTGCAAATGGATCCGTCTCTGCCGACCAAGGCTCCTATATGATTGCCTGTACGCAGGACCACCACAGCATGGAGGGGCGTCCATTGTTCCGCCAAGCCACGGTAGCCGAATACCAAAGCGATCCTACGTTTGCCCAAGAAATGGTTTATGTGCCGGGCAAGAAGGAAGGCGACCAATTTGCCATCACCCTGTTCGACGCTCAGACCTATCCTGAGTACGAGCCACAGTGGGGCATGACCATCGACTTGAATTCGTGCATCGGATGCGGCGTGTGCACCATAGCCTGCCAGGCCGAAAATAACATCCCTGTTATTGGCAAGAAAGAAGTGTCGCGTTCCCGCGAAATGCAGTGGATCCGTGTAGATCGTTATTTTGTCGGCGACGACGTGAACAACCCTCAGATGGTGCATCAGCCGATTCCTTGCATGCATTGCGAGCTGGCTCCATGTGAGCAGGTTTGTCCGGTAGCCGCTACGACCCACAGCGACGACGGCTTGAATCAGATGACGTACAATCGCTGCATCGGTACGCGTTACTGTGCCAACAACTGCCCTTACAAGGTGCGTCGCTTCAACTTCTTCAACTACACGAAGATCTATTTGGAGGAAAACAACGTCGACGACCCAGAAATTCTGCATATGGCCATGAATCCGGATGTAACCATCCGCTTCCGTGGTGTCATGGAGAAGTGCACGTACTGTGTACAACGCATCAATCGCAAGAAGATCGAGACCAAGATTGAGACGGGCAATTCAGTCAAGCCAGCCGACGGGACCGTTGTCACTGCCTGCCAGCAGGCCTGCCCGGCAAATGCCATCAGCTTTGGCGACCTAACCGACGCCAACAGCAAGGTGTCGAAGGCGAAGTCGTCTAACCGCAACTATCTGTTGCTTGAGGAACTGAACATCCGTCCGCGCACATCCTACCTTGCTCGTATCACCAATCCCAACGGCCAAACCGTGAACGCGTAATAAACCCCTTCCGTAGCCGAAATGAGTTCTAAATATCAGT
>CAYWCV010000041.1:0-18208 GCA_964456845.1 uncultured Chitinophagales bacterium | reverse complement strand
CGTGCCATTTGTGATGCTTGGGGTGTGGCTGCTATGGAAGAAGGTAAAGTGGTAACAATGAAATTCGGTACCGACGGCTGGCGGGCAGTAATCGCCAAAGACTTTACCTTCGACAACCTGTCGATTGTGGCACAGGCCACCGCGCGGTGGATTCTCGATTCGGGCATCACCTCGAACGGCGTCGTGATTGGCTACGACTGCCGCTTTTTGGGACGAGAGTTTGCCCAGCACGCAGCCTGCCAGTTTACGGCAATGGGCATCCCTGTGCGCATGGCCGACGGCATCGTGCCAACCCCGGCGGTAAGCTGGGCGGCGCTGCACTACGATGCCGTAGGCATTGTGATCACCGCCAGCCACAATCCGCCCGAGTATAACGGATTCAAGATCAAAGCGCCCTTCGGCGGACCCGCAACACCCGAGCATATTAGCCAGGTGGAGGCACAATACGACAACCACGATGCCTCAGTGGCTGTAGACGACTACCGCACCTGCCTGCGTCAGGGCCGCATACGCGAGATCAACCTTGCGGATATGTACTTGGATGTATTGCGCGCTGGCTTGGATCTGGATGCCATACGATCCACTGGCGTCAAGATCGCGCATGATGCGATGTTCGGTGCATCACGCACCATCATCCGCACGCTCCTGGGCGCACAGGTGCAAGAACTACACGGCGATCTGAACCCGGGCTTCAACGGCACGCCACCCGAGCCCATCGAAAAAAATCTGGGAGAGCTCTCGGAGTTCATCCGCAAAAATCGCTGCGCCGTGGGCATCGCCAACGACGGCGACGGCGACCGCGTGGGCATGTACGACGAGGCCGGCCACTTTGTGGATTCACACCTGCTGTTGAGTCTGCTTCTGTGGTACTTACATACCCAAAAGGGACTTGGCGGAAGCATCATCAAGACGTTCTCCACAACCCAGATGCTTGATAAAATGGCGATGAAATATGGCCTTCCGATAACGGTGACCCCCATCGGATTCAAGTACATCGCCGACAAGATCGTGGAGGGGGATGTTCTGATTGGCGGGGAAGAATCGGGTGGCATCGCCGTAAAGGGGCATATCCCTGAGCGGGACGGTGTATACATCGGCCTACTAGTCGTCGAAATGATGGTCAAGACCGGCAAAGCCTTGAGCGAGCTCGTGCAAATGCTGTTTGACGATTTCGGTGCGCATTACAACCGCCGCATCGACATGCACACCACCAACGAGAAGAAAGACCGCCTCGTAAACCGGGCCAAGTTGGGCGACATCACCCATGTGATGCACTACGAGGTAGCAGATATTGAAATGATCGACGGCGTGAAGCTGCACCTGTCGAACGGCGCTCGCGTGCTCATTCGCCCAAGCGGCACCGAGCCTGTGCTGCGCATCTACAGTGAGAGCCACAGCCCCGAAGATGCTCAGGCGATCGTCGACGCCGTGGCGTTGATGGTGTGACATTGGACTTCGGACATCGGACATCGGACATTGGACATCGAGTGCGATACATTTTCACCAGCGCAGGCGACGTCATTGTGAACTGACACATTGAGCGCAGCGAAATGTCGGTGAACAACCTTCTTTCCGCTGACTATCATCGGGTGGTTTCAGCTTGTCGAAGCAATAATTTCCCCCAATCACATATATTTCAATTTAATCTACGCGTTACACCCGACGTACCACGCATCCTATTCACCCAAGTTTTGATCGTATGCAGCTATTAAAAACGGCCTCTCTGCACACTGAGCATACCCTTTCCATGCAATCGCCATCGCCCATGCACCTGCATTTGTTCTTCCTCTTGCTATTGTTCTTGCTCTTGCCCCTGACCTCCGCATCGGCCCAAGAGCGCCAACGCCTCGAAAGCCTCCAGCAGGCGATGGGAATCGGCGGCCAACTGACCGGCGGCAACGGTCCGTCGAGCGTGAACTGGATCGACGGCGGCGACCGCTACTCCTATTCCATCGCCAACCAGGAAACGCGGACGATGGAAATCCGCTCCTACAACCCAGCAACAGGCGCCGACGAGCTGATTTTTAGTCCGACAGGATTCACCAATGCCGACGGTCGCCCATTCACCTATAATTCCTTCCAGTGGGCCGACGACAGCAGGCACATTTTGTTTCAGACGAACTTCCGTCCCATCTTTCGACGCTCGGGCATCTCCGACTACTATTTCTACTCTGTGGCCGACAAGACGCTCAAGGAAGTCGTGAAGGATGCTGGTACCGCCCAGCTGTCGCCGGATGGATCCATGATCGGCTATGAGCGAGGCGGTAACATGTACACGTATACGTTTGCAACCGGCCGTGAGACGCAGCTTACCAACGATGCCACTAAGCACGTCTTTAATGGCAAGTTCGGATGGGTCTACGAAGAAGAATTCGGATTGGCCCAGGCCTGGGAATGGTCGCCCGACAGTCGCTATATCGCGTTCTGGCAAGAAGACGAAACCGATGTGCCCATCTTCCAGATGACCGACTACTCGGGCCAAACCGCGGCATATGTGGAAATCCGCTACCCAAAGGTGGGGCAGACCAACCCGAAGGTGCGCATCGGCGTTGTCGACGTGAAATCGGGCGACAAGCGCTGGATGAACATCAACGAGAGTGGCGAATTCTATGTGCCGCGCATCTATTGGACCTCGCGTCCAGGCACGCTGGCTGTAGTGGTGCTCAACCGTGAGCAGAACCACATGAAACTCTATATGTGCAATGTGGGCAGCGGAACATCTCGTGTGATCTATCAGGAGCGCTCCGAGGCTTGGATCGATGTGTTCGACTTCTTCGCCGGTATCATGCACTACATGTATTTTCCCGCCGGCATGGAGGAGTTCTTCTGGGTGAGCGATCTGGATGGATGGTCGCACATCTACCGCTACGACTACGATGGCAAGTCGCTCGGCCAGGTTACGAAAGGCAACTGGGAGGTGACCTATGTGCATGCGGTAAACCCCGATAGCCGGACCATCATCTACACCAGCACGGAGGAGTCGCCACTCGAGCGGCATCTTTATTCGGTCAACTTCGACGGAAGCGGCAAACGCAAGCTTACCGCCGAGCCGGGCAACCATAACCTGAGCGTGGCACCCAATGGCAAGTACTTCATCGACCGCTGGTCGAACGTGAGCACGCCGCGGCAGGTGGTATTGCGCGGCAATGACGGAAAGGTGATCCGCACGTACGAAAATGGGGCGCGTGTGCGCGATTTTGTCTCTAAGAATGTCTACAGCCCGCGCGAGCTGTTTTCATTCACGACAACGGACGGCCAGGAACTGGACGCCTACATGGTGAAACCACCCGATTTCAATCCGAACAATCGCTACCCGGTGCTGATGGATATCTACGGCGGTCCCGGTGCTCAAAGCGTGTACAACCAATGGGAAGCCAACGGCTGGCACCAATGGCTGGCGCAACAGGGATATATCATCGTAAGCGTGAACAACCGTGGCAGCGGTGGCTACGGTTCGGCCTTTGAAAAGGTGGTTTACAAGCAGCTCGGTGTCTATGAGGCACTCGACTTCGCCGAAACCGCGAAGTATCTTAAGACGCTCCCATACGTCGACGGCGAGAACATGGCCATCCGTGGACACAGCTACGGCGGGTACATGAGCTCGTATACGGTGGCAACCCATCCGGGTGTGTTCAAGCTGGGCATCGTGGGTGCCCCCGTCACCGACTGGCTGCTCTACGACAGCATCTACACCGAGCGCTACATGGGCTTGAAGGATGACAATCTTGAAGGATACAAGCTATCGGCCGTTCCGACCCACGCCGCGAAGGTGAAGGATCGCCTCCTCATCGCGCACTCGGCCATGGACGAAAACGTGCACATGCAGCACACCATGCAGCTGGTGCAGGCGCTTACCGACGCCGGCGTAGATGCCGACCTGAGGATCTATCCACCCGGTGCACACGGTGTTGCCTACAGTCAGGCCAGTTATTTGCTGCTGATGCAAACCTATACCCGCTACATCGACGGACTGCTCAAGCCTGAGCTCAAGAAGTCGAGCGGAGTGATCGACTAATTTTATCGTATCTACAATTCCGTAGTGGATGCTTGCGTTTAACGGGTATCCACTCTTTTTTATGGAGACGATCTTTTATCAAGACTAGAATTGGAGAACGAAAATCTATGAAATCAACTGTTTTTGCCATTGTGTCATTGTTGGTTGCGGGACTTGCCGCACCAACCGAATCCTTCGCCCAAGCGGCACCTGGATCTGTATTTGTGACCGTCTATAACGACAATCTCGGTGTTGTGCGCGAGATCCGCAGTTTCGAAATTCCCCGAGGCAGCTCTGAGCTGCGTGTGACCGATGTGGCCTCGTTGATCAATCCAGCCACGGTCAAAATCAATTTCAACGGTTCGGTGCTCGAGCAGAACTACCAGTACGACTTGGTGAGCGCCGAGAAAATCCTTCAGCGCTTCATCGACCGTGAGGTTCAGTTCATCGACGACAAAGGATCCATCATCCGTGGCACGCTGCTGTCAACTCAGGGTGGATCGGCCGTGATACGCAGCGCCACGGGTGGGCTCATCATGCTTCCCGGCTTGAGCAAGTATCAAATTACGGTAGATGAGCTTCCTGGCGGGCTGATTACGCGTCCAACACTTCTTTGGAAGATCGAAGCCGACCGTGCCGGCAGCCAGAATATCGAAATGACGTATCAGACGGGCGGCATGAACTGGCAGGCTGAATACGTGGCGGTCCTTAAAGACAACGACACCAAGCTCGATCTGAACGCCTGGGTGAACCTGACCAACAACTCGGGTGCGACCTTCCGCAATGCCAACCTCAAACTGGTGGCTGGAAGTGTGAACCGTGTGCGTCCACCGTCGCGCAACTACGTATACGAAGAGGGATTTGCAGTGATGGCGGCAAAGACAGCCGACAGCCAGTTCGAAAGTGGTGGCCTGTTCGAGTACCACATGTACACCTTGCAGCGTCCGACCGACCTGATGCAAAACGAGAGCAAGCAGATCGCGCTGTTCGACGCGGCTGGCATCCCGGTTGTGAAGCGATACCGTTATTTGGGCGAAGGCCAGCGTGGTCAAGGAGTGAGCGAACCAATAACCGTGCAGGTCGAGTTCAAGAACGAATCGGCCAACGGGTTGGGAATCCCGATGCCTATGGGCGTGGTTCGGGTGAACCAGGCCAGCGGGGGTTCCGTCGAGTTTGTGGGCGAAGACCGCATCAACCACACGCCCCGCGACGAGAAGATCACATTGACCTTGGGCCAGGCCTTCGACATCTTGGGCGAGACCACCATGACCGACCAGCGCCGGATTACCGACCGCGTGAACGAAATGAGCTACAAGGTAGTGCTCAAGAATCGCAAGGACACCGCGGTCACGATAGAAGTAGAGCGGAACCTGTGGGGGAACTGGGAGGTGTTGCGCAACAGCCGAGAATATCGCAAGATCAACGCCAACAAGATAGCGTTCGACGTGCCGGTTCCGGCCAATTCGGAGGTTGAGGTAACCTATACGGTTCGGATCACGAATTAATCGGGCTTTAGGAAATCTTCTGGGTGGATGGCCACCTCAGGGAACAGGCTGATCAGCTTCTTGTCGAAGGTGATCAGCCTGCTCTCCGTCACTCACGCCCCTCTTCAATAGCCGCCATTATCTCTTCTGTCGATAGAGTGCCATTCGCTCTTTTGCGAATTTCTCGAGAAATATATTCGATCATTTCAACATCGACCCGGTCTTTAGCAATTGAGTCGGCCAGAGTCGCAATGATTTCACCGTTGATGCTGCGGTAGTTGCGCTCCGCCCGCTTTTTTATTTGTTCATAGACATCCATGGGGATTCCCTTGACAGAAATGTTGATCTTTTCCATAATCGTGTTGAATGATATGAGAATGGTACCATATCGATTCCAGGACATAAAGAAATCATCTAACTTCCAAACGGTCTTGTCGCAGTAATCGCTTGTTTACACAGTTAGTTTATATTCGTGTAAAATCTTAGATTCCTCTCCTAATCCTCATTCCTCTCCTCTACCTCATTTCTCTGCATCAGACCTTATTTCAGTCCTCAATCCCCATCCCTCATTCCTCCACATGAATCTTGCTTCCCGTACAAACCCGCTCAAGCAGTCCGACATCCGCGCTGTCACGGCATTGATCAACCAGTACAACGGCATCAATTTGGGGCAGGGGATATGCGACTTGCCGGTTCCTGAGTCCATAAAAGAGGCGACCAAAGCGGCCATCGACAGCGACCGATCCATCTACACCCCCTTTGCCGGAGTGCAGGAGCTACGTACCCTCATCGCCGACAAGGCGAGGTCGTTCAATAAGCTACCGGTAAGCGGACCCGAGAATGTTCAGGTGACGGTGGGTTCAACCGGGGCGTTTGTGGCGGCGATGATGGCCTTGTTCGAGCAGGGTGATGAAGTAATCTTGTTCGAGCCGTTTTATGGGTACCATCGACATCTGCTCGAGCTGTTTGGCGTGGTGTGCCGTTTTGTGAAGATCCCGGATGGCGACGGTCCGCTGCCCATGGCCGCCCTCGAGGCCGCCGTAAGCGACAAAACTAAGGCCATCCTCGTATGTAGTCCATGCAATCCTAGTGGGAAGGTGTTTTCGAGGTCGGAATTGGAGTCCATCCTGTCGCTCATGAAGAAGCACGACCTGGTGGCCCTCACCGACGAGATCTATGAGTACATGGTGTACGACGGACGCGAACACATCTCGTTGGGCAGCCTGCCGGGTGCTTGGGAGCGCACCATCACCATATCGGGATTCTCGAAGACCTTCAACATGACTGGTTGGCGTCTGGGGTACGCGGTGGGTCCCGAGGATGTGATCCACAAGATGGGCTTGATTAGCGATTTACTGGTGATATCGCCCCCGGCGCCGCTGCAACACGGCATGGTGGGGGCGCTGCCTATGGCGGATGCCTATTACGCATCCATACAGGCCGACTACCTGAAGAAGCGCGACCGGTTCATGCGGGCGCTCGATGCGGCCGGATTCGACAGCGAACCGCCTCAGGGGGCGTATTATGTGCTCGCGCATTTTGGTCCAAAGCTGCTCGAACGCGAGGATTTCCAGGACGCCGTATCAGCTAACATGTGGCTCATCAAGAACGTCGGTGTGTGTGGCGTGCCTGGGCACAGCTTTTATCAGCATCCGGAGGATGGTAGGCACCGTCTGCGCTTCTGTTTCGCCAAAGAGATGCACGTGCTCGAGGAGGCGTGCCGGAGGCTGGAAGGGAGGTGACTTTGGGCATTGGACATTGGGCATTAGACATTGCTCAGTTGAGCTTTTTGAGCTCTTCGATTGCCACTGGGTTGTCGAAGCGTATTTTCACCGCCGTATCAAAATGTTGTTTCGCCATCGCACGATTGCCCTTGTGTAGGTAGATCTGCCCCATGCGGGTATGTGCCATCGAATAAACTTGGTCTGCCATATTCACTGGTCTGTTCTTGATGATTTCATCCATAATTGGCATCGCTTGGTCTAGATACAATCCTGTCGTAGCAGCCAACCGTCCTAATTGAAATGCCACTGCCCATGCTTCTGGCCTTTTCTGATGTGCTTCGAAAAAATTCTGATAAGATAGGTCATATTGCTTACGAGACTCATACAGATTCCCAAGGCTGAAGTTGAACCAGATGCTGTCGGGTAATGCCTTGGCACCGTCCTCCAATGATTTCAGACCCGCTAGGGTGTCTTGCCTACCCATGGATATTTGGTACTGACTCACATATCCGTAAAAAGGATGTATCCGCATCAGTTCCTTCGACAACGACTCAGCCTCGTCGTACGACCCACCGACGATTCCAGGTGCTTTCAGGTGGAACTCGATGAGGCTCATGCGTGCATGGATGTGATTTGCATCCATGGTCAACGTTTTTTCAAGCTCTGCCTTGCATGTGCCCGCCATAAAAGCCTGTCGAAATACGTTGGCCCGTTCAGTTGCCAGACAGGTCGAACTGCCGACCCAGTATTGATACTCGGCAGACTTCGAATCCAACGCAAGTGCCTTTTTGAAATGAGGGATGGCCCCATCGAAATCCTCCTTTGCAAGAGCCAACCGTCCACTCAAATACGACCAGCCAGCCGTTGCTTTTTGTTGGTTGGGCGCTGTTTTGAGGGCTGTTTCGGCTTCGGCCAATTTACCCGACACGATGTTGAGAAGCACGGCATCACTATTGAAAGATTGCGCCATACAGATGCTCGGCAGCGATACAATGACACTGATCAACAGATAGAATCGATTCATCACTAGTACGCAGTTTTGTGAGATAGGCATGCAAGTTCGGCTCGCAACGGCATATTACATTAAAAAAGACAGAAAATCTTGTTACTATCCGAATACTGTCGAAAAAGTGTCATCCTCAATGCCCATCACTCGTTATATCATATTGGCGGTCTTATTGTGCCTGTCAGGTTCTTCTTGGGCACTTGCCCAGACTGAGCCAGTTGTTGTCACATCGAGTTATTTCAATCAGCGTGGGTTCATCAATCTTGAAAGTGCCTATGGTTGGCAATATCTGCCGGGAGGAAGCACTCTTCAGACGCTCACCGATTCGACAGAAAGTGGTTGGATGCTACTTCGACCAAATGAGCTTAGTTTGCAGCTTGCCGACGACAAGGGGGTAATTGAGGGCTGGTTTAGGTTGCATTTTGAGGTAGACTCAACACTGGCAAATGTCCCCTTGAGAATGTTTCTTTCTGGTTTCGGGGCAGCGACCGTTTATTTGGACGGTTTAATTTTAGCGGAGTATGGAAATCCATCGGAATCGTCGTCAGAATATCAGGCCATGGTTAGCGGTTATCGTTCAAGTGAATCCGTGCGATTTGTGACCGGCAAACGGTATGACTTAATGATTCGGTATCGAGATATAGGTTACGGGAAATACGCGCTCATGACCCTGCATCCCGATCCACCCTACCTCAGCGTGGTTCTTACCAACGAGGCGTACTTTGAACAAGTGGCGACAGAATTTGCTGACTACGCTTTTTTTGCAGGTGTTTGGCTTACCGGTATTACGTTGTTGATGCTACTTTTCATGCTTTTTTTCTATCAAAACTCACAGCTTACATCCTTAAAATTAATAGCAGTAAGTACCACATTTTTGGCAGCATCGGCGTGGCTTGAACGCATTCAGATGAATATGGGTGGACTTACAAACTGGATCACCGAGTTTGCCTACTACCAGTTATTGGCCGCATTTGTTGGTTTGATTCCGACGGTGGTATCCTATTTAATCAGAGGGTACTTGACACGGACTACCTGGGTTTACTTAATCGTCATCATCTGCATTGCACCCATACTAATTTATATTTACGACTTGCCGGGTGCCAATTATGGGGGATATTATGTAATGGGTTTGGTGCTTGCGCTCGTATTTGGGCAAAGTTTTTTGATCATCATCCAACATCGGCGGTCACTTACCAATTCGCAAAAAGTGGTCGTTGCCGGCTTGACGCTCACGTTGTTTTGGATGCTCTTGCATACCCTTTTCATTAGTTTGGGGGTCTTTTCGAATTACTATCGCCTTTTCACGGTAGCGATGATATATCTAAGTCTTCCTACATCGTTTCTTGGATATGTGTCAATTCAGTTCAACGAAAACCTGCGAACAGTTCAGCGCAATTTGAAGGAAATATCTGAGCTGACCAGCGAAAAACTCCGTGTACAGGCGGAAAAGCAAGAGTTGATTGAATCGCAAAACATACTCTTGGAACATCAGGTTAAGGAAAGAACGCTCGAACTGACGGAACGGAACGAGGAGCTTGTCGTTGCTCGTGATCATTTGCAGCAGGCCATCGAAAATTTGAGATCGACTCAAGAGCAATTGATTCAACAGGAAAAGCTGGCATCGTTGGGCCAGCTGACGGCAGGTATCGCCCATGAGATAAAAAACCCGCTCAACTTTGTAAACAATTTCTCTCAGGTAAGCATTGAACTTGTAGATGAACTCAAGGAAGCCCTTGATAAGTCGGACATCGACGAGGCCAAATGGATTGCGGGAGATTTAGGATCGAATATGGAGCGAATCCATGAGCATGGTAGTCGGGCCGACGGCATTGTTCAGTCCATGCTCATGCACAGCCGCAGCAGCGCGGGCAATCGAGAGCCTGTCGACTTTAACGCAATGGTAAAGGAGTATGTAAACCTCGCTTTACAGGGCATGCGTGCTAGTGCTACACCATTCGCGATCGACATATCAGAAGAGTACGACCCCTCGGTCGGTCTGGTGCCAATCGTGGTTGAGGACTTCAGTCGAGTTGTCATCAATATCTGCAACAACGCCTTCGATGCTATGCGGGGGACAGGGGTCAGGGATCAGGGATCGGGCACCACGCCGGAGGCGTCTAACTTTTTTATAGACGGAGCTGTCATCCCGACGAAGTCGGGACCTTCACCGCAGGTGACTGACAGAGCAACAGCGCATCTCTACATCCGAACCAACCGCAACGGCAACCGGGTCTCCTTAGAAATCGAAGACAACGGATCCGGCATTCCCGACGACGTCAAAGACAAGATTCTACAGCCATTTTTTACGACTAAGAAAGGCACGCAAGGTACTGGATTGGGACTCAGCATCACTCACGACATCATCAAAGCGCATGGAGGCGAATTAAAGGTTTCGAGTGTACCCGGTAGAACCGTATTCAGTATTTTGCTCTAGAAAGAAGAAAGAAGAAAGAAGAAAGAAACTAGAATAAAGTGAAATTGTGAAGAAGGAGCATTTGTGAAATTTCCGTCAGCCATCACCATCTTACTTGCAATCGCTGCACTCGTGGCGATTTCGACTTGGTTTATCCCCTCGGGCAAGTACGATATGCTGCAGTACAGCGCCGCCGACAGCTCGTTTGTGATTCAGCGGATGGGTGCAACCGAAAAAATGCCTGCAACGCAGGAGTCGCTCGACCTTCTGAACGTGAGAATCCCCCTCGATAAGTTCACCAGCGGTACCTTGTATCGTCCTGTGAGCATCCCCGGCACCTACAAGCAGACGGATGCGAGTCCACAGGGGTTGTTCGCCCTTGCGCAGGCGCCCATCAAGGGGATTGTAGAGGCAGCTGATATCATCTTCTTGGTGTTGATCATCGGTGGACTCATCGGCATCATGAACCTCACAGGCGCCTTCGATGCCGGCATTGCCTGGCTCGCAAAGGTGCTCGAGGGCCGCGAACATCTGCTCATCATCTTCACCACGCTGCTCACCGCGGCCGGTGGAACCACCTTCGGCCTGGGCGAGGAAACGCTGGCCTTTTACCCCATCCTCATACCCGTGTTTCTGGCGGCGAGGTACGATGTGACGGTCGGTGTGGCCTGCATCTTTATGGGATCGAACATCGGGGTGATGTGTTCCACCATCAACCCGTTCTCCGTGATCATAGCTGCCGATGCGGCCGGCATCAGCTGGACCACGGGATTAACGAGCCGCATCGTCATGCTTGGAATCGTGGTGGTGGTCACCATCGTGTACATCCTGCGCTATGCCCGTAAGATTCGCAAGGACCCGACCAAATCGTTGACCTACGACCAGCGTGACGAACACGCCGCGCTCTTCCACACGGGGGCGCCCAAGGCGGATGTGAAAATGAACGCCAGGCTGATGGCGATTCTTGCCGTCTTTTCGTTGTGCTTTGTGACCATGATCGTTGGCGTTTCGATGCTTGGATGGTGGTTCGTCGAAATGACCACCGTGTTCTTTGTCGGGGCCATCATCATCGGGCTTATTGCCCGTATCAAGGAGGAAGCCTTCATATCGGCTTTCATGAGGGGGGCCGGCGACCTCCTGGGTGTGGCTTTCATCATCGGCATTGCTCGTGGAGTCACCGTGCTGATGAACGACGGACAAATCAGCGACACGTTTCTGTACCATGCCACAGCTGTTACCGAGGGACTAGCACCGGCCTTTTTCGTCAACTCCATCATGTTGATCTACAGTGGACTTTCGTTTTTGGTGCCATCCACCTCTGGTATGGCCATATTGACCATGCCCATCATGTCGCCCTTGGCCGACGGTCTCGGCCTTGGGCGCGAACTCGTCATCGACGCCTATATTTACGGCATGGGCATGTTCTACGCTATCAGTCCGACCAACGTCATCCTGCCGTCGATCGCCTTGGTAAAATTGGGCTATGACAAATGGCTGCGATTTGTGATGCCGCTGCTGCTCATCTTTTTGGTGATGTTCATGATTACGTTTACCATTCGAGTGATGTGAGGTCACCTATAAACGATTGTGAACATTTTCCGATAAATCTTACTATCCTCTTATGTTCTGCGCTGTGCAGACATTTACTGAAAATTGAAGTCAAACAAAGGGTGCACAATGAAGCGAGTTGTCGTTCTAGGTGGTGGGGTTGCGGGCATGAGTGCGGCGCACGAGTTGGCGGAGCGAGGGTTCCATGTGGAAGTGTACGAACACAAGACAGAATATTGTGGGGGCAAGGCCCGCAGCGTGAACGTGCCCGACACGGCAAAAGACGGACGTCGGCCACTGCCTGGCGAACATGGATTTCGCTTCTTCCCCGGGTTCTACCGCCATGTGACCAACACCATGAAGCGGATCCCCACGGGAGACGGACGCACCGTGTTCGAGAATTTGGTCCCTACAGAGTTCAGCACAATGGGCCGTTACGGCAAGATGCCGATCAAAGTGCTGGCGCACTTCCCACGAAATATCGCTGAAGTTGAATCGCTGGTCAGCTCGATGTTCCATTCGGACACAGGCCTCACGAAAGAGGAGGAAAAGTTCTTCGGTGAACGCGTCTGGCAGCTCATGACGAGCTGCAAAGACAGGCGCATCAACGAGTATGAGGGTCTTGGTTGGTGGGAGTACCTTGACGCCGACCGTTTCAGCGATACCTACCGCACCCTTCTCGTCGAAGGACTCACACGCACCCTGGTTGCTGCGAAGGCACGGACCGCAAGCACCAAGACGGGTGGCGACATCTTTCTGCAACTCATCTACAATACGATCGATCCGTTCGTGAACACCGACCGAGTGCTGAATGCACCTACGAACGATGCCTGGCTTGACCCATGGTACAAGCACCTCACGAAAACTTTGGGTGTGAACTACCATTTTGGCTCCACGGCGGCGGATATCGTCATGAAAGACGGAAAAGTAGACCACGTGGTGGTGAAAAAGGGGAATGACCCCATCAAGGTGCAGGCCGACCACTACATTTTTGCCGTACCGGTCGAGCGTATGGCACCCCTTATCAACGACAGCATGCTCGATGCCGACGCAACGCTGAAGTATGTGATTGATCTGTCGCCTTCGGTGAGCTGGATGAACGGCCTTCAGGTGTACCTTAACACTGACGTCAAAATCGCAAAGGGACATGTGATCTGCTCCGATTCGCAGTGGGCCATCACGCTCATATCGCAGCCGCAATTCTGGCCGGGCGTAGATCTGTCGAACTACGGAGACGGCAAGGTGAAGGGCCTCATCTCCATCGACATCTCCGATTGGTTCAACGAGGGTTTCAACGGCAAGCAGGCCAGCCACTGTTCGAAAGAGGAAATATTCGAGGAAGTATGGGCCCAGATCACGAAAAGCCTCAACAATGACCAGGAGACCTTGCTTACCGACGACATGGTGATGGGTTGGTACCTCGACAGCGACATCGTCGCGCCCATGCACCACAATGCCAGCAATGAAGATCGTATGAAGGCGGCACAGAACGAGAATGAGGAGCCGCTGCTCGTGAATCGTGTCAATACGTGGACACTGCGACCGATGGCCTACACGCACATCCCCAATCTGTATCTGGCTTCCGACTATGTGAAGACCAACACCGATCTTGCAACCATGGAGGGAGCCAACGAAGCTGCCCGAAGGGCGGTAAACACCATTATTGAGCGGTCGGGCAGCAATGCCAAACCCTGTCAGATCTGGGATCTTCACGAACCTTGGCTGCTCGCCCCGTTTCGATGGAGGGATCAAAAACGGTACAACATGGGGCTTCCTTGGCAGCCGACGGTCGGATTACTGGGCACAGTGGTGATCCATCTGGCGCACTACGCCCTGCGGGTTCTGAATTTGTTCAAGAAAAAACACTAGAAAACAACGATATGAGCACATTTGGCCAACGTGGCGCCATTAACAGAGGGAACTCCAAAGAGGCGAAATTCATGTTCATCACCATTGCGACTACTCTGACGGTTGCAGCGTTGAGCAGTTTATTCCATGCCGGTTGGATGTCGGCCGCCGTTCTTGCCTTCGGCATGTATGCCGTCATTGCGGCGTTTGCAGTACGCCACAGCGATGGCTTTCTGTTCAAGCTGTTGGTTTTTGGCCTCATGGCTGGCATTGTCGAACTCGCCGCAGACTGCTGGCTCGTTGAGTCGACAAAGACATTGCTGTATGCCGGCGGAGAGCCGATGATATTCTGTTCCCCCATTTACATGCCGTTTGCCTGGGCCGTTGTGTTGGTACAAGTGGGTTACCTCGGCTTCCTGATATCTGGACATAAACCCATGTGGCAGAGCATGCTTGCAACGCTCGCGCTTGGTCTGCTTTTCATCCCACTGTTCGAGCATTTTGCCAATGGGGCGGGGTGGTGGGTCTATCAGAATACACCCATGATCGGCGACACGCCTTGGTATATTATCATGGCGGAAGGTCTCATTTGCATGGTGCTGCCATTTCTCTTTAAGTTTGAGGTGCAGAGAAGCTATGTGCGTGCGTTGGTTTTCGGCGCCCTCCAAGGCTTATGGATTTGGGCAGCTTACTACGTATCATACAGTCTCGTCGGATAAATCAATCAGAGTATGTTTTCAAGGGCGATCAACTACTTTATTCCTCCGACGTATCACGAAACGGAAGAGTCGTCGCGCAGGGCCCGACTTGCGGTCGTCGTGTATCTGCTCGTGTTGCTGAACTCGCTCTTTTACACCGTCATCAGTTTGTCGATATCCTACTTCGGTGGTGTGTTGTCGCAGGCGCCCCTATTTTTCGTGACGACGATATGTCTGTTGCTGTACCGGAGCGGCTTCGAACCCTACAAGGTGGCCGGAATCTTCTTCATCACCGCCATTTTGAGCATCGGTGTGACCATCTTTGGGTCAGGGGGCTTTTTCTCGCCGTTGCTGCCTTGGTTGGCAACCACCCCGATCGTGGCGATTCTGGTTGCCGGAAAACGCATGGGTGTGTTCACCCTGTTTGGGCAGAGCGCCATGCTCGTTTTCTTTTACATCTTGCAAGTCAACGGCATCGAAGCGCCCGAAACTTGGGCCACCGAATTTTCCGATTCATTCTATTTTTCTACCTACGCCGGACTGATATGGACGCTGTTTGCCGTAGGCTATGTGTTTGAAAACGGCAAATCGTATGCCATGAATCTTCTGATGCATAAGAACGATGAGCTGAGCAGTGTCATAACAAAACTCAAAAGCACCCAGGATCAGCTGATTCAGCAGGAAAAACTTGCATCCTTGGGTCAGCTAACCGCCGGCATCGCCCACGAAATCAAGAATCCGCTCAATTTTGTGAACAACTTCTCGGAACTGAGCATCGAGCTGGTCCAGGAAGCCCGACAAGAGCTCACGGCGGCCGAGCCGGGCAACACTTCGGCGGTCGGCTATACGCTCGACGACATAGAGGCGAACCTGAAGGTCATTTTGAACCATGGCACCAGGGCAAACAACATCGTAAAATCCATGCTGCAACACAGCAGGGAGGGTAAAGGTCAGGTCGTGCCCACCGACCTCAACGCGATGCTGATCGAATTCTGCAACCTTGCGTTTCATGGGATGCGGGCCGGTTCGAAGGCCATCGATTTGGAGCTCGAGTTCGATCTCGACGATCTCGTAGGTGAAGTTGAATTGGTGGCCGAAGACATGAGCCGCGTAATCATGAACATCTGTAACAATGCCTTCGATTCGATGTACGATAAAAAGTCGAAACTTGGAACCGGTGTGCCGTACAAACCCAAAATGAAGATTTTGACTCGGTATGAGCGGCATCAGGCCATTATTCGTATCTCAGATAACGGTACCGGAATACCGGACGACATCCGTGAAAAAATTCTTCAGCCGTTCTTCACCACCAAGAAGGGAACAGAGGGTACCGGTCTTGGACTGAGTATCACCCACGACATCATTTTGGCACACGGCGGTCAACTTGGCGTTGAGAGTAAACTTGGTGAGGGGGCTACATTTATTATTTCATTACCCGTTACTAACAGTGCATCATGAAGGATATCTTTCAACCAGCGGTAGTTGATGAAATCATTGGACGCATCAACTCATTGAGACCCGATTCTCCGGCCCTTTGGGGCAAAATGAATGTCGCCCAAATGCTGGCACATTGTTGTGTCCCCTATGAAATTGCATTCGAATCCAAACACAGGCGTCCAGGGCCTATTAAGCGGTTTCTGCTCCGAACATTCGCCATGGAGGGTGTCGTGAGTGAAAAACCTTATCCGCGCAATGCTTTTACAGCGCCCCAGTTTCGTATTGCCGACCAGAAGGAGTTCGATAAAGAGAAGGCACGCTTAATCGGCTACATTAGGAAAACGGCCGAATTAGGTGGCGATCATTTCGATGGCAGAGACTATCCTTCTTTTGGGCCGCTTGCGAAATTTCAGTGGAATAACATGTTTTACAAGCATCTCGACCACCATTTGTCTCAGTTTGGCGCCTGATTTTTGTGGTTGGTGTGGAATTTATTGTTCCAAGGTCGCATATTGCCACGTCCCAACATTCTGTCGTCTAACTTGAACACCCTTATGAAACGGTACACTATTGTCGGATTTCTCTGTTCACTCTTCCTTCTCTCATCCTCTGCCTTTGCGCAGCGCACCCTCATCCATGCCGGCAACGTCCTCGATGTCAAGACGGGCAACATGGCCGCTTCTAGGACCATCGTGGTTGAGGGGAACAAAATAACTGCCATTGAGCAGGGGTATTCCAATCCGCGACAAGGCGACACAGTGGTGGATATGAAGGGAAGCACGGTCATGCCGGGTTTGATCGACATGCACGTGCATTTGGAGACGGAGACCAGCAAGGACGGCACATTGCAACGGTTCACGTCGAACGAGTCCGACTTGGCCTTCCGGTCAACGCTCTACGCCCGTAAGACATTGGATGCCGGCTTTACCACTGTACGCGATTTGGGTGGCACGAATGTGAATACGGCATTACGCAATGCGGTGAATGCTGGAACGGTGGTCGGTCCCAGAATCATCTCTGTTGGTAAGTCGATTGCAACCACCGGTGGCCATGCCGACCCTACTAACGGGTATCGTCGTGACCTGATGGGTGATCCCGGTCCACGCGATGGCGTGATCAACAGCCCTGAAGAGGCGCGTCAAGCCGTGCGCCAGCGCTATAAAGACGGAGCCGACGCCATCAAGATCACGGCAACCGGAGGAGTGCTCAGCATCGCCAAAGACGGCGCCAACCCGCAGTTCACCCAGGAGGAGCTGAACGCCATAGTTGAGACCGCCAAAGACTACGGAATGCACACCGCTGCCCACGCCCACGGTGCCGAAGGTATGAAGCGCGCCGTACTCGCGGGAATAACGACCATCGAACATGGCACCGAGATGACCCACGAAGTGATGGACCTCATGATAGAGCGTGGAACATACTATGTGCCCACGATCTCGGCCGGTAAATTTGTGGCAGAGAAGGCCGAAGAACCCGGATACTACCATCCGCTTGTGGTTCCAAAGGCGCGTGCAATTGGTCCGCAGATCCAGAAGACCTTTGGTGAAGCTTACAAACGCGGGGTTAAGATCGCCTTCGGCACCGATGCCGGCGTCTTTTACCACGGCGACAACGGCAAGGAGTTCATCTTTATGGTCGAGGCCGGCATGCCTGCCATTGAGGCGATACAGTCTGCCACCGTAACCAACGCCGCCATCTTGGGTATGGCCGACATGATCGGCACCTTAGAGGCTGGGAAATTGGCCGACATCATTGCCGTTGATGGCAACCCGGTGAGCGACGTCACCGCCATGACCCGTGTGAAGTTCGTGATGAAAGACGGGAAAGTGGTGAAGCTGTGATCGGGGATCAGGTATCAGGTTATTCCCTCTAGTACTCTTGTCAATTAGGTAGTTTACCGTTAATTGCGTCCTCAGCAAAACACACTAAAGTAATAAGGCTGTAGATACATAAAAAAAGGCAAGGCGGTGCATTGCACTACCTTGCCTTTTATAGCATTTTCGATCACCGATCACCGATCACCGATCACCGATCACCGATCACCGATCACCGATCA
>CAYWCV010000040.1:0-18421 GCA_964456845.1 uncultured Chitinophagales bacterium | reverse complement strand
GCCAGCCAAAATACCGAGAAGCCACCGAAGCTCGCGCCAACGGCACCCAGGCGCTGGGTATCGACATAGGGCTCTTGTGCAACATGGTCGATGGCGCTCAGCAGATCCTGCATGGCCTGACCACCCCAGTCGCCGGAGATTTCTCGGTTCCAATCTTGGCCGAAGCTCGGCAAGCCCCTGCGGTTTGGAGCCACAATGATGTAACCGTTGGCTGCCATCAGGTTGAAATTCCACCTGTAGGAGAAGAACTGGCTTACGGTCGACTGTGGACCACCCTGGCAATACAGGATGGTAGGGTACTTCTTGTTTGGATCGAAATCAGGCGGATAAATCACCCAGGTAAGCATTTCCTTGCCGTCGGTGGTGGGAACCATGCGCTTCTCTACGCGGGCATGCTTGGTCTTGCGCTGCAGCTCGCCGTTCAGGTCTGTGATCTGCTTGAGGGCACCGTCCGATATGTTGATGCGGTACAGCTCGGCCGGCTGGGTGTGGGTCGTCTTCGTGGTGATGAGGAAGGGCGATCCGTTCGCATATCCCAACGATGGATACCCAAGATCGTGCGTTCCCTGGGTCAGGGTGGATATCTCCACCATGCCGTCGCCGGTCATCGAAGCACGATAGAGTTGCTGCGTGGCGTTGATGGCGCTCTCGAAATACAGCGTGCGGCTGTCGCGTGCCCAGACCAATCCTGCGGCGTTCTGGTCGAAACCCTCGGTGATTTCGCGGCGCGAGCCGTTGGTAAGGTCGAGCACCATGATCCGATTGCGATCGGCCTCATAGCCGGGAGTCTCCATGCTCAACCATGCCAAATAGCGACCATCGGGCGAGAAGCGGGGCTCGATGTCGTAGCCCACATTACCCTCGGAGGCGTTGCGGGTTTGGCGGTCGGCCAACGAGTACATGTAGATGTCGTTGTTCGTGCTGGTGGCGAATTCGGTTCCGTTCAGCTTCTTCGATGTGTAGGCCAGGTAGCGCTCGTCGGGCGACCATCCGATCTGCTCGCCGCCACCGAACGGTGGCACCGGACTATGAAACCGCTCGCCCTCCATGATGTCGACCGGATCACCGGTTACCCGGCCATCGGCGTATGGCGCGTAGAACACATGGCTGTAGGTGTAGTCAGACCACGAGCTCCAGTGGCGATACATGAGTTCATCGTACAAATGGACGTCGGCCTTGTCCATGTCGGGGTGCTTCTCCTTCATGGTTTGGTCGAGCTTCACGCTTTTCGTGAACGATATGAAATTGCCCTTGGGTGAGTAGTCGAAGTTCGATATCCCTCCCTCGATGTCGGTGACCCGCACCACGTTGCTGCCGTCGGGATCCATCTCCCAGAGCTGGCTGGAACCTGATGCGGAGCTCAGGAAGCCGATCTTGCGTCCGTCGGGACGCCAGCGTGCGTTCGACTCCGATGCGGCCGTATTGGTGAGTTTGACGGGTTCTCCACCGTTGGCGCCGACAATGTACAGCTCGGTGTTGCCGCGGTTCTCCTTGATGTCGAAGGTGCGAGCGCCGAACACGACACTGTTGCCGTCGGGCGAAATCTGCGGGTCAGAGATTCGGGCGTACTCCCAGAGTCGCTCGGGAGTGAGTAGATCTTGTGCTGCGGTCATGTTTGGCGAAATGGTGATGATGATGGCAATTGACAAGGTAGCCCACATGGCCTTGGCCCACTCTGGATGATATTTCATAACGTTCGATGAATTCGTGGTAAAAGAGTAGATTACACAAACGGATGGCCATTCTCAAGTGGTTCGCACTTGGTTCAGCACGATTCAAAACGTACCTTTACGAGTCTTATGAGCATCCATTCCATAGATTCTTTCCTAAAAAGCGAAGCAGTCGAAGGCCCCTTCGGGGTCATCATGGGCTACCCCGTGGCGCAGTCATTGTCGCCCGAAATGCATAATTTCGCAGCCGGGTTTCATGGCCTCGACTTTTCGTACCACCGCCTTGAGGTGCACCCCGACGAGTTGAGGCGAATCGCCGAAGTGATCCGCCATCCGAATTTTGTGGGAGCCAACGTGACGGTTCCCCATAAGATCGACGTGGCCGAGATCCTCGACGACCTGTCGGACGAAGCGGCCGTGATCGGTGCCGTGAACACCATCGTGAAATCCGGCGACAAAAGGATAGGCTACAATACCGACGCAATGGGCTTCTTAAGGCCGCTAGAGCCGTTTCAGGACCGTCTCCGCGGCCGCAATGCCATGATCTTCGGAACCGGAGGCGCCACCAGGGCCATCGTGTACGCGCTCAACCAGATCGGAATGGAGAACATCTGGCTGGTAGCACGGCAGCCCGAATCGATTCGCGTGGCCGATTTCTTTGCATCGAAGAATATCAGGACGGTTTCGTACAAACGATGGACCACCGAGGCCGATCAAGTCGAGCTTATCATCAACGCAACGCCCATTGGCATGATACCCGATGTAGATCAAGCACCCATTGAAGAGCACGAAAAGGATGCTCTTATCGGCAAGATCGTCTACGACATCGTTTACAAGCCCATCGACACGAAACTGCTGCAGTATGCCCGACAGGTGATGGCCGAAACGATCGACGGAGTGGGAATGTTGGTGAATCAGGGCGGAGAGGCCTTCAAATTGTGGACATCCCTCGAATTTCCTGCCGACCAAATTGACGAACGCATACGGAGAATCCTCAATGGCTCGCTTTGACGTGCTTGAACCGGCCCTTTGGTCGTCTGACCCGAGTATCCGGGCAGCTTTCAGTCTGCGCAATGCCCACTGGAATGCCCAACGAGACATCCAGGGGCTTAATTTGTCGGTGAGCACAAACGACGAACGCGATGTGGTGCTTAACAATAGACGTCTTTTTTACGAGTCGATGGGGCTGAGTGAGTCCAATGTGGCGCGAGGACGCCAGGTGCACGGAAACTTGGTGCACACCGTCACAAAAGGTGGGATTCATGACGATGGAGATGGTTTTGTGACCAACGTCCCAGGCGTTGCCGTCAGCGTGATGGTCGCCGACTGTGCAGCCATCTTATTGGCTGACAGAACTGCGGGTGTTGTCGGTGCATTACATGCGGGTTGGAGAGGGGCCGTAGCAGGCATCGTCAAAAACGGAGTGGATGCAATGGTTGCTTTGGGCGCCCAATCCAAGAACATGGAAGCCTACATAGGTCCGTGCATCAGCCAAGCATGTTTTGAGTTGGGTGAGGAAGTGGCATCCCAGTTTCCTCACAAATATGTCGACAGATCGGGAGACAAACCCCACGCAGACATCCGTAACTGGCTCCAAGACCAGCTTCTTGACGCAGGTCTGCCTTCAAGCCACATCGAAGTGGATCCAACATGCACGTTTAATGATTCGGATCACTATTATTCCTATCGCCGTCAAGGCGACGCCAGTGGTCGGATGATGGCACTCATTTGGTTGCCTCCTCAATGAGTCGCAGAAGCACAACGCGAAGACCCCGATAACCTACCGAACATGACACAGAACGATAACAAGACGGAACGGCTGCTCATTTTGGGGTCCACAGGATCTATAGGCACGCAAACCTTGCAGGTGGTGCGCGAGCATCCCGACCGGTTCAAGGTACACGCCCTGGTTGCCGGAAACAGTTGGGAGCTTTTGGCGAAGCAGGCGCTTGAATTTCAGCCCGAGCATGTTGTGATCGGCAATCGGGGACATTATGAGTTGCTGAAATCGGCCCTATCATCCATAAAAATTGAGGTTCACTGCGGCGACGATGCCATTCTGGAGTTGTGCACACGTGCAGGTTCAGACCTTGTTGTGAACAGTTTGGTCGGATTTTCAGGATTTCGTCCGACCTACGAAGCCCTTAAGTCGGGCAAGCGCGTAGCATTGGCCAACAAGGAGTCGCTTGTTGTGGGAGGTGAGATCCTTCGGGATCAGGTAGGTTATTCGCTCGACACGCTCATGCCGGTCGACTCGGAGCACAGCGCCATCTGGCAATGTCTTGCAGGCGAGGAGATGTCCACCGTCGAACAGTTGGTGATAACCGCCAGCGGAGGACCGTTTCGGGAGTTCACGGCAGAGCAGCTGAAGCATGTCACTGTCGATCAGGCCCTCAAGCATCCCAATTGGTCGATGGGATCAAAGATCACGATCGACTCATCCACACTGATGAACAAAGGCCTCGAAATCATAGAGGCTTATTGGCTGTTCGGAATTCCGCTCAGCAAGATTGAGGCCGTGGTGCATCCACAAAGCATCATCCACTCGATGGTGGTGTTCGTCGACGGATCCATCAAGGCACAGATGGGGCACCCCGATATGCGTCTACCCATACAATATGCTTTGAGCGCACCTACACGTTGGGCCTTGCCCGGCAAACCGATCGACTGGCGATCGCGGCTCGACATGCATTTCGAGCCGGTCGACACCCAGAAGTTTCCCTGCATACGTCTGGCAAGGGAGTCGCTCGAGCAGGGCGGCTTTTATCCAGCCGTGCTAAATGCCTCGAACGAAGTGGCTGTCGAGAAGCTGCTCAAACGCGAAATTCCGTATATTGCCATTTCGGCTGTTGTAGAAGAAACGATGAATCGTTTCGTTACAAATGAACCCATGAACATCGAATCTATCGCGCACGTCGATGCCGATGCTCGTCAACTAGCGGCTACAATCGCCCAACGATACATCATTTGATCTATGGAATGGATATTTAATCTTCTGAGCACTATCGGCATCTTCATTGCCGCTTTGTTCATCTTGGTATTAGTGCATGAACTGGGACACTTTCTTGCTGCAAAGCTGTTTGGCATGCGTGTGGAACGGTTCTCGATCGGTTTCCCTCCGAGGGTTTTCGGAAAGCAGATCGGCGAAACGGATTATTGCATTTCGGCCACACCGCTTGGCGGTTATGTCAAGATATCGGGCATGGTCGACGAGAGCATGGACACCGAGCAGTTGGCAGAGGACCCGAAACCTTGGGAGTTCAGGTCTAAACCCGTGTGGCAACGCATTGTCGTGATCGTGGCCGGGGTGGTGTTCAACATGATTCTAGCGGTATTGATATTCGCCGGTATTTTAATGACCTATGGCGAGGCCAACATCCCCGTAGCGAACATACAAGGAATTTATGTTGAAGAGGGCAGCCTTCCCGACCAGCTTGGGTTTCAGACGGGCGACCAGCTTGTGGGCGTGAATGGCAAAAAAGTGACCTATTTCGGTGAACTTCTCGCACCCGCCGAAATAACCAGGAGTGACGTGAGTTACACGGTAATGCGCAGCGGTCAGGAGATCGTGATCCCCATACCGGGCGACTTTATCGACCGCCTGAACAAGGAGCGGTCGTTCATCGAACTTACGCAGGCACTACCGCCGGTAGTTGGCTCCGTATTGGCCGGGGCACCGGCAGACAAAGCTGGGCTGGCAAACGGTGACACCATCAAGGCTGTCGATGGGCGGCCCATCGAATTCTGGTCGGAGCTGACGTCGATCATCCGTGCATCGGATGGAAGCCTATCCTTCACGATAGGGCGTGACGGTGCCGACACCACGATTGCAGTGGCACCCAATCCCGACACCAAGACTATAGGCATCGGCACGGTCAATGCAGCCGACTACTTCGGGGCAGTCTTCACAAGCCATGGCTTCTTTGCCTCATTTGGACGCGGCGCCATTCAGACATGGGACACCACCATTGGAATCCTGAACGGATTTGGCCGCATGTTCTCCGGCGACATCTCGGTGCGCGAGAACTTGGGTGGCCCGATCGCCATCGCCAACTACACGAAAGAGGCGACCGACGGCGGGGGATGGCTCGGTTTCTGGAACATAACGGCGTTGCTGAGCATCACACTGGCCATCATGAACCTATTGCCAATCCCGGTGCTCGACGGCGGGCATTTGGTCTTCTTGATCTACGAGGGCATCACTCGACGTGAACCGTCGATGAAGGTGCGCATGGTGCTTCAACAAGTCGGGTTCATTATGATCATCGGACTGATGATCTTTGTGACCTTTAATGACATTGTGAGATTCGCAGGATTCTGATGTTCGCAAAAGAAGGATATACCATTATTGCAACGACGGCCGGTATTTCGCTGGTCCTGTCGATGATCGGGTTCTGGCTTGGCAACCGCTGGAGCTGGGTGCTCTATGTCTTAGCCGTCGTCTTGATGCTTTTCGTGCTGAACTTTTTCCGCGATCCCGAGCGTTCAACTCCAACCGGTGCCGACTTGCTCATCGCCCCGGCCGATGGTAAAGTCGTGCAAATTGTACAGCTCGAAAACGCCAAGTACATTGACGGCCCCGCCACGCAGGTCAGCATCTTTTTGTCGGCCTTCGACGTGCATGTGAATCGCATCCCCCTGGGCGGTGTCGTCGAATACGTTCACTACTATCCAGGCGAGTATTTGTTGGCGTGGCATGAGAAGGCGTCCGAACTGAATGAGCAATCCCAGTTTGGGCTACGTCATGAGTCCGGAACCAAGATCCTTTTCAAGCAAATTACCGGATATGTGGCACGCCGCATCGTCTATCACATCTCTGAAGGCGACACGGTTACAGCCGGAAACCGGTTCGGCATGATGAAATTCGGCTCTCGAATGGATATCATCGTCCCTGCTAATGTCGAGCTTGACGTTAAGGTAGGTCAGCGTACGGTGGCCGGCGAAACGATCATGGGCAGAGTGAAATGAACAGCCGTCAGACGCTAACAAGTCCGCAGCGTCATATCCGTGCAAGATACAATGCACGCCTAAGAAACCGGTTTAATAAACCGATTCCTAGATCGGTGGTCCCGAGTTTTTTCACCCTGATGAACCTTTTCTGCGGATTTTTGGCCATCGTGCAGATCTATGAAGGTCAGGTGGTCTATGCAGCTTGGCTGATCGTCGTTGCAGGACTTTTTGACGTGGTCGACGGTTTTATGGCACGCATTTCGAATGGAACTTCCGAGTTCGGGATTGAACTCGATTCGCTTGCCGACGTCGTGTCGTTTGGTGTAGCCCCAGGCTTTTTGATCTATCATTTCAGCCTTGGCGAGTTATCGACCCTAGGAGTAATCCTGAGCACGTTTCCTGCCTTGTTTGGTGCCGTCCGGCTGGCACGTTTCAATGTGGAAGCCAGAAACGGAGAGAAGATCGACTACTTCAAAGGGCTGCCGATACCTGCACAAGCCATGATATTGGTCGCATTTGTGCTGTTGTTCCACGACGGAGACCCATTTTTTGACAGTCTGAAGAATGGCGTCAACACGGTTCTTATACCGACGGTGATCATCCTTTCCGGCCTTATGGTCACCACCATACCCTTCGACAAGATTCCTCGATTCAATAAGAAAATGGGGCATCAGGACCGAATCGCCATCCTTTTCTTTCTGTTCTACCTGCTGCTGATTGCGGTCTTCCGCCACTACGGGCTCATGATCGCGTTCGCCATTTTCATCCTTCGGGGCTTGGGGCGCGGTGCCATCAAATTCATCAAGGAGCTACGGGAAGAGGATCCTACTACGTAGAAGGATTCAAGTCGGTCACAGCGTGGCCTTGAAATAACTTATGGTCTGCTTGAGTCCGCTCTCCAAAGATATTGTAGGCTCCCAGTCCAACAGGCGTTTCGCCATGGTGATGTCTGGCTTACGTTGCATGGGGTCGTCGGATGGCAGCGGCTTGAACACGATCTGAGACTTGGACTCGGTCATTTCGATGACCTTCTTGGCAAGCTGGAGGATCGTAAATTCACCAGGGTTCCCCATGTTTATCGGGCCGGTGACCGAATCGTCGGTCTTCATCATGCGGATCATGCCTTCGATAAGGTCGTCAACATAGCAGAAGCTGCGTGTCTGGCTCCCATCGCCATAGATGGTGATGTCTTTGTTCTGCAAGGCCTGTACGATAAAATTGGACACCACTCGCCCGTCGTTGGGGTGCATTCTGGGTCCATACGTGTTGAAGATTCGGATGATCTTTATGCGCACCTGATTCTGCTGGTGATAATTGATGAAAAGTGTCTCGGCAGCCCTTTTGCCCTCGTCGTAGCAGGCGCGTTCACCGATAGGGTTCACATGGCCCCAGTACGCTTCCGTCTGCGGATGCACCTCCGGATCGCCGTACACCTCGCTGGTCGAAGCCTGCAGAATCTTTGCTTTGATCCTTTTCGCCAACCCCAGCATGTTGATAGCTCCCATCACAGACGTCTTCATGGTCTTGATGGGGTTGTACTGATAATGGATGGGCGATGCCGGACAGGCCAGGTTGTAGATTTCGTCGACCTCGACGAAATAGGGCATGGTCACGTCGTGGCGCACCAACTCGAAATAGGGGTGCTGCAGCAGATGCACGACATTGCTTTTTTGACCCGTAAAATAATTGTCGAGTGCTATGACCTCATTGCCCTCGTTCAGGAGACGTTCGATAAGATGTGACCCCAGAAAACCGGCACCGCCGGTCACGAGTATACGCTTTCCCATAAGAAGATGTGGCTTAGTTGCCGGCAGCCGCTGCTTGATTGCGCTGGCTTGATCTGAAAGGTAGCGAATTAACGGAAAACTCGTCGAACTGCATGGTGCGATAAGCGCTCGAACCAACGAATGCCAGAAGCTTTTCGAATACCTCCACCTCCATGAACCCGCTCTGCTGACCGATCGTCGTTCCTTTTTTGTCGATGAAGACGGTGCTAGGGTACGTGCTGACCCCAAGGAGATGGGCAAAGTCGCTCATGCTGATTTTGCGGCCGTTGTACACGATCTCTTCTTCCGACTCGGCGTTAATGCGCACTACGTAGAAGTATTCGTTGACGACCTGTCCGATTCGGGCATCGGGATACACTTCATTTTCAAGTTTTTTGCAATAGGTGCACCAGTCGGTGTATACGTCGACGATGATTTTCTTGTCGTTGCTCTCAGCCAACTTTTGGGCCTTGGCCATTGTGAAATAGTCAAAGTCTCGTTCACCGCCTCCGCTTCCCGAGCATGAGGACAACAACGCCACTACGAGACCAAGTAGGATAATTCTGCCGAAAATCATGTAACTAAAGTAGAATAGATACTCAGAAGAGCCAATTTTTCATGTTGCCAATTTAAGGAATCAGCGGCAATTCTCATTCCAGCCTCAAGCTTTTTATCGTTTTTTAACGAATCAAACGATTTCATGAGAGATTGTAAATCATCGTCTTCCTGAAGAATCCAGCCTATGAAATATTCGTTCATGATGCGTCGAATTTCGGGCAGATTTGACCCCACAACGGGTAAGCCTGCCTGAACGTACTCGATGAGCTTGTTCGGAAGCGCGTAGTAGTAGCTCAGCGAGATGGGTTCGATCATGCACAGGCCTACATCGCAGCTTCGGGTGACAGTGTACAGCGTGTCGTGGTCGAGCTGACCCATCCACAGTATCTGCTCTTCTACATGGAGCTCATGTGCCTTCTTCCTGAGGTCGGATTCATACGGACCTTGCCCGCATACCACCAAGCCCCAGTCGGGCATGCCAGCCAAGGCCTCAATGGCAGCATCCAGGCCACGTCCGCGTTGAATATAGCCTTGGTATAACAGACATTGTGGATGAAACCGCTTGAAATCGGCCAAAGAGTCTGGCACCGTCGAATAGTCTTCGGTTGTGGGAGGATCGCTGAAATTTCGTACGACATAGGGCAGGCGATCGAGCCTGTAGCGTTCTTTAAGTTCCTCGGCGATGCCCTGGCACACGGTAATGACGGCATCGGCCTTAGAGATTCGGCTCAGTTCCACAATCCGCCATATCAGCTTCGTAACAGGTCGATGTGCCACATGGATCGATTCCGTGTACAGCTCGTGGCTGTCATAGATAAGCTTAGCATCCATGCGTGCTGCAGCCTTGCTGCAGGGGAGCAAGGTGTCCAAATCATGGGCGTGCACGATGTCGGCTCTCATGTTTGCCATGGTGCCGCTGAACGCCCGCATCATCTCGCGAAACCGCATTTTGCCTGACAGATGGCGAAGATGGTGCACGATCAGATGCACCCCGTCCAATTCGGTTGCTGTCGTGCGGCCAACTGAATCGCCGAATTTTGGGGCAACACACAACACGGTAACCTCATGGCCAGCCTCTACCAGAGCAGTTGCCTGGTTTCGTACACGTCGGTCGTGCACATAGTCGCTGTGGACGGCCATGATCACGCTTGCCATGGTCGTGCTACTTGAGGGCGTATCTGAGGCCGAAGGATACCGCACTGCCAAATCCGTCGTTGAATGGGATGAAGGCAAAGTCGGCTTCGACCCCAAAGCGACGAACGCCGGCACCCACGCTGAACGGGCGGCTCGTGTCGTTGGTCGAAAATCCCACACGTAGGTTCAGCAGATCGGCGATGTCGGCTCTTAGGGCCGTATTGAACCAAGGCGAATCGGTCGATTTGACGAAACCAGGTATGTCTTCTTGAAAGGGCGACTGTTCCTGGTCAATCCATTCGACTGGCTTCACGAAGTCGGCTGCCAATGAAATCAGGACAGGGATTTCGGTAGATCCATCCACCGAAAACTGGACGGCCTGAACTTCGGCGCCGACCTTGATGCGACCGGGAACTTCGCTGCGGCTCGCATTCAGTGGATCCATTTTGCCGATGGACGTGGCTGCTGCAGCAAGGCGCAGTCTGTCGTCGAGCAGGGAGGTCGTCGCGCCGGCATTGAATGCGAATCCGCGAGCGCTCGACAGATAGACCTGCTCGTAGAGGTACATTCCGGTAGCGCCGAGGCTCACTGGACCCATATTGCGCGCAACTGAGGCGGCAAAAGCGTAATACTGCCACGAAAAGGAACCATTGGAGCCTCCAGGAACTGATCTGGCCTCGATGTCGTCGATCAGGGACGTGTAGACTCCGAAAGCAAAAGCATTGTTATTTCGACGGAAGTTGACCGCACCCTGAATGTTTCTAGTTCCTGCTATCCAAAACGTGTGGGTTGCACTGAGCGACGAGGTTTGTTCCAAGGCCAAGTTCGCTGGGTTCGAAAAGATGGACGGCGCCCCCAGCAAAACAGCCGTTTTTGTTTCCGACATCCCAAGCGACATCGGATCGGCGCCAATTTCAAGGAATCGCAATCCCCCCGCCGCCTGTCCCAGGCTGGCCGTTGATAGGGTGAGCAGCACCAAAAAAGTCTGGATGAGGTGTTTCATAGGTTAAGGCGTATTGCAAATGCATGCATGAACGATATTCCGCCCGGCTCGCGGGTCACCGAATAGTCGACTGAGGGAGACATCACATCGAAGGGGAGGTGGACGCTGAACCCGAGGCTCATCCGCTGGTTGTCTTCAAAATACCCTAAGTCACCGATGTGATAGCCGGCCCTGAGCGTCAGCCGTTCGTGGATGTGATGGCGGGCTCCGACGCGAAGCTTGCGGGTGGATGTCGAAATGTCCGTTTCCCGATCAAAGGGAATCGGATAATCGAATTCGGTCTCAACCGCGCGTTGGATCACCACTGAATTCTGTATCTGCTGCTCTAGCTCCATGCTGACCAGGAAGACGTTGCTGGTGCGGTAGGATGCGCCGAGCGTTACTCTGGTGGGCCAACTGTTGGAGGTGTTGGTGCTGCCGGCTGCCCCGTACAGGTCGGCGGTGTTCCAAATGGTCTCGGCGAACAAATCTTGCACTGCAAATCCGATCTTTAGCTTCTCGGATGGCGTGATGAGCATCCCCAGATCCATGCCGAAGGCCTGCGATGCCGATACATCCTCATGATAGTCGGCAAAATTCAGCTTGAGGGTGGCCCCTAGGCGCACATTTTTGCCGGGTTTGATACCGAAACTCGTAAAGAGCTGGTAGTCGTGGATGCTGTACATCTGCGTGTGGTATCCGCTGGAGGTGCGTCCATCGATGTCTTTGACGTTGGCGTTCATCACTCCGACATATAACCCCGCATTCGGAGGCAGGCGCAGGGCTACACCCAGGGTATTCATCGATCGGCCGAATCCCATGACCGCCGATCCAATGTCGATTTGTGTAGCGGTGACGTCGGCCGCATGTGCAGGATTGTGGTACGTGTAGATGCCTTCGTCGGTCACCGATACGAGTGCGTTGCCCATCCCGATACCCCTTGGATTGAATCCGAGACGCGTGTGTGAGCCGGCAAAACCGCCGCTTTGAGCAAACAGGGCAATGGGGGTTGACAAGAGCAAGAACAAGAGCAAGAGCAAGGAGCTCTTGAACGTGAACAAGCGATGTTTCAATGGCATGTAACAGCGCAATATTGGTAGATTTTTCATTCGAGCACCAAGATTTTGCCGTTGGCGGTAGATCCGTTCGTCTTCACCTGATAGAAGTAGCTTCCGTTTGCAACTTTGCGTCCTAGTGCGTCATATCCATCCCATACGGCTTCGTGTGGGCCAGCAGGGAGGTTGCGGCTGTCGAGCTCACGCACGAGGTTCATGCCAAAATCGTAGATCCGTATCGTTGTTGCTCCCGTTTGGGGCACTTCGAAGGCAATGCGAAGTTCTCGATGCTGACGATGTGAGAATGGGTTGGGGTAGGCGTATGTATCGACGTCTGGGGGATCCTGCTGGAAGACATTTCCCTCGCCGGGCAGCAGGTTGACACGTGTGATGCTCCACGTCTGCCCACCGTCGGCAGTGCTTGCGAGGCCGTCGGAGGTGCCCACCCATAGGATGTTGCCTGCCTTTGTGACCGAATAGAACACCGCGCCGCTCTTCAGGCGTGCGTTCGCGCTTACAATCTGGCGAACCTGCTCCCAGGTGCTTCCGTTGTCGCGCGTTATGAACAAGCCGTTGTCTCCTGTCGCGTAGATCGTGTTGCCGTCGAACGCGATGTCGTAGATCTTCTCGCCCGCCAAGTGCTGCTCGAAGGTGACTCCTTGGTCGCCGGTGCTGACGATGCCGAACCGTTCGCCCTGAAGGCCTCCGACCCAGTTGGTCATCCAAACCCGTCCGGTTAATGGATCCTGCTTGATGCGGATCACCCAGTTTCCGAGCATGCCGTTGCGGGCGCCATTGCTGATCACATGCCTCCAGCGGATGCGGTCGGCCGACGCAGTCAATGCGTTATCCGAGATGTTGATGCCTCCTGCGGTGCCCGCCCAAACATTGCCGTCGCGGTCGACGAACACGGAGAATGCATTGAAGTTGAGATAGTCGGTCGGGTTGGGTTCGTTGCGGCCTGGTGGACGCGGATTCATGACGAACGTATACGCCAGATTCGGGTTGAGCTCGCTCAGGCGGGTTGGAGGCAGCACGATGCGCTCCCAGGTCTGGCCAAAGTCGGTGCTGCGCTTGATGCCGCTGGCCCATCCGGCAAAGAAGACCGTATTCCCTCTGAAGGCGACATCATAGGGTGGCGATTGCTGTTGAACGACCACGGCTAGTGCCTCTATGGATCCAGCACCGTACGGAATGATGATGTTGTCGCAGGCGTCGGTGCTTCCCGAACGGTTGCACGGATCAAGGGGAAAGGGGATAAAGGCCCAATCTTTGCCGCCATTGGTCGACGTGTAGAAACCCATACCCGACTGCACCGAGTTCTCGTCGACGATTAGGTTATATCCGATGCCCGCAAAGACAGTATCCTTCGCCAGGGCAACCGAGAACATGCGACCGCGTCCGTCAATCAAGGAATCGGCCCCTAGAGGTCGGATCCAGTCGATGCTTCCACCCACGTTCAGCTGAAGCCTTGGACCGATCCACAGGCTGTCGCCGTAGCTGCCCATATTCGAGACGCTGTTCTGCGAGATCGGGTTGGGACCCGAAGGTACGAGGGGTCCGACGATTTGGGCGTGGACGAGTGCAGGGGCAAGAACAAGAACAAGAGCAAGAGCAAGAGCAAGAGCAGGACGCGAGACGCGAGAGCGAGAAACGAGAGCTAGAGCAGGTGTTGATCTAATCATCTTACGATCTCCAGGCTGCGGTACAGGGTGTCGCTGCGCAGGCCGGCACGGTCGTCGGCGTAGAAGAGAACCCGGATTTTGTCGGGCGAGTTGCTGCTGCTGATTTCGAGCGTGGTGGTGTAGCGCTTCAGGCTTCCCGTTTCTGATCCGGCCGTCATGAGAAACGGTGTGCCCAAGGGTCCCGTGGTTTCGCTTACAAGCCGCATAAAGACTTGGTCGATATTGTCGAGACCATCAGCGTCAGATACTTCGGCCACAAAGTCGATGCGGCGCGCCGGTTGGCCAGCCAAAGGTATCTGTGCCACGGCAGGGGTGATGATCGCGTTGGCCACAACGGGTTTGATACCGGGTATTCCAGAAAACTTGAGGATGCGAACAATTCGGTTCCCTAGTTCTTCCTCACTGTTAACCGCATACACGATCAGCTCGAAATTGCGGAACAGGTTCGTATTGGTCGATAGCTCGAAGTTGGTCGAATAACGGTTAGTCGCCGCGTCGTACGTGGACAATTCTTGGTCGAAACGTTTCACATCCAAATCGAGGTCGTTCAGAATAAGCACGGGAGGATTGTCGAGAGGTCGGCCGTCGAGATTTCTCACCGACAATGTAAACTGTATGGTCGTGTCTTTGACGCCGTCGCGGTCGCGGTTGAATTGTAGGTCGCCCGGTGTCAACTCCATGTCGGCGATTCGGGGCGGCGGGTTGTCGAAGGCATTGACCCCCGGCGTTTCGTCGCAGGACGCAAAGAATAAAGTAAGGGCTAGTATCCCAAAAAAAAGCCTAGACAAAAGAGAAATAGCTGGTTTCGGATTCGGACGCTTCAATATACACAGGCGCTGTCAGAAAATCCTTGCTCGGCAGCGTGTTTGTGCGATTCGCGCTTAACGCAGAACCTTGATGAAGATTGCGCGAAGGATGCATTAATAGATCAGGGCGAAAAAAGTGTTGACACCGATCCGGTAATTCACGTAAATTGAAGGATGCAGCAAAATTGCAAAAACACATCCTTCGCAAACAACACGGGTTGGTGGTGGCCGAATCTGCTCTGAAGCGGAACGGATGAGGTGTGTCTAAAACCTTTTTTTGTCATCCCGCTTCGGTTTCCGTGGCGGGATTTTTTATTTCTAGTACATGAGTCCTGATCAATTTCGAAAACTTGCTTCATCCTATACGGCCATACCGGTGTATCGGGTGCTGCTGGCTGATACCCTCACGCCTGTTTCGGTGTTCCTAAAGCTGCGACAGGCAGGCAAGATGCCCTTCCTGCTCGAATCGGTGGAGGGTGGCGAGAAGCTGGCGCGTTATTCCTTTATCGGCATGAACCCGTTTCGGGTGCTGACCTGCACCGACCATAACGTGCAGCTGCACGAGAACGACAATGTGACGGATCTTGTGGGTAACTACTACGACATTCTTCAGGAGTACACATCCCACTATCGGGAACCACGACTCCCCGAGTTGCCGCATTTCACTGCAGGAGCCGTGGGCTACTCGTCCTACGATACCATTCGCATGACCGAGAAGTTGCCGAATCCGCCCCCCGACGATCTGGGTATCCCGGAGGCGGTATGGGCGTTCTACGACGAAATCTACGCCTTCGACCACGTGAAGCATCGCATCCTCGTCATCAAGACGGTTCGAATCGACAGCGACTTCCCCGACATCGCCGGACTGTACGATAACGCCCAACGGCGCCTCGATGCCATGGAGGGGCTGCTGGCCGCCGGAGACGGTAAGCCCGGCACCCTGAGCATCGACACGGCGAACATACGCTCAAACGTGACAAAGGCGTCCTTTGAGTCGATGGTCGAGGCCGCCCGCAAACACATCTACGAGGGCGACATCTTCCAGGTCGTGCTTTCGCAGCGCTTTTCGACGAGCTACGAGGGCGACCGCTTCATGATCTACCGCGCCTTGCGCATGGTCAATCCATCGCCGTACATGTTCTACCTCGATTTCGAGCGGTTTGCGCTGATTGGCGCATCGCCCGAGGTGCTCGTACGGGTGATCAACCGCAAGGCCGAGGTGCTGCCGATTGCTGGAACGCGTCCAAGGGGCACCTCCTACGAGGAAGATCTCGCCTACGAGCTGGACCTCCTTGCCGATCAGAAAGAGCTTGCGGAGCACATCATGTTGGTGGATCTTGGGCGCAACGACCTGTCGAGGATCTGCAAGCCTAAGTCGGTGCAGGTCACCCGCAGTAACGCCATCGAACGGTACTCGCACGTGATGCACATTGTTTCGAACGTGGAGGGCGAAATCGCCGACGACGCTACCGCCGTCGACGCCCTGCGATACTGTTTCCCAGCTGGCACCGTGAGCGGCGCACCGAAGGTCCGTGCCATGGAGATCATCGATCAGCTCGAAACCACCCGTCGTGGTCCCTATGCCGGAGCCGTCGGCTATTTCGACTTCTCGGGCAATATGGACACCTGCATTGCCATTCGCACCATGGTCGCCACCGACAAGGAGCTACACATCCAGGCTGGGGCCGGCATCGTCGCCGATTCAGTGCCTGCTAATGAGTACAAGGAAACCGTAAACAAGGCAAAGGCGCTCATGGAGTCGATCCACGTGTCGCTCAAACTAAGTTGATCATCAGATTTATGTCACGAAAAACCATTCTGTCGGGTATCACACCATCGGGACGTCTGCATATCGGCAACTATTTCGGGGCCATGCGCCAGCACCTGAATATGCAGCGCGAGGGTGACGCATTTTATTTTATTGCTAACTACCACTCGCTTACGTCTCTGAACAACGGTGCATTGGTGTACCAAAACACACTCGACATCGCCCTCGACTACCTGGCCTTAGGCTTGGATCCCGACGCCTGCACCTTCTTCGCGCAGAGCGACGTGCCACAGGTTACTGAACTGGCATGGATCCTCGGTACGCTTTGCCCTGTGAGTCTGATGGAAAAGGGCGTTTCCTACAAGGACAAAGTCGCAAACGGAATGAGTCCCAATATCGGTCTTTTTACCTATCCGATACTTCAAGCGGCCGATATTTTGATCTACGGATCGCATGTGGTTCCGGTTGGTGCCGACCAGAAGCAGAACATCGAATTTTCGCGCGATCTGGCCATCAAGCTGAACAACACCTATGGCGAAGATCTCCTCGTGGTGCCCGATGCCCACATTCTTGAGGAAGTTGCGGTCGTGCCGGGCACCGACGGACGCAAGATGAGCAAGTCGTACCATAACACGATTGGCATTTTCGATGAGGGCAAGGCATTGAAAGACAAAGTGATGTCGATCCTCACCGACTCCACAGCTCTTGAGGATCCCAAAGACCCCGATGCCTGCAACGTGTTCAAACTCATCAAACTCTTTGCCGATAAAGACATGACCGAAGAGATTGCCGGTAAGTACCGGGCTGGCGGATACGGATACGGCCACGCCAAGAAGGCATTACTCGAGCTTATTAGTGACCGATTCGCCGATGCCCGCGACCGTCGAAAGGAACTCGCGAAAGATCCGCAGACCATCCATGAAATTCTGGCAAAGGGCGGTGAAAAAGCACGCGAAAGAGCTGAGCAGATCATGGAACCCATTCGCAAAGCTGTTGGTTTAGTACATCATCACCGCATCACAACTGCACAATGATTCTCATCATCGACAACTACGATTCCTTCACGTATAACCTTGTGCACTTGGTGGCTCAGCACGCAGATAAGTACAAGGTAGTCCGAAACGACGCCATCAGCGTTGATGACGTGAGGCAGATGAATCCTGACATGATTCTAATATCACCTGGACCCGGACGACCAGAAGATGCCGGCATCAGCGAGCAGTTGATCAGGGAGATTGGTCCTGAGACACCAATTTTGGGTGTATGTCTGGGGCACCAAGCCATTGGGCGGGTTTTTGGAGCAAACGTTACCTATGCGCCGAGTCTGATGCATGGTAAGACATCCATCATACACCACGACGGAAAAGGCGTTTACCAAAATGTGCCGCAGGACTTTACAGCAACTCGATACCATTCTCTGGTAGTCGAGGAAGCAAGTATACCCGACACGCTCGAAATCACTTCGCGTACGCCCGACGGCGTCATCATGGGGGTGCGGCATAAACATTTCCCGATTGAGGGGATACAGTTTCATCCCGAGAGCATTTTGACGGTCGAGGGACCAAAGCTCATCGAAAACTGGATCAAACAGGGCAAAGGAGCCGCACTGAACGCATGAGCCACACATTTACAGAGATATTGAATCAGCTGGCACTGGGTCGGCATTTGGATGCGCAAGAGGCGGCAGATGCATTGGGGGCCATCATCCGCGGCGACGTCAGCGAGCCTGAAATTGCTGCCTTCCTGTTTGGGATGCGCCAAAAAGGGGAGACCCTCGACGAGATGACCGCCTTCACACGTGTGATGCGCGAGGCTGCGGTGGCGGTAGATGTTGATACCAACGGAGCCGTCGACGTATGCGGGACCGGTGGAGACCAGTCCGGCACGGTGAATATATCGACCGCGGTCATGTTTGTTGCCGCCGGAGCCGGCGTACCGGTGCTCAAACATGGAAACCGAAGCGTGTCGAGCCACAGCGGAAGCGTAGACGTGTTAGAGCATTTGGGTGCCAATCCATTGATGCATAAGGAAATAGCCGAGAAGTGTT
>CAYWCV010000039.1:1206-18986 GCA_964456845.1 uncultured Chitinophagales bacterium | reverse complement strand
TGGCAGGATTATTCTCGGTCTCGCAAAACAGTTTCGCCCAGATGGGGGAAGTCTCTATCGAGGGTTTGGTAGGCGTGCCCCAGGCCGACTTCCGAAATGAAATTAAGCGCGTCGGCTTGGGCATCGGGCTGACCGGCGGCTACCAGTTTCCGCGCACCCCCGTCCAGATTGGCGCCAAGTTCGGATTCATGAACTACGGCATCGACCGTCGCAATGCGCCGCTGAGCACGACGATTCCCGATATCACCGTACGGGTCGAAAACCAGTACAACATCGTGCAGGGGCACGGCTATCTGCGCCTTACTCCTCCATCAGGACCATTTCGTCCGTATGTGGAAGGCCTCGCCGGATTCAATTACCTGTTCACACAGACGGCCATATATGAGCGTGGCAGCAATGAGGAGAAGTTGACCGACACCAACTTCGACGACACTGCCTTCAGTTACGGGTTGGGTGGCGGATTGAAGGTATTGATTTATGCTGATTCCGGCTCGGATGTGTATCTTGACATGCGTGCGAACTACATGTTCGGAAACAGCGCCACTTACCTGAAGAAGGGATCTATAACCGTCGAAAACGGACAGGCATTTTACGATGCATATCGGTCGGCAACAGACATGCTCCTCCTCCAGGTGGGTGTAAGCATCACCTTTTAAATCATTTTTATGGGCTTGACCCTATTGCAAATGCTCGGAGGCTTGGCGGTACTCGTGGCCGGAGCCGAAATTCTTGTGAGGGGCAGCGTGGGCACTGCCCTTCGCTTTGGCCTTACACCCCTGCTGATCGGCCTCACGATTGTGGCCTTCGGCACCAGTGCACCGGAACTGGTCGTCAGCATCCAGGCCGCCTATAACGGCAGCGACGACATCGCACTTGGGAACATCATCGGGTCCAACATCTCAAACATTGCGCTGATACTCGGAGTCGCGGCCCTAATCCAGCCTCTGAAGGTTCAGGCATCCATCATCCGAAAGGATGTCCCTATCTTACTTGGTGCCAGTTTGCTTTTAGTCCTATTCTTGTTGGACGGACTAATTTCCCAGCTCGAGGGCTTCTTTTTCTTCGTCGGAGTAGTCGTGTTTACGATTGCGAGCATAAGGATGTCTAAGCAGGAGACGGCCGCAGAGGTGACTGAAGAATTTGAGGACGTAATCCCCAAAAAGCAGCATCCTCTGTGGCTTAATATTCTTATGGTTGCACTCGGACTTGGTTTATTAATTCTCGGTGCCAAATGGCTCGTTGACGGCGCCATCGAAATCGCCTCGTCAATTGGAATGAGCCAGGCTGTGGTCGGCCTCACGATCGTGGCCGTCGGAACCAGCCTTCCGGAGCTTGCCACCTCGGTGATGGCTGCCTTCAAAAAGGAGGGCGACATCGCCATCGGTAATGTGGTCGGCTCGAATATCTTCAACATACTGTGCATACTTGGCATCACTGCCATGATTTTGCCCGTATCGCAGGGTGGAATCACGACCATTGATATACTGTTGATGCTTGGGCTGACCGTTTTTTTACTTCCTGTGCTGAAATCGGGTTATATTGTGAGCCGAATTGAGGGCGGTGTGTTACTCACCATCTATATCGTTTACACCTCATACCTCGTTCTCTCAACTCAATAAACGTTCACAACATATTGGTCATCATTCTAGCAAATGAAACAGCTACTCATCGTTTTTCTTTTTACGTGTGTGGTATTCGCATCAAATAATGTTGTAGCACAAAATACTACCACATCATCTACTTCGACTATGAACACTAGCCAGAGCTCAGACCGCAAGCCATTCGAACCAATCGCCAAGCTGGAGTCTGATGCCGACAGCATCAGCTACGCACTTGGCATCAACGTCGGTCAAGGACTCCTGAGCCAGTTTATTCAAATACCCGACATTCGAGCGTTTGCAACGGGCTTGCAGGATGCCTTAAAGGCGAATGGTGGCAATGATGGATTCAAACTGAGCGATGAAGCCCTTGGCGAGATCCTCATGCGCATCCAGAACCAGATGATGTACCGCCAACAGGAGAAGATGCGCGAGCTTCAGACCGAAAATTTAAACAAGGCCAATGCTTTCCTGGAGGAGAACGGCAAAAAAGACGGCGTAATGACGACCCCTAGTGGCCTGCAGTACCGCATCATCAAAGAAGGTGACGGCCCTGTGCCGGCGGCGACCTCTAATGTAACAGTGCACTACGTGGGTACCCTTATGGATGGCACCGAGTTTGACAGCTCGCGCCGTCGCGGTCAACCGGCTACCTTTTCAGTGACGGGCGTCATCGAGGGATGGACCGAGGGGCTGCAGCTGATGAAGGCTGGATCTGTGTTCGAGTTCTACATCCCGCCCAGCTTGGGATACGGCCAGAACGGGAACCAGCGCATCCCTCCGAACGCGCTGTTGATCTTTGAGGTCGAACTGTTGGAGGTGACAAGTAACTAGTAACTAGTGACTAGTGACTAGTGATTAGTGGAAGAGTAAATTGTAGTATCATTGCTCGATGCTCGATGCTCGATGCTCGATGCTCGATGCTCGATGCTCGATGCTCGATGCTCAATGCCCAATGCCCAATGCCCAATGCCGCTTTCGCCCCCGATTTACTTCTTTCCCGAAAAACCCCTATCTTTAAATTCTGTGCCCGCTTGATCCACGATGGCTTGCGGTGGACTAATAACAACCGAAACATTCCGTTTACATGAAATACGCCGCATTTGCCTTTTTGGCGATGGGTCTGGTCGCCTGCAACGGCGGATCGTCGATCGCTCCAAAAACTACTATCAGCACCAAAGCCGACAGCACTAGCTACGCTATTGGTGTCAATATTGGCACCAGCTTCAAAGATCAAGAACTGGATGTCGACATGAGTGCATTCCTTACTGGTCTAACGGACGCTATGAGCGAGGACTCCGGTGCCGTCAAACTGACCGAAGAGCAGCTGCAGACGGTCTTTGCAAGTCTTCAGCAGGAGATGTACGAGAAGCAAATGGCGAAGATGGAAGAGATGTCGCGCAGCAATCTGACAGAGGGCGACAACTTCTTCAAAGAGAATGCCACTAAAGATGGTGTCATGACCACCCAAAGCGGCCTGCAATACAAAGTAATTACTGAAGGCAGTGGTCCAAAACCATCGGCCGAGTCAGAGGTAGTCGTACATTACCGCGGCCGCCTTCTTGACGGCACCGTGTTCGATAGCTCCTTCGAGCGCGGCGAGCCTGCCACATTCCAGGTTGGTCAGGTTATCGACGGTTGGATCGAAGGTCTCCAATTGATGAGCGCCGGATCTAAGTACGAGTTCTACATCCCGTCGAATTTGGCCTATGGCGAGCAAGGCAACCAGGTCATTCCTCCTAATGCCACGCTGATCTTCGAAGTCGAGCTTATCGAAATTCGATAAAATACGACCGACAACGTTTCAAAGCCCCGTAGCTCATCGCTTCGGGGCTTTTTTTATGCTACAACTGGGAATCAAATGGTTGTTTCGGCAAAGACCTCTTCAGCACCGTGCGGTGGCTTGTCGAGTGCCCATGTCTCGAAGTAGAACAGTCGCTCGCTGCGTATCCGTTTGCCGTTCATGCTAAAAAGACGCGTGTCGACGCCGATGAACGGTTGAAGTGCATGAAAAAGTGCGGGATAGATATTGACGAGGCTGTACAGATGCAAATCCCACCCATGGTGAGCCTTCTCCTTGAACACGACGATCGTCTTGTCCCTGATCAGGTCATGAAGGGCTGAGACCACTTCAGGCTCGCCGGAGTTTTTTGACGGCGGAATCGAGTGTGCATCGGTCGGGCCATTTTCTTTCGGTGCTATGATGGCCTCTCCTACTTTCATGAGGCTTACGGCATCCTTGAGGCTGCCAGTCTCGGCCAGTGAGCTTATCCACTTGGATCTGCCGATATGGTGCCCGACACGCTCCAAAATGGCATTCACACTGGGATGGGAGCTTAACCCAAACTCGGGTTCTGCCGGCCCAAGATTCGTCGAGCTTACATAAAAATGAGAGAATATCGGCATCGGACGCATGAAATCCTCGAGCGTCATATTCTTTGTCGCCTGCCGGCGTTCGTCAGGGCTTTGCTCCAGCCTGTCGAGTGGGATGTCGTGTTCGAAGATAAGCTTCAGGATATGCATGGCGGGAAACGAGAAACGAGAAACGAGAAAGGAGAAAGGAGATGGGAGATGCGTAATGCGTGATGCAATTTTCAATTTTCAATTTTCAATTGCAACTCGTCACCTCCCCAAATATACTCAAAAAAAAGGGGCCTGCCGTTTGCACGACAAGCCCCAATCAACATACTAATCACTAATCACTAGTCACTAGTCACTAGTCACTAGTCACTAGTCACTAGTCACTAGTCACTATCAAATCATCGTCGCAATAACGAGAGCAACGATCGACATCAACTTGAGGAGGATGTTCAGCGACGGGCCGGATGTATCCTTGAACGGATCGCCGACCGTGTCGCCCACAACGGCTGCCTTGTGTGGGTCGGAGCCCTTGTAGTACATATCTCCGTTAATTTCGACGCCTTCTTCAAACATCTTCTTGGCATTGTCCCAGGCACCACCGGCGTTGGACTGGAAGATGGCCATCAGAACGCCAGATGCCGTGACACCGGCTAGGAGTCCGCCGAGCATTTCGGCGCCACCTGCAAAACCGATGACGACAGGGGCTGCGACTGCGAGTAGACCTGGCACCACCATTTCCTTGATGGCTGCCTTTGTGGAGATCTCAACGCACTTGCCATATTCGGCTGTACCTTCGGCAGCTTGGAATGTTGCCACGTCGGCACTTGACCACTCGCTCATCTCGGTGCCTTCATTCTTGCGCATTACAGCAAGAGCCGCATTCAGAGGAGGGATGGTTGCAAACTGGCGGCGCACTTCTTGGATCATAGCCATAGCCGCACGTCCGACGGCATTCATAGCCATGGCGGAGAAAACGAATGGCAACATGGCGCCAAGCATCAGGCCGGCCATGACGTGCGCCTTAGAGATGTCGATGCTGCTGATCTTAGCTGCGGTCATATAGGCACCAAACAGGGCCAGGGCTGTAAGGGCGGCAGAAGCGATGGCGAAGCCTTTACCGATGGCGGCCGTTGTGTTACCAACGGCGTCAAGCTTGTCGGTGCGCTTGCGAACTTCCTTTGGAAGCTCTGACATTTCGGCGATACCGCCGGCATTGTCGGAGATGGGGCCGTACGCGTCAACAGCTAGCTGGATGCCTAGGTTGGAAAGCATGCCCACAGCAGCGATGGCGATGCCGTAAAGGCCGGCCATCTCAAACGAAAGGATGATGGCGGTAGCAATGATAATGATTGGTATAGCTGTCGACATCATTCCGACACCCAAACCGGAAATGATGTTTGTTGCCGATCCTGTAAGGGATTGGCGAGCAATGCTAAGCACTGGTTTTTTGCCTGTGCCAGTGTAGTACTCTGTTACGATACCAACCAGCAAGCCAGAAATGAGGCCCACGATGGTCGCAAAGAATACGCCATTCGCTGTGATGGTGCGCTCAACGCCGTACAGGGTATCGGTGAACGTCCATGAAGCAGGCAACATCCATGTGATGATGAAATACGAAAGCACAATCATGATGCCAGAAGAACCGAATTCGCCGATGTTGAGGGCTCTTTGTGGATCTCCACCTTCTTTCACGCGCACGAAGAACGTACCGACGATCGAGGTAAAGATTCCGGTTGCTGCGAGGGCAAGAGGTAGGAGTACGGCCGAAAGACCGCCAAATGCGTCCACGAAATTCGGGCTTGCCATGAACACAGCACCCAAAACCATCGTACCGATGATGGAACCCACATACGATTCGAACAAGTCGGCACCCATGCCTGCAACGTCGCCAACATTATCGCCCACGTTGTCGGCGATGGTGGCTGGATTGAGCGGGTGGTCTTCTGGAATGCCGGCCTCGACCTTGCCCACAAGGTCAGCTCCAACGTCGGCTGCCTTCGTGTAGATTCCGCCACCCACACGCGCGAAAAGTGCGATGGAGGACGCACCAAACGAGAAACCTGTGATCACGGTGATGACCTTATTCACCGAGGATGCATCTCCAGTGCCGAACATCGTACCGTAGACGATGAACAAAATGCTGAGGCCGAGCACGCCAAGTCCTACAACGCCCATTCCCATGACAGAACCACCTGCGAATGCAATCTCCAGGGCCTGGCCGAGACCGGTTCGGGCAGCGTTGGTCGTGCGGACGTTGGCTTTCGTTGCCACGCGCATGCCGATGTAACCGGCTAATGCGGAGCATAGGGCGCCGAAAACGAACGATAGCGCCACAAACGGCGAAGATACCTCAGGGTCGGCAGAAGCGCCGAGGAGAATGGCCACACTGACCACGAAAATGGCGAGGACGCGGTATTCAGCCTTCAGGAATGCCATTGCGCCTTCGGAGATGTAGTTGGCAATCTTTGCCATTTTCTCGGTACCAACCTCTTTCTTGTTGATCCAGCTGCTTCTCCACAAAGTGTAGAGCAACGCAATCAATCCGGCGACCGGGAGTACGTAAATGATGGTATGCATGTTGTTGATTTACAGGTTACAGTGAAAAACGTTCTAACGGTTGTATCTGTTCATGGCTGCGTCGGTACCTTCCCTGGCAAAACACAGGGCGGCCTCTGATGCCTTGGGGATGAGTTCGTCGATAAGCAGACGCTCATCGGCACTGAACGGAGACAATACATAATCTGCCTGACGCCCTTTTGGGAAGTCGTTTCCGATACCGATGCGCATGCGCGGGAAATCCGTTGATCCAAGACGCCCGATGATGTCTGACAGGCCGTTATGGCCACCGTCGCTACCGGTCTTCCTGATCCTCAGCTTGCCGACCGGCAGGTTCAAGTCGTCGGTGATCACCATGCATTCTTGGGGCACGATGCCAAAGATACGCAAAGCTTTCGAAACAGCCTGACCGCTGAGATTCATGTACGTAGTCGGTTTGAGCAGAACCAGCGAGTTGCCCTTGTGACGCGTATTTGCCACCAACCAAGGGCCGCCTTTTGCCTCATATGTCGCACCTAGTGTTCCAGCGATGTGGTCGACTACCTCAAAACCGATGTTGTGCCTGGTTTTGTCGTATTCGCTGCCGGGATTTCCAAGTCCAACGATAATTGGCATAGGGTGTGGGGGAAACGACGCGGGAGTCTGTTAAACTCCCGTATCGTCAATCCGTGTTATTTTTTGCCTTCGACTTTTTTGCCGCCCTTAGGTGGCTTGATGAGCACCACGGTACGATCGGGTGATGCAATCGGCGTCACACCGGCGAAATCGAGGTCCTTGATGCGAAGCGTGTCGCCAATGTTGAGTTTGGAAACATCGGCAATAACGTGTGCGGGTATGTCGCTGGGCAAGCAGCGTACGTTCACCTTCTTGAGGTTGTGGTCGAGGCGTCCACCGGCCAGCACGCCTGGGGCACTGCCATATACGCGCACTGGAAGGGTGATCGTAACTGGGTGAGAGTCGTTGAACACATAGAAGTCGGCATGCAGAGGGCGGTCGGTAACCGGGTGAAACTCCACATTTTTGATGATCGAGCTGTAGCTCTTGCCATCGATGTTCACGTCGACGATCTGCGCGTCTTCTGCTTTGAGCAGACGCTCAAGCTCCAACTCCGGAACGGAGAAATGGATGTTGTCGGTCTTTGGGCCGTACAAGACAGCTGGAATGGTGTTTGCAGCGCGCATTTCGGCGGCAGCAACGGGGCCGGTTTGGCGGGACAGCGCGTCGATGGTTACGTGGTTTGGCTTTTCCATAGTAGTGGGTTTCAGGAATGATTAGTCGTCAAAAAGGCTGCTGATGGTGTCTTCGGTGTGGATGCGGTTGATGGCCTCCGCAAATATGCCCGCCACAGTGAGAACCTTAAGTTTGTGAGATGGTTTCTTAAGTGGAACCGTGTCCGTGATAAGCATCATGTCGATGGGCGAATCCTCGATGCGCTGGTATGCGGGGCCCGAGAGTATGGGGTGCGAACAGGCTGCGACAACGCTCAGGGCTCCCTTCTCCTTGAGGGCGACGGCTGCGTTGGTGATGGTGCCAGCCGTGTCGATGAGGTCGTCGACTAACAACACGTTCTTCCCCTCGATGTCACCTATGATGTTCATGACCTCGGCCACGTTCTGCTTCGGTCGACGCTTGTCGACGAATGCCAGGCCAGCCTGCAGTCGTTTTGCATAGCTCCTGGCCATCTTCAGGCTCCCGACGTCCGGGGCTACCACAACCAGGTTGTCGATCGGATTCTGTTTGAAATATTCCGTGAAGATTCCGCTGGCGTAGATATGGTCGAGCGGGATGTCGAAGAAGCCCTGGATCTGCGGCGCGTGAAGATCCATCGTCAGGATTCTGTCGGCACCGGCCTCCGTGAGCAGATTGGCCATGAGTTTGGCCGCTATTGACACACGTGGCTGGTCTTTCCGGTCCTGCCTGGCATAGCCGAAATAGGGCATGACGGCGGTCACTCTGTTCACCGAAGCGCGCTTGGCGGCGTCAAGCAACAGCAAAAGCTCCAGGATGTTGTCTCCGGGAGGCGGTGTGGACTGGATCACATATACGTCTTTGCCACGGATGCTCTCCTCGTACTTGACGTAGAGCTCGCCGTCGGAAAACTGCTTGATTGTGACCTCGCCCGTCGTCGTTCCTAATTGCGATGCGATTGCCCGGGCTAGGGGGGCATTGCTGCGCCCGGCAAAAATCGCTATCGGGTTGTCCACGGCTTTATGTGAGGCTAGGGTGGAATACAAAAAAAAGGATGGCTCTGATGAGTTTCATCCTTTTTAGATGCTGTAAGTTGCCCGGGGAGGATTCGAACCCCCACTGACGGTACCAAAAACCGCTGTCCTGCCTTTAGACGACCGGGCAGTCGTGATTCAACGACAGACCCCAAAGTTAAGCATAATGCACATCGCTGTCAAGATGTTGTTAGCTCAACATGCGATTTCCAACACGGCAAGCAGCACAATCTTTTACCGCGCACATGCTCCGATACTGCCACGTCAACGCTTTATGGCGTTTCGCCTCGATCAAACGCGATGCCGACCGGAAGGCCAAAGACGCCTCCGGCGACGCAGCCAGACTTGCGCCTGTCCAGATCGAATGCATTTCGGATGCTTTCTGGTGTTGCCCTGCCAGCATCGCGTGCGCCCACAGAGCAGGCAGAACCACCGTCGCAAAGATCACCCTGCCCGTCGCCGCGCCCACAAACGGATTGAATACACGCATCATAACGGCGTCCGGCCCCGTGGCCAGCAGTGCCGGGGCATCGGCGGCGCGCATCTGGGCGAGAATGTCCGTTGCCTGTTTCATCCTGATCGCGGGCCTTGAAGCAGGCCTACCGCAATTCTGCCGCCAGGCGATCGTTTCCAGGTTCATCCCGGGTACCGGCGGATTGCCGCTTGGTTTGTTGGAATCCCAGACGACCGTGGCTGCCTCGGCCATGGCCTCTCGGTTTGCTGGTGCGCCGAGCACGGAGCACGCCCGTATGAACATAGCCCGCAGGGTCTCAGATCCAAGGTCGTCATGACTCCTGACAAGCGTCAGATGCCTGCCGGTAAGTTCCTCGAAATACCGGTCCGACGCATAGGCGAGTTGTTCGCCAAGCACATCCGCATGTTGCCCTATAACTGCCTGGCAAGGCAGATGATTGGCGGCAACCGATGTTGCCGGAAGCCAAGAGGGCATCATGCGCCCGATGTCGACATGAGGGACACGCGAGCCGTCAGATCGGACGATGGCTCGTTTTGCTGCTGTCGGAGACACATGAAGCACGACGCAGTTGTACGACGGGTCCAAATGATGGCCATGCTGGTACCACTCGCCCGGATTTCGATGCAGTTCAATGGCGCCGCTGAGCAGGTTGCCGTCGATCAGCACCCGGGCGTCCAAAAAGTCAGGCCCGGAATGGCGGTTGAGCCTGCCGACATCGACGAGGTCGACAGACTGGCCCATGTCGCTGCGCAACCCCGTGAGCCTGATCGCAGCCTTGCTCCAGGCCAGTTGGAAAGATTGCTCCGAATATCCGTTCATTGGAAAAGCCGCAGCAGTCGGCGGTCTACTTTTCGATCAGGTCCCTTTCCTCAAGCTCCATGCCATCGGTGGCAGAGTATAGGTTCGGTACAGATTTGTCGATCCCCCTCTTGACTTTCTTGCGAAGATCGTCGAGCTCCTTCCTGGCTCTGAACACCGATTTTTGGCCTGTTTCATTTACCCAGTCGCCAAGGGTCGAAACTTGGTCATTGATCCATTCACGGTTTTCACGGCCCGATTTGGGGGCGAAGAGCATTCCTGCCACCAGGCCTGCCGCAAATGAGAGAATTGTAACGGCTGCCACCTCGAATATTTTATTGTCGTCCCTGTTCATGGTATTTCCTCAGTTAATTGGTTTCGTTTCGGCGGGCCGGGTCTCAAACGTCGCATGCGACAGTACCTGACCCCTTTTTAACTAGTACTTCACTCAGATGCTAAACGTTTCAACAATTGCCAGAGTATTTGAGGTCTGACGAAACATTTCGCGATGCGCGACGTTAACACCTTCAAGCGATCTGGGATGCACAATGGAGCATCAACGGCGCTTGTGAGGAATATAACTTTTTCCTATCTTATTCCATTGCATGCAAAGCACGTCGGCCCACGCCATGAGGATATTTTTCATATTACTTTTCTCCGTTACGACACTGGCCTTGGCTGCCTATAACGGCTTCAAGCTAGATTCGTTTTCTGCAGAGATTCCAGCCGAGAATCGTACTTCGATCCGGCTGTCGTGGGAAGTTACTGCAGACCAAGATGTTGACTCCTACATCATCCTCCGCCAATCGGCCGACCAGACAACACGCAAGCAGATCCACGAGGCTGAGACAAGGCCAGGGTCAGAAGCTCGCAAGAAGTACACCTTCGACGACAACACCTTGTACAAGTCAGGCAGCGACAATGGCCAGCAGGTGACGTACTTCCTGCAGATCAAGATGAAAGGCAGCGGCCAGATCATCGAACCTACGAATAACCAGGCTAAGCTTACCTATACTTCTACCACAGTTCGAAGAACGTGGGGAAGCATCAAGGCCATGTTCCAATAGGGCATGAACGCCCGCTCCACAAGAAGGCACGTTGTTCTGATGGACGCTGAGCGTATTCAACGCAGCATCAGGCGCATGGCATTCAACATTGCCGAAGATTTCCACCACAACGCCATCGTCTTGCTGGGTATCAACGACAGAGGGTTCGCAGTCGCATCCAGGATGCACCATATATTGGCTTCGACCCTCTCGAACGGCTGCGAGTTGGCACGCATCGTGCTCGATGGTGATGTCCCCACAATTGATGACCCAGACATCGACTTTAACCATAAGACCATCATTGTGGTGGACGATGTGGTGTTCAGTGGTCGCACCATGCAGCAGGCCGTTGCCTTCGTGATACAGTCTGCAACGCCCGACATCGTCCGCTGTGTTGCATTAGTCGATCGCGGGCATCGAAAATTCCCAGTCGAGCCTCAGTTTCGTGGGCTTGTATGCCCGACAAAGCTCATGGAGCATGTTCATGTCGACCTTATTCCCGACGCGGACATCGACCAGGTAGTGCTGCATCAGGACACCGAACACTATCAGGCGCAATAAACCGTTCGAAATATTGGCCGTTTATCGATAACTTGGCCAAGATGAGGGCAGTTCCCTCCTAAAGTTCATGCAGAATCACATCTACAGATATGCGATTGCGAGACCGCTTCATCATTTTTACGTTCCTGTTGCCAATTCTGATTGGTGCGTCCCAATTTGTTCATGCAAGTGGACCGGAATACTTCGTTGATTTGAACGGCGACTCAACCGTTTCAGCCTCCAAAGTGGATTCGGTGAAATACTGGACAAAAAAATGGACGATCGGCCTGAACGGCAGCCAAGCCTCGTACAACAACTGGAGCCAGGGAAACAACAACTCCGTGGCTGCAACGGGCAGCAACATGTTCAATGCCACCTACAAGCGCGCACGCTATTCCTACGACCTGTTGCTCAATCTCAGGTACGGCCAAACAAAGATCAACGGGTCTGAAGTGAGGAAGACGGACGATCTGGTCCATCTGCGAAATCGACTGAACCACCTGTTGCACGACGAGCAATACACCGCCTACTTCGAGGTTGATTTCAGGACCCAGTTCGACGAGGGTTACGACAAGAACAATGCGTACATATCCGATTTGATGTCGCCTGGATACCTTCAAGAAACGGCAGGTCTAGGCTATAAGCCTATAGACTTCATGCAGTTTCAGACGGGTTTCTCCCTTAAGCAGACATTTGTGGCCGACACCACATTGTCGAGCCGATATGGGGTCAAGAAAGGGAAAAATTTCCGAAGCGAGGGGGGATTCTCGTTGGGCGCCAGCATCAAGAAAAACGTGGCCAAAAATTTGACGCTCAACAGCAACGTGCAGTCGTTCACAAACTTTCTGCAAAATGTTGAGCACACCGACATCTTGTTCAGCAACGAACTCACGGGGAAGATCAACAGCTTCATGAACACGAACATCCAGTTCGTTGTGATGTACGACAGAGATTTCAACAAACAAATTCAGGTGAAGCAGGTACTTGCGGTTGGACTAAGTTTCAACGTATTCTAAGAGGGTGGAAACCCAATATCTCAACCTACTGACCGAAGCCCTTTCGGATTTTAACCGAAGCATCGACATCTACGGGCATTATGATGCGTCTCAGCACGTGGATGGAGAGAGGCTAAAGGCGGTGTTAGGTCAATATCTTGACCGCATCAAGACCAACTACCCGTTTGCGCACCCGGCTTATGCCGGACAGATGCTCAAACCGCCGCACCCCGCAGCCTGGCTCGGGTATACCATTGCCATGTTGGTGAACGCCAACAACCATGCATTGGACGGCGGCCCTGACACGTCTGCCATGGAAAAGGAGTTGATCGCCGACTTTATACGCTTTTTCGACTTTCCGGAACATTCCTTGGGTCACCTAACGGCATCGGGCACCATCGCCAATTTGGAGGCCCTATGGATCGCACGCTGCATCCATCCTGACAAGGCGGTTGCCTTCAGCAGGAATGCCCATTATACACACTCCAGAATGTGCGGAGTTCTAGGCATCGAGGCAGTGGTCATAGAAGAAGATGATGACGGAATGCCCAGCCTGTCAGATCTTGAAAAACATGCAGGCAGCATCGGTACGCTGGTAGTCACCATGGGCACAACTGGCTTGGGCAACGTGGAGCCGCTTCACACATTGCTCCCCAAATGCAGGGAGCTTGGCATCAGGGTGCATATCGACGCAGCGTATGGCGGATTCTTCAAGTCTCTGGTCGGAACAGGCTTAATCGACGACACCCCGTGGCAAATGGTGGGCTTGGCCGACAGCCTTGTGGTCGACCCGCACAAGCATGGTCTCCAGCCCTATGGCTGTGGATTCGTGCTCTTTCGAGATCCGTCGATCGGGCACTTTTACAGACACGATTCGCCATACACCTATTTTACGTCCGACGAATTGCACTTGGGTGAAATTTCACTCGAATGCTCAAGACCCGGAGCTGCGGCTGCCGCACTTTGGCTGACGTTGAAATTGTTACCCTTGGGAACCGATGATGGACTCAAATCCATTTTGACCGACTGCCGAATGGCGGCATTGCAAATGGCTGACATGATAAGGTCTAATCCCGACTGGAACCTGCATGCAGATCCGGAATTAGACATTGTTGCCTACTACCCAGAGCCATCGGTACCACACGTCGAGATGGTGCATCAACTTTCTACAGGGATCATGCATTCTGGTATGCAAGGCTCCGAAAAAGACAGGATTTTTGTGAGTCTCTACAATGTGCCAACCTCGACATTAGCTGATCGCCATCCCAGTTGGGCTCGGAACACGCATGCCGACCGCATTGCCATCTTGCGGAGCGTGCTCATGAAACCCGAGCACAGAGACTTCGTGCCCGAATTGATGAGGCGACTAAACCATCACCTGAAATTGAAGACACTTATTTGAACGGCATGCTTCGAAATCCCATCTCGTTGATGCTGGTGCTGATTGGGTTCATGCTCCTATCTCAGAACGTGATGGCATCATCTGTCGTGCCTCCGGTCAATCCCGGCGCTTTGGTGCACGACAGCGATCATGTAGTGATTGCTAAGGCTGTTCGTTCTAAGACTGCATTTCGGGGTCGCTCGCTAGTCACCATGACGACGTTTGAGATACTCAGGTCGGTCAAAGGTTATGCCTCAGGCACTCTTATCGAAGCGGAAACCCCCGGTGGTGTTAGTGGCGACATCGGTTTGACAATTACCGGGAGTCCAAATTTTTCGGATGGCGAGATATACCTGTTGTTTCTTCGGTCGACAGAAGATGGTGTCTTGCGTCCTTCCATGCTGTCGTATGGTGTCATGCAGCTCGTCGGCACCATGCAAGACGGAATTCTGATGCCCATCGACCAGACTTGGGACTTAGAGCTAGTGCCAAGGAAAGATTTTCAACCTGTTGAACTCATTCAGCCCTACAAAAGCAGCCAATTCATTCAACACCTGCAGCATGTTGCCGACGGAGCGGCGTGGAATTCGGCGGATTTTGTTCTCGACGGGTTTATGGCGCCGGGCCGGAGCAATGCCATTATCGATAATTTGATACCGCCAGGATGCGATTATCTGGTTTACCAGGGATCACCCATACGATGGAACCGTTTCGATACTGACTTGCCTGTCACGTTCTATATATCTGATACGGCCTCCAATTTGCAGCAGACGAGCGTGCAGGCCGGGTTGATCTTGTGGTCAGATTTGGAGGATTTCAGTTTTGCCGGGAAGTTGGGCTATGGTGGCAAGCGCAGCTTCACGCCCAATTGTGAAGTGTATGAAAGTGCCGCAGAGGCACTGCTCGACGAGGACGGTGCTTTCTTGATCGGCGACGGCATGGTGCAGTTCAACGATCCATGCAGTGAAATTCCGGATCTTACCCCAAACGGGGGAGTGCTCGCTTTTGGGGGCACATTTTTCTTTCTAACAACGCACAAGTATAACAGCCTGGACTGGCGCACATCTGCATTGGCTTTTGTGGTGGTCAACAACGGAAGCGAATCCTTTTTAGGGCCCATTCAATATAACCAGATGATGGCGCACGAGTTGGGGCATACGCTCGGCTTTGGCCATCATACCACCGAACCTGCCCTGATGAATGCGTTTTGCTGTAACTCGTTGAGCCAAATTGACGTAGGTTGTGCTGTGTTACCGTATGGCACGCTTCCACCCAATGATCCGCCGGTTATCGCCAATCAATTGGAAGACATAACGTTGTACTCGCCAGGTGCTGCTTTCGTGAAGAGCTTGACATCGCCGCAGGCCGCGTTTACCGATCCCGATGGCGACCCGCTCCAATATTCGGTGATGTCGACAAACGGAGGGGTCGTCTTTGCCGAAATGGCGTCGTTGACCGCAATAAGGTTGGTGCCTAATAACGTGGGTGAAGCCGTCGTATTGGTGAGGGCCACAGATCCTCGGGGGGCTTTCGTCACCATGGAAGTAAACGTCGTTGTCGAGCCCAAAATCAACGTCGTCCCTGAGGTGGTAAGGGCGCCTGATCCCGTTTCCATCAATGAAGATGCCGTTTTTCAGTTGGAGTTGGAGGGTGCTGAGCCTTTTGTGATCGACAAGGACGGCGATGACCTTATTTATACGGTAACCAGTCAAGACCCGAGCATTGTCAGTGCGACGGTGATTGGCACGTTGTTGCGCATCACAGGTGAAGGGCCTGGAGTCAGCAAAATAGTAGTCGTTGCCGACGACCAAAGCGGCGGCAAAGCTGAATTGGAGATCACCGTATCCGTTAACGGGAAACCGACCGTTCTGTATGTACCCGAACCGATCCTTTTGGTGGCCCAATCAACTGCAGCCACATTTAATGTCGTACAACCGCTGCTCTTCAGAGATCCTGAAGGTGGTGCTTTGGCATATAGCATAACAAACAGCGCCCCCTTGTTCTTCGATGCGACGCTTTCTGGGACAATCGTCACCATGACTCCGAAAACTCCAGGAAATGGGGTGGTTAACGTGACTGCCACCGACCCAGCCGGTAACTCGAGCTCCGTTGCGATACCGATAACCGTTCAGGCCCGACCCAATCGAAATCCGGTTGTTGCAAATAATCCTGGTGCACTCGCGCTCAGAGCGGGTGACGTGGCGAACGAGTACAACCTCGACGGAGAGCAGCCCGTATTTACGGATCCAGACGGTGATTCGCTTTCGTATAGCGCCATATCGTCACTGAACCGGGTTGCCACAGCTGCAATCGAGGGGTCCGTCATCAAAATTACACCTTTGGAAACCGGCTCTGCCACGATCACGGTATTCGCAACCGACAACTTTGGCGGGTTTGCAAGTGTGGCCATTCCGTTGGTTGTAGGAGTGAGCGTGTCGCTGGAGGAGGAGTCGTTGCCGGATGCCTTTCAGGTCGGATCCGCTTATCCGAATCCATTCAATCCGACCACGGTGATTCCGATGCGGCAGGCATTTCATGAAGCCGTTCAGCTTACTGTATACGACGTTATGGGCAGATTGGTGTACGCGCGTCACTATGGGCTATTGCAACCGGGCACTTACAGTCTCGAAGTGCCGTTTAATGGGAAACCCAGCGGAGTGTATATTGTGACGGTGAGATCTGGAAATCAGGTACTTCGCCAACGGGTCACGCTCTTGAAGTAATCGCATGATACGGCTGCAACTATCGCTTTTCCTGGTGATTTGGAGCATGATTGCCACTACAGCGATCGCCAGCACGATTATACCTCCTGCCGACTACGGCGAAATGGTTCGTCGCAGCGACGCCGTCATCAAGGTTGAAATTGGAGAGTCTGATCCAATCGAATTTGGCGGCCTGATCTACACGAGGACCCTGGTAACGGTGTTACACGCATTTAAGGGTGATTTTGTAGCCGGCGAGCGAGTCCATGTATTTCACTTGGGTGGTGGCATCGATGATGTAGTGGCTGTTGTTCCTGGGGGGGCATCGCTCCAAAAAGGCGACCGCATGATGCTGAGTCTGCGCGTGACGGGCCCAGGATGGAGTTTGTGGCTGCTGGGTTATGGGCAGCTGCTATTGAAAGAGCTGCCGGATGGGACCGAAGTCTATGCGCCATTAGACAAAGCGGACGAAATCGAGTACGAATTGGGTAATCGCGATCGCGTTGAGATTCCGAGTGTTTACCGAAAGTCACATTTAGAGGAACACATATCCGCCCTGGTGGATGGGTACATGACATGGGATGCACGTGCTGCAGGGGTCATCCAATTCATTCCAAACGAGGCATTGGTTTCAAAGGTCGGCAGCAACGGCATCACATTGCCGGCGGGTTGCTCCATGCTGGACGCCAACGGCACCTATGGGCGCTGGCAAACGCTGGACGGATCCGGTTCAGTTCGTGTGTTCACCCAAAACGAGGCGACAACGACTGATCGCGAGGCCATCCAACAGGCCGTGAACAATTGGGGAAGCATAGCCGGCACCAGCTTAAGCAAGATCCAGTACGGCGGACTCAAGTCATTGCCGCAATGCGATGCCAGCGGCATCGTGAACCCGGTCAGATCGTTATTAGGCGACAACGAGCTGTATGTGGCATATAACGATCCATGTGGAAACTTGGAACCAGCTCCGAACTGTGTTGGGATTCTGGCAACCGCCCAGCACTATGTGTCTAGCCAGAGGCACCAGCACCGAGGTGGAGAATGGGCAAACATGACAAAAGGGGTCATCGTCGTGAACAAAGGGATCCAGGCATGTTTGACGGCTT
>CAYWCV010000039.1:0-1106 GCA_964456845.1 uncultured Chitinophagales bacterium | reverse complement strand
ATGACAAAAGGGGTCATCGTCGTGAACAAAGGGATCCAGGCATGTTTGACGGCTTCCCGTTTTCAGCAGACGATCCAGCACGAAATCGGCCATCTGTTAGGATTTGGGCACCATACGATCGAGCCTGCAAACATGAATGCAGCCTGCTGTAACCCATTGACAGCCAAAGATGTTGCGTGTGCCCAGTTTGTGTATAGCAACATGCCGCTTAATCCTACACCTATGATTGCGCGGATTTCGCCTGACGTCGTGCCGCAGGGTGTTACGGTGGTTGTCTCGATTGAGGGAGCCGGATTCATGCCGGAATCGGTAGTGGCCATCGGAGGAGCCGATGTACAGGTTCAGCAGACCAAGTACGTTCACGAAAACCGGATGGAAGCCACCATTGTGATTTTGCGGTCGGCCATTCCGAGTTCGAGGGCGTTTCGTGTCACGAATCCGACACCGGGGGGGGGACGTAGTCAGGACATGGCATTTACCGTGACGGCCTCGACAGCCATCCCGGAAAAGGATGAAAACGGAGTGCCGTACACCTTTTATCTTGGTGACAATTTCCCCAACCCCTTCAACCCGTCTACGGTCATTCCATTCGAAATACCTTGGCAGACATGGGTGAATCTGAGCCTTGTAGATGCTGCGGGCCGTACACTTCGCACGTTGGTCGACCGTGAGATGCCAGCCGGAAGGCACCGACATGAGCTGCAGGCCGAGCATTTGCCCAGTGGACTTTACATCATCCGTCTGGTAACAGACAGCGGGCTGCTCATCAAGAAGATATCGCTGGTAAAATAAGTGCACAAAATTCCTAAAAATTAATCACGCATTTTTTAAATAAAAAAATTGACAGATTCGGATTGTGTGCCTACTATCTCGGTAACGGTGCACCAAATCTAATCTGTTATGTGTCAAACTAGAAATGCTTGGTTGCCGATTTGTATGACCCTCGTCTTATTTTTGGGTTTGTCATTTCCGGTATTCTCGTCTTCAGTCATTCCTCCTAAAAACTTTGGAGAACTTGTAAGAATCAGCGATCTCGTCATTGTAGCAAAGGCTGGCAGTGGAACCGGCTTCAAAAGGGGCGAGCTGATCATGACGGGCACGACGTT
>CAYWCV010000038.1:0-20543 GCA_964456845.1 uncultured Chitinophagales bacterium | reverse complement strand
GACCTTGATCCCCGTGCAAGCGGTAACAACGACGGTATACTTGGTAACCTTGCCCTACGGTCTTGGGATCTGCCGCTCATTTTCCGGATTGGACTTGGATATAAAATTATCGACAGCCCCAATCAGTCCCTTTTCGTCACATCTGATGCTGTATACCCGAACAACAACAATCCCTACATCAACTCAGGCCTCGAGTATGGATACCGAAACACGTTCTTTCTGAGGGGTGGCTATGCCAATGCCTTCTTATCGGGCACAGAGGGGTTGGGGCATGTCCGCCTAGGATTTGGGGTAAAATTGGCCGACAGAATTGCCGCAGACTATGCATACAGCGACCGTGGCATACTTGGTGGTATAAGTACTCTAGGGGCTACCGTAAAATTTTGACACTATGATCGATCTCACAGATACTACTGAGAAGCTCTACGAACAGGTCGCCAACGACCTGAAGTTGCGTATAAAAAAGATGGAGTTCGGGTCTCAAGGACGCATACCGAACTTTCTGAACTTGGCACGCGACTATCAAGTGAGCATGTCGACCATCAAGAAGGCCATGCAGATACTCAACGACGAGCACGTTGTGATTAGCCGCGTTGGCAAGGGGACGTTTGCCAACACGAGCAGCAGCAGACAGCGCGGGGCACTTTCCGGATCGACCGATGTGGGCTCCAATAAAATTGGCTTGCTCATCCGAGATGTTGAGGGGCCCTATTTTTCCGGAATTTACAAGGGTTTGGCTGAAGCAGCCGACAAGGCAAAAAGGCAATTATTGTTAACGGTCTCACGTGATATCTATCAGCAGGAAGATGCCCTTCTTCGTTTGATGGTCGACCACAATGCTGCCGGATTGCTGGTAACTACCCGCAGGAAATCATTGTTCGGGATTTCGATCTATGACAAGCTGGTCGAAGCGAAGTATCCGATGGTGTTCATGCATGAAGTGTACGACTCGCCAGCGATGATCGTCGATGTTGACAATTATCGTGGTGGATGGCTCGTGGGCGAGCACTTGGTGCGCCGCGGCACTCGCCGCTTCGCGATTGTGGTCGGGGAAATCGGGTTTAAGACCGATGATTTGCGACTTCAGGGGTTCATGGATGCGTTGCAGGAAGCGGGCGTGAACACATCGTCAGATGTATTTGTGTTTCGCTTCAGCTTCGGCAGCGAGGCCACGGCATTCGACGAGGGCTACAAGATCGGACAGAGCATCTGCTTCAAAGATATCGGTGTTGACGGGGTCTTTCTCTTCAACGACATGGTGGCAATGGGATTTCAGAAGGCCATTCTGGAGCGTGGGTACCGCATACCTCAAGACATAGCCTGCGTTGGCTTCGATAACATCGAGCGTTGCTCCGAGGCACGAGTGCCGCTGACCACCGTGAACGTGCCTCGCCAAGAATTGGGGGAGCTAGCCATCAACAAAATTCTAGAGGCCGTCGATCAGCGCGACAATAAACCGGGCGAACGGTTTTTGATTCAACCAGAACTTGTGATACGAGATTCAGCATGAAGAAGTTCATCTCAGGCATCATCATTCCGATCGTGCTCATGGCGGCGTGCTCAAAGCAGGAGGCGCAGTCACCCTCCGCGGCGATCAGCGAGGAAGTGCGCGGTGTTTGGATTACGAATATCGACAGCGAGGTCATGTTCAGCAAGAAAGCGACGGCACAGGCAATGGACTACTTGGCTGACCGTGGCTTCAACGTTGTTTTTCCAGTTGTTTGGAACGATGGATATACCCTATATCCGAGCCGGGTGATGGAACGCTATTTTGGATCACCTTACAAAATCGACACCCTTTTTCAAGCGCAGGGTCGCGATCCGTTGGCTGAGCTCATTGTGGAGGCACACCGTCGCGGGCTTGAGGTCATCCCCTGGTTCGAATTTGGATTTTCGACATCCATCAATCAAAAGGGTGGGCACATTCTCAGCAAATACCCGCAGTGGGCGGCACGTGCGTCCGACGGATCGCTGCTCACGAAAAACGGATTCGAGTGGATGAATGCCTTCGATCCTGAGGTGCAAACGTTCATTACCGAACTGGTGATGGAAGTACCTAAGCGATACGACGTCGATGGCATCCAAGGCGACGACCGCCTTCCTTCGCTGCCTGCAGAGGGGGGGTACGACCCGCTCACAAAAAGCATGTACAAAGCCGAGACAGGTAACGATGTGCCCGATAATCCGCTTGAGCCACAGTTCCTCCAGTGGAAGGCTGACAAGCTCAGCGCCTATGGAAAGCATCTCTACGAAACGGTAAAAGCATACGATCCTGAGTTGATCGTGTCGTACTCGCCAATCATCTATCCCTGGGGGCTTAACAACTACCTCCAAGATTGGCCGGCTTGGATCAAAGGTGGATTTGTCGACCTTCTGGTTCCGCAGGCATACCGCTACGACACCACCCAGTACAAGGAGACGGTGGATGAGATCATGTCGTACGCCAATCAACCTGAGTCTAAACCCTACACCTTGGCCATGGGCATTTTGACGAAGTCTGGTCCAAGATACAATGGCCCGCAGTATGTGAACACTGCCATCAATTACAATAGGGCGCAGGGTGCAAAGGGCGAAGTCTATTTCTTTTACGAGGGCATGAATCACAACAACGAACATCTCGCCGACACCCTGCGCAACACGTTCTATTCTGAATCAGCTACGCTTCCCTACCGCAGTGGAAACGTGAGGCGTAAGCCCGCCCACATCATGCACGAAGAAGACGCCGAGCTCACGGGTGAATGGACGCTGGTCACATCTGAGCAAGCATTCGATGGCAAATTCCTACAAGGTGCGGGGTCAGTGCAGTACACCTTCAAAGAGCCGGAATCAGCCCGTTACGAGGTTTACATCCATATTCCATACGATCATTCGATGGAGGCAATCCCTCAGGTCGAGATCAAGTTCGGCAATCACACCGACGGCGAGTTTTTCAATCGCGAGCTGTCTGGATCAATGGAAGGTTGGGTGTTGGCTGGCGAGGTGATCGCATCGAAGGGCGACTGGGTGCATGTCGTCGTATCCTCGAACGCACAGATTGCCGTTGATGGAGTGATGTTTCTGAACAAACTGAACAAAAAAAATTGAACTCCTCAATAAACAGATATCGAATCCCTTTGCTGATGTTCCTGGCTGGCTTACTAGCCAGCACGCAGCTAGCCCATGCTCAGACCCTGCCCTACAAGCAGGAAGTGCGCGGCGTATGGATCACCAACGTGGACAGCGACGTGCTAAGTTCAAGGGAAAAGATTGCCGAAGCGATGGACTATCTTGCCTCCCGAGGGTTCAATGTAGTCTTCCCTGTAGTATGGAATAAAGGCTATACCTTGTACCCAAGTCGGACGATGCGCAAGGAGTTTGGATCGCAGCTCGATCAATACAATTTGTCAGACCTTCCCTTTAAGTCGCAGAACAGGGATCCACTCAGAGAACTGATCGTGGAAGCACACCGCAACGGGATGGAGGTCATCCCGTGGTTTGAGTTTGGGTTCTCCACAAGCTACTCCCAGAACGGTGGGCATATCATCAACAATAAACCCCATTGGAAGGCCATCGACATCAATGGAAACTTGGTGGTCAAGAACGGTTTTGACTGGATGGATGCCCTCAACCCCGAGGTGCAGGATTTCATGCTGAACTTGATCTTGGAGGTGATCGAAGATTACGATGTGGACGGAGTTCAAGGAGACGACCGGCTTCCAGCCATGCCGGCTGAGGGCGGTTACAGCGACCAAAACATCGAAATGTACCGTGCAGAGCACAACGGCCAAAATCCACCGGCTCAGTTCAATAACGCAGCCTTCATGAAATGGAAGGCCGACAAGTTGACCCACTTCGGTGGACGGCTGTACCGTATGGTGAAGCAGCACGATCCTAAGCTGATCGTTTCGATGTCGCCGAGCATCTATCCTTTCAGTTATTCGCAATACCTGCAGGACTGGCCACGGTGGATGGACTCAAGCTACGTCGACATGCTTCACCCACAGGCGTACCGTTACGACATCAACAGTTATCGAAACATCATCGTCGAGTTGGTGGGGAGCGGTACCGGATCATCCGGATACGTCAAGCCGGCTGACCGCACGAAGCTCTCGCCGGGCATTCTGATCAAAGCGGGAAATCAGTTCAATCGAACGACGTACATTCGCCAGGCTGTAGAGTTCAACCGTTCCCGTGGCGTAAACGGGGAAGTGTATTTCTTCTACGAGGGGCTTCGCGACAAGAACGAATTTGCCGCCGACACCCTCTATAAGTACTATTATAATGTGCCGGCCCTGCTCCCGTTTCGCCAAGGCAAAATCAGGCGACCAAAGGGTATCATCGTCGACGAGGACACCCCTGGCGCAGCGCTAACGGGAGCATGGACACCTACAACAGAGTACAAGGGACATAAGGGGGGTGTGCTTCGAACACCGGAGGGATCGGGTTCGACCATCGAATGGTCAGCAAACGTGCCCTGGACCGCCTGGTACGATGTGTATGTCTTCAACCCGATATCCAATTTCGAGTCGACCCAGGCGGCTTCCTATTCTACCTGGGGTGATCTAGGTCGCAAGGACACATTGGTCAACCAGCGTAGCGCTGGAAGGGGGTGGATAAAGATCGGCACCCAGTTCATCACCGCAGGTAACCGCAAGTTTGCGGAACTCAGATCCGGATCCACCAACAGTGGCCGACACGTTTTCGCCGACGGTGCGATGCTCATCCTGAACAGGAAGCTGAGCCCAGACATTGAGTTGGATGGCATGCTTCTTTCAAACGGGGAGGATTCATCCCCCGATCTGCCTATCAGTGCTGTTTTGCACCAGAACTTCCCGAATCCTTTCAATCCGACGACGACCATCCAGTTTTCGTTACCACAGCGCGACAACGTGAGTCTGGACGTGCTGGATATTTCTGGCAAGGTGGTACGCACCGTCGTTATAAATCGCGAGTATCAGTCGGGGACCCATAGCATCATGTTTGATGGATCAATGTTAGCCTCAGGAGTGTATGTGATGCGTCTGCAGACATCCTTCGGATCAGTGACCAAAAAGCTCACCTTACTCAAATAAGCCGATGCATCCAATCGATTATATCATCATATCGGTTTACCTGCTGTTGTTGGTGGGCTTTGGGGTTTACCTTCAGAAGAAGGCATCCACAGGGATAGACAGTTTCTTCCTTGGCAACCGCAAGATACCTTGGTGGGCGCTGGGCGCTTCGGGGATGGCATCGAACTTGGACGTGAGCGGCACGATGATCATTGTGGCACTGATCTATGCGATAGGATTGAACGGATTTTTCATCGAAATCCGCGGAGGCATCGTGCTGGTCATGGCCTTCTTCATGATCTTCATGGGGAAGTGGAACCGACGTGCGGGTGTGATGACCCTCGCCGAATGGATGCAGTTCCGTTTTGGACCCGGTAAAGCAGGGAATGTTGCCCGATTACTTGCTGCAATCACCAACTTGGCATTTGCCGTGGCAGTTGTAACGTACTTCGCGCAAGGTGGCGGAATTTTCCTGGGAACCATCTTGGGGATGGATCCGAATTTGGCCGCCTTGATCATGATCGTTTTGGCTTCGATTTATACCATTGCTTCAGGTTTGTACGGGGTGGTCTACACCGACGTGTTCCAGGGCTTCCTGATACTTATTGCCATTTTATATGTCTGCTTCCTTGCCTTTACCCAGTACACGCTTCCCGACGAGTTCATGGTTTCTGTGCCTTTGGTTGGTGGAGGTTTCCAAGAGTTGAAGACCAGCATCACTTCTTGGGTAGATGTTGTTCCGTCGTGGAACATGAACCTGCCCGGCGAGTACGCTGCGTACAACTTCTTGGGGATTGCCGTCATGTTTTATCTGGCCAAGACAGTGATCGAAGGATCGGGTGGTTCCGGCGGTTACTTGGTGCAACGCTACTATGCTGCCGAGAATGATCGTGAAGCCGGACTCCTGAGCCTTCTGTGGATTCTTTTGTTGTCGTTCCGCTGGCCATTTGTGGTCAGTATGGCCATCATCGGCATTGTGTATGGTTCGCAATTCGGGGTGATACAAAACCCTGAGGAAGTACTCCCAACAGTGCTATTGAACGTCATACCGTCCGGCATGAAAGGCCTCCTGCTGGCAGGCCTGATTGCTGCCGCCATGTCCACCTTCGATTCCGTCGTGAACTCAGGCGCCGCCTACTGGGTGAAGGATATCTATCAGAAATTCATTCGACCCGATGCCGAAGAGAAGAAGCTGATTTGGCACAGTCGGATGGCATCACTTGTAATTGTTGTGGTGGGGCTTGCCCTCACCTACGCGTTCAACAACTTGAACCAGGTCTGGTCGTGGCTTACCATGGGTCTGGGGTCTGGCTTCATCATACCACAGGTCATAAGGTGGTACTGGTGGCGATTCAACGGCTGGGGATTCGCATCGGGAGTTTTCACCGGTATGGTGATGGCCTTCGCGCAGCTCATCTTCTATCCGGGAATAGGCGACATGTGGGGATTCCTGATCATTACAAGTACGTCGTTTGTGGCATCTATAGTGGGGACCTATATGTCGGATCCCGTAGATGATGAGGTGCTTGTCAATTTTTACCGCAAAACGCGACCGTTCGGTTTTTGGGGCCATATCCGTGACCTCGCCAAGGATCTTGACCTTCAAGAGGTCGATGCCGAGAACAAGCGAGATATTCGCTCCATATTTATTGCCGTTCCATGGCAACTTACACTCTTTTTGACGCCAATGGTGCTTGTGACGCGCCAGTGGCACCTTTTCTGGCCTTTGTTTGGATTGCTGATAGTCTTGAGCTTGCTATTGTACTTTGGATGGTTCAGGCACTTGTCGGCGCGACCTCGTACATCGGTGGCTGGATCACCAACCGATGCAAAACTCACCTAAACTCATACAGAAGATCACACGAACAGCTACCATCAACCTACAAATCAAAAACCTATGAATGCCTCAAAACAAGCTCAATCGACCTTTTTAGGTCTCTGGCTTCTGAGTTTGGCACTGCTGCCAACACTCAGCCATGCACAGGTCACCGCAATGACCGACAAAGCATGGGAAATCCTATCTGGACAGCGGCCTTGGCTGCCTGCATCTGCCGACCAAGTTCGCGGTGGAGCGTATAACCCAGCAACTGACAATATCCTCATGGCCACTCGCCAGCTGGGAAATCGAGTACTTGTTCTTAACTCAGCTACGGGCGACTCGGTCGGTGTGCTTAACAACACGGATGTTACCGGCGGCACGTTCGGCATCAACGAAATGGGCGTTACCAGCGATGGTAATATTTTTGCCGCCAACTTGGTGGTAAGTGGAACTGGGCTGAAGATCTATCAATGGACAAACCAGAGCCCCACGACGGCGCCGAGAGTTGTATTTGACGGTGCTTCCTCTTCACTCACACCTGGACGCTACGGCGACTCCTTCGCCGTGGAGGGCAACTTCGGAACGGATGCCAATCCCGGTACCGTAACAATCTATGTAAGTGGATCGGGCAACACCAAAATCGCCGTCTTCACGATGGCACGAGGAGCAACAACCGCAACGCTCGACCGCGAAATCACCATCTCTGCGGGTCTGGCTCGCGGATCCATATCGCCAACGGGCGATGGCAACCTTTGGGTCAACGGTGGGGGCACAGTTGCTTCATTGATCAACGGTAGCACGGGTGCCTTGATTAAATCGATTGGACCAGATCTGACTAACAACGCATTTCAGGAGCTACGCTCATTCACTCAAAATGAGAAAAACTTTGTCGTGGTAGGTCTGCGTGCCGGCACATTCGGCTCTGAATTCGAGGTCTTCGATGTAACCGATCTCGACAACATCGCAAAGGTCGCTACGATTGCTGGCATCAACAGCGTCTCGAATGCCAACGGTGCCGGCTTCATAACGTACGACGCTGTTAAGAATCGCCTTTTTGTGATGGGCACGAACAACAATCTCACAGCCTTCCGTTTCGGACAGGTCCACGCCGCCCGATTCGCACCAGAGTGGGCTGTCTACGCCGACGAAAACCGCTGGTTCCGCTCCGATAACGTGACACGCAGCTTAACTGTAAACCCAGCGACTAGCAATGCTCTGTTGGTATCACGTACAGGATACGCTGAAATAAAAGTCATCAGCTCCGCCACAGGAGATTCGATCAAGGCATTGGACATGACGGGTGTCGTAAACGTGAACTCGACATTCCCCATCAATATTGCCGCTGCAACCTCCGACGGGCAGATTTTCGCATGCAACTTGGCCCTTTCGGGACAAACGGTACGCATCTATCGCTGGGCAAATGAAAATGCTGCCCCGCAGACCGTCTTTGAAGGCGAGTTGAGTGCACTCCGCTATGGCGACGCCTTCGGCGTGCGAGGATCGGGCGATAACGTCACCGTTTATATATCTGGCACAGGAAGCACTGAAATTGGTCGTCTGACCTGGAATGGGACAGCCATGGCGGAGATTGCGCCATTGCTCGTGCCGGCAAACCTTGGGCGCTTCGGAATCTCGCCCGTGCCAGGTACCACCCATGTGTGGTTGAGTGGGTTTGGAACGCCGACCACCTTGCTCAACGAAGCCAATAACACCATCTTGGCCGAATTGGATGAGGCTAAAGTCCCGAATACATTCTTTGGTCCTAGCACCTACTTTGAAGCTGCCGGACGCAAGTTTTTGGCCTTGGGCCCTAATAACTCCACGTTTCACGTTATTGAAGTGACCAACCCTGCTGAGCCGACTCTTGTTAGAACACTTGGCCCTCTGAGCGTGCGGCCAAACGTCAATCAAACCGGCGGTTCCGGTTGGGATCCAACCAACAATCGCCTTGTTGTGATGGCATCCAACAATGCCTACGCAAGCTTCAAGCTGTCGAATGCTACACTTACCGACTTGGATGACGACACAGTTTCAGAGCTCCCAAGCAGCTTCGAACTCATCGGCAACTATCCGAATCCGTTCAACCCGACGACAACGATCCGTTTCAACTTGGCTGAGCGTGCAGATGTAACCCTGCAGGTGATCGACATTCTCGGTCGCGTTGTCATGACACAAAACGTTGGTCGCTTGGCTGCAGGAAGCAACCAGCAGTTCATGCTCGACGCCACCCGTCTGGCAAGCGGTGTATACCTGTACCGCATGACCGCCAACACAGGCGCTAAGATCATGTCGGCAAACGGCAAGTTCACCCTCGTCAAATAATTGATCTCCATAAAAGCCCGTACCTGATTCTTAGGTGCGGGCTTTTTCATTTCACAGAATTTACATGGCCATGCTTCGGTTCGCACTACCTCTATTTTTTGCTCTCATATTCGTAAGTTGCACTGCCCAAACCTCGTGGGATCACGAAACGGACATCCTGGTCGTTGGTGGAGGTGCCAGTGGTACCGCTGCTGCCATCCAGGCATCCAGGCTCGGTGCCAATGTCATCGTGGCCGAACCGACCACATGGCTTGGTGGCATGCTTACTGCGGCCGGCGTTGCAGCAGTAGATGGCAACCATCGTATGCCCTCCGGCATATTTGGAGAGTTTAGGGAGGCTCTGTACACCTATTACGGGGGTCCATCAAAAGTCGCCACCGGTTGGGTGAGCAATACTCTTTTCGAACCTCATGTGGGCGACTCGATTCTAAAGGCAATGGTGGCGGCAGAATCTAACATCCACGTGAAGTATGAGCTTCAGTTTCGCAAGGCCGTCATGCTAGGCGACCGCATCGTGGGCGCGGAGTTCACAAACATGAACGGAGGCCTTGTGCGTATTGGTGCAAAGATGGTAATCGAGGCAACCGAGTACGGCGATGTCATTGCCTCCTCTGGAGCAGCATACCGCACGGGGATGGAAACCTTCGCGGAGACAAGGGAGCAGGGTGCCCCGGAAGAAAAGGTTGACTTCGTTCAAGACCTCACCTATGTCGCAATCCTGAAAGATTATGGCACCGGAACCAATATGACAATTCCCAAACCGGAACCGTATAACACCGAACCGTTCGACTGTATGTGCGCCCAAGTTTGCGACGTTCAGACGGAGGGTCTCATCGACTGCCAGCAGATGCTCAACTACGGCCGACTCCCGAACGACAAATTCATGATCAACTGGCCGAACAAGGGCAACGACCTGTACCTCGACATCCTCGAACTAACTCCTGAAGAGAGAGAAGAAGCCCTCAAGGCCGCCAAAAACCACACCTTGGCTTGGGTGCATTTCCTCCAGACCAAAGGTGGATACAACCACATCGGGCTAGCCACAGACGAATTTGGTACGGCCGACAATTTGGCTCTTATCCCCTACATCCGTGAAAGCCGCCGGGTAAATGGAAAGATCACCCTCAAGCTCCAAGACATTCTGAATCCGTACGCAGACCCATCGCGTCCATATTACCAGTATGGAATAGCCGTCGGCGATTACCCCGTCGATCACCACCGCAAGGTGAATCCTGAGCCCCGGCAGATTGAATTCCCACCGATCCCTTCGTACAATGTGCCGTATGGGTCGATGATACCGGAAACCATCAAAGGGTTGATCGTGGCCGAAAAGAGCATATCTGTGACCAATGTCGTAAATGGGACCACACGGCTACAGCCCGTCGTACTTGGATTGGGTCAGGCTGCAGGTGCGGCCGCTGCACTGAGCTTAAGGGAAGGCGTTGAGCCCTCGGATCTGTCGATCCGACACCTTCAGCAGACGCTGCTCGATGCATCGGTATGGATCATGCCTTACTTCGATGTCAAAGCAGACGCGCCCGATTTCGCCGCCATCATGAGGGTAGGAGCTGCTGGCCTCATGCGCGGTGAGGGTAGGCCTGTCGCTTGGGCTAATGAAACGCATTTTAAACCCGACACAACGGCTACAACGGATGATCTCAACCTTGCCTTGTCCGTTCTGGGAATGGACATCTCGTTCGAACCTGGCCAAATTCTTACTCACGATGCGGCATTGACAGCACTCACGAAGGCCGCGGGTGTCGGCAGTAACGCAGAGAGTGGAGAGTCCAAAACCCTCAAACGCAGGGAACTCGCCGTTCTGATCGACCAAATCATCAAACCGTTCGATTTGCCAACACCTAAGTTATGGGATTGATCACGAAGCTTTTCCGAGATGCCTGTCGGCCAGACTAGCCACCATGGCCCCCATCACGGCAAGCAGCAGCATTGAGTCAAACCCTAGGAACTGTGGCGAAGTAAGGTTGACGAGCATCATGCCGACCACCTGGCACATGATGATCAAGGCCGTAATCCGCGCGAACGGCGTGGCTGCATCCTTGAATACCTTATACCCAGTTCGTGCAATCATAACCAAGTAGGTGAAGGCGGCCAACATCCCGAAAAGACCCATCTTGAACCACATGGCCAAATAGCCGTTGTGCACATAGCTGGTGTTGGTCCAATACCCAGCGATCACACCATAGCGTTGATACACATAACCAAATCCATAGCCGGCAAACGGGTTAAGCTTCACAAGATCCCAAACCGATTGAGTCTCCAAAACTCGCTCGAGAAGCGAAGGATCCATCTGCGAGCCGCCGGTAAGCGATAACCGGTACGCCAGATTCTCGATCACCACCATCGTTGCCGAATAATAAACCGTAAAGGCGATAGTAACTGCCGCAACTCCAAGCAGCGTCGAGGTGATGAGGGCACGAACACGGGCTGCACGGTCAGAAAACAGCATGAACACACCGGCAGAGAGCACAAATGCAAGCCAGTAGCCCCGACTCTGGGTCAAAATGAGCCCTGCAAACATAAAACCGAATACACCGAGGTAGAACAGGCGTGGAAGCCACTTGGTTTGATAGGCCTGCAAAATGAAGAAACCCACCGACCCGGCCATCAGAAAAACCTCGTTCTTGGCCACACGAGCCTTCTGGATCTGCCATTCCATGACGGCCTCGATCAGGATCTGCTGGTAGTTTCGGATGTTTCGCAATGCCACAAAAAGGATCATCACAACTAAAATGATCAGGATGTTTCGCACCACCTTGTCGTCGGCCATCTGGTCGCGCAGCACGAAATAGGTCAGGATCGGGAACATCAATGTGATGTCGTCGATGCGGTTTTTCATGAGCCCGCCGGTGAAGAAGCCCAATATGATGCCATATCCGATAAAAATCAGCAGCACCAGGTAGCTTTTGTCGATTCCGTGCCGCAAGTGCCATTGACCCGTCAGCGCCAGCCATGGCACCATGATGGCCACCACCCCTGCGATGTAGGCATAATAGAGTGCTTCGCGGATGTTGGTGCCCGAATCCTGGTCGAACGTGAGCAGGGCGAAGAATACGATGCCATAGGCAACCACGCCCTTATGGCGATACCCGGTATATACAGCCACCGGAATCAACGCCAGGGCAATCAACACCACGCCCGACAGTTCATGCAGAGCCAAGATGCCCAGTACGGTGATAACGGAAATGCCGGCACCGAACAGGAGCCAACCGTACCGGTCGTTGGGGTACGCGGCTTCCATCGAGTCTATGACCTCAGGTAGGCCATGTACTCACGATTGCGGTGCAGCAAGAGTTGGATGGCGTAGTACACAAGCATCAACAGGAACGCCGACATGAAGGCACCAATTACGATGAGCGACCGTTTCGGACGGTCTTTGCGCTCGGCCACAAAGGGCTCGTCGACCACCACCAAGCCCGGGATCGATTTGGCTTCCTCCATCCGCGCGTTTTCATAGATTGGGATGATGAACTTGAGCATTTCCTGCTGAATCTCAGCCTCGGCCATCAGTCGCACGTACTGTGTTGATATGTCAGGAAGCTGCGAGAAATTCAAGATCACATCGTTTGGATTCGTGTTATTGTACATCGACGCCAACGTCGATTTGAGTGCATTGACCTGTTGCAGCTGCCTTTGATAGATCGGATTGCTTTCGCGGGCATTCTCCGATATCAACGTTAACTTAAGCTCAGCCTCATACAGTTGGGCCGTGACGGCGGTAATGGCGCTTAGATATTCCGATGCCTGCGAGTCGAACTCAATCACCCCATACTCGCGCTGAAACTCGACCGTTCGACGCTGAAGGCTGTCGACCGACGCCATCACTTCGGTGTATTTGTCGCCAATGAACTCCTTGAATTTCGTTGCCTCTGTGGAAGAGAGTTCGATATTGTACTCGTTGATGAGCTGCACATAGAAATCGGTCATCTCTTTGGCGCGGATGGGGTCTTCGTCCCATACTTCGATCAACATATTCCCCTCTTCGAAGGTCTCGAAGTTCGTGTTGGCATCGAGGCGTTTCATGGCGTCGATCAAGGGGAACTGATTGCCGCCAGTATCGTAGACTTCGATCAGATTGAACTGGTCGACAACTCTCTTCTTCACGGTATGTGTCTCGAGAAGCACTAAAAACCGGTCGAATTCGCTCGATCGGGTGCGAAGCAAGTTGCTGGCCAACCCCCCGAGGCCGCTGCTCCTGGTGAGCAGATCCAACCCGATGGCTGGGGTGTTTGCCGGCATCAAGTTGGCCGACGATCTGAACTCGTTTGGCAGCATGAGGCTGACCACCACCGCCAGCACCGTAACCAGAAGGGTCACGATGGCGATGCGGCGAACGTTTCGAAACAGGTGGCGGATCAGGTCTCCACCTGTGAGTCCTGTCGGTTTCGGCGAGTTTTCGGATTGTGACATGGATCAGTTCTTTGTGTAGATCAGGATTGCGACGGTTGTCGAGACAGCAGATACTAGCGCCGTAAAGGCCGTTAAAAACAAACCCTGCCGCTGTATCTTGAAGCCCTGCTTCTGCAATTCATAGATTCGTTGTTGAGCCAAATCGTCGATGGGAACACGCTCCACATAAATCCAATCTCCCGACTCTATAGTAGTGGTACGCGCATCTGTCCATGTTCTTGTTCCGGCTTTGATCACGTACACTTTCTCAGGGAAGGCCGCCAACGCATAGCCACCAGCCTTGTTGATGTAATCGGCCGCACTGTTAGATGTGCCGAACTCAATAAAACCCGGATTGTTCACTTGGCCGTAAACAAACACGGTACGCTCGTCCCTAGGGATGAACAGGCTGTCACCATCGTACATGCGAACCGACCGCAGCGACTGCTCGTTGGACACATCGAGATAGACGCGGTTACGGCGTGCTTTCTCCTCAAGCTCGAACCAGTTCAGCCCCTGCAGATACTGGTCAGAACTTCTCATCAACTGAGCAATGTCCGCTTGTTTCGGCAGCGACGTATCGTCGACCACGGCAGATTTGCGAGCGATATAGGCTCCTTTGGCCAATGCATCACCTTCCAGCCCCCCCGCCATCGTTAAAACATCATAAGCGGTCGTGACCCCGTCAGTAATGGGGAATATCCCACTCGACTTGGCCCTGCCAAGTATGGTGGCACGTGCATTTTGATACACTCTGGCACGCTCGTTCACAATGACCCGATCGTTCGGCAATAAGACGGTATCGACGGCACCTGCCTGACGCATGTCGACCGTCACCAATGTTGTGCCATTTGCAGTTGTTCGGTAGATGCTGACGACAGTTGTGTCGGCGTTGGTGGTAAAACCACCCGTCATCCGAAGCAGGCGTCCAAGGGTGTCATCTCCGCGATGATGAACGTCTAAGGACGTGTAAACGGCGCCGGACAAAGACACCCGAGCGTCGGAAGCATTTGTGCGAACAAGCTGCACTTGGTCCCCATCTTGCAAGATCGGATTTGCATCCAAGTTGCCACCATTGTAATAGTCGAACAAATCTGCCAAGAAGGTGCTGCCGTCGCTGCGCAAAATCCGGATGGATCTCAATTGATACAGATCAGATTCTAGCAGAGACCTCACCGTATTAGGATTTTCCCCCAATTGGGATGGATCCGGAAAGCTGTTCGCTGACAGCCCCGGGATCTCAATCGAAGATGTCGACAATGATCGGCTCAGGGCACCCATATCGGCCGAGGAGGTTTCGTCGGACGGCATCTCGACCAAAGCACCTACAAGCGGCACATCAAGGCGAGTTCCATAAGGGAGCGATATACGACCCGGGTATGGAATGTCGCCCGTTATGTGCACCGTGAGAGGCCTAGGCTTGTCGAGCATCACATCGACCATAACGTTTCGGTACTGTTTTTCGACGGCATCCTTGATTGCAGCACGGGCATCCAATAGGGACATCCCTGCGATTTGTACCGTACCAACCGATGGGAGATACACGTCACCTTCAATATTGACCCCCAAAGCCCTATAGTTCAGGCTGAAAGTACCGGTGATGATCACGCCGATCAAATCGTTGGGACCGATGACATACCGGGATGGATCTATTCGTACCTCAGGCGAAAAGGGAAGCTTTGCAGCCTCCAAACCAAGCATGTCCACGTAAAATGTGGTGCCCATGGTATCGTCGATCTTAAAGTCCAAATTAACCGACGAACCCCCGCTGCTGGAGGTTGGAGGTCTGGTGGGGAGGTTTTGTGCAAACAGTGGGGATCCCAAGCTCACTACAAGCAGCAAAGCGAAAAACTGCCGCAAAACCCCGGCGAAAGCCATATTCATAAATGGAAATATCGTTTGGAAAAGCGTGTAAACAACGCGAAGACAGGCAGAAAAGTACAAAAAAAACAGCACTTCAGCCATTCTTGGGTTCGTCATGGCTCACTGCTGGCGATTTACCACCGCCAACGCGTCATCACGACGCCTGCTATGACGAAGATGGCCCCCAGATATTGCACCCAGGAAAGTCGTTCGTCGAGCAGCAGAAAGCCAAAAAGGATCCCAAACATAGGGACGAAGTTCTGGAAAGCCGTTGTGCGAACGGCACCGACCTTGCTGAGCCCGTGATTCCATATAATATAGGATATGCCGATAGAGAGGGCGCCACTGTATACGATTCCAGCCCAGGCCTCGCCACTGAGGGCCAGCAGATTGGTCTGCCACACCCAAGGCATGCCCGCAAGGATGATCGAGAGTCCGCCGCTGGTCATGCTGATCACCGCAAGGTCGAGGGGCTTGTACCGGCTTAGGAAATTTCGCGACAACAGCGAATACAGTGCCCAGCAGATTGTCGCCAAGAACAGCATGAGGTCGCCTAGGCCAGACTTCAGCTCAAGTTGGAAGCCATCCTTCCCGAATATGAGCATGAGCACGCCTAAAAACCCTGTGATGATGCCGGCCACCTGTGGCGTGGTCACCTTCTCCTTGAACAGAAAGTGCGACAGTATGGCCACATACACCGGACCCGACCCCAACATGACGGCAGCATTGGCCGAATAGCTCCATTCGATACCGATGATGAAGGCAACCTGATACACAAAGTTGCCAAGTATCCCCAATCCAAACAACGGCCAGGCGTCGCCCTTCTGAATCCTGATCTTGCTGCCCCTATAGATCGCCAAATACCACATCACGGCTACTGCGAGCATGAACCTCAGGCTGTTAAAAGCCATCGGGCTGACCTCTGCCAAGCTGTATTTGACCACCGCGAAGTTGGCACCCCACACGGCAACTACAGCCAAAAGTAAAAGATCCAGGTAGAGGGGTCTGTTGCTCATTGGGAAAAAATAATCCCAAAAGGTAGCGCTTTTTTTATCGGTCGGGAAACTTTATGTACCCGATTTGCGTATTACATGGCAAGTAAATGAATAAATCTTTGTACATTTAATGACTGACAGTCAGTCATTTATCATCCGCACGACAAGCAATGGGTATATCAGAACGCAAAGAACGGGAACGCGAGCAGCGGCGTAACGCCATTGTCGACTCAGCCGAAAAGGTATTCTTTGAGAAAGGGGTCGATTCGGCCACGATGGACGAAATCGCAGACGTGGCGGAGCTAAGCAAGGGTACGCTCTACCTGTACTTCAAAAGCAAGACGGAGCTCTATCTGGCCGTCTGTGAGAAGGGTATGTATATCATGCTCGACCACTTTCGAGAAGCTTACGAGAAGCCCGTATCAGGCAGGGAGAAGCTTCGAAACATCGGTCTGGCATACTTCAATTTTGCGGTAACGCAGCCCGATTATTTCAAGGCAAGCTCCTATTTCGAGCTCACCGACATGGACCACGATTCCAAAGACAGCGAGATCGCCGTCTCGTGCCACGATTTAGGTGAATCGCTCTTCAGGTATACGCTTGACGCGATCAGCGACGGCATGAAGGATGGATCTATCCACGAGAAGCATAACCCGAACGAATTGGCAGTCATGATGTGGAGCAGCATGCGCGGCGTGATCCAGCTGTACAATATGCGACACCGCGGGCATGAAATCCCCATTCTGAACACATTGAGCTTTGAAGATTTAGTACCTCATTACATCAACTTGTTACTGGAGGGTCTCCGTTATGCACCGGTCGACGACATGGTGAAAACGGCTTGATTCAAGCATGAGTGATGTTTATCCCGACAACATCTACAGATATATGTTAAGAAACTCAATTCTTGTACTTCTATTACTCATCGTATCCGCATCAGGAGCCATAGCCCAGAGCGAAGACATCAGATCGGATGTGAAACTCAACCTTCAGACGGCGATTGAGACGGCGCTGGCCAACTCGACCGACATGAAGCGAGCGTTACTGAGTGTGCGCGACGCCGACCAGCTTGAAAATCTGGCATGGGCCGAGGTTATGCCCACGATCAATACGGACATGACGTATACGCGAAACATGGAGATTCCGGTCAACTTCGTGCCGGGCGAGTTCTTCGGCGGCGAACCTGGGTCGCTGGTGCCTATCGCTTTTGGTACCGACAACTCATGGGACGGTGGGTTCAGTGTTCAACAGACACTGTTCCGCGGTCAGGCATTCATCGGAATCAGTAGCTCGTCTGTCTTCAGGATGGCACAGCTGGAGAATTACCGGGCCGCATCGCAGCTCGTGGTGACGCAGACGCGTCAAGCCTATCATGCCGTTCTGATCGCAAAGGAGCAGTTCAGGCTACAGGAAGCGACCATTTCGAGACTGCGGGAAAATCTTGCCGACAACAAGAGCAGGGCTGGTGCCGGCATCATCGATGAGTATGAGGTCTTGCGGATAGAGGTTCAACTCAGAAACGAGGAGCCGAGAATCCAGCAGTCGTTGAATGCCGTGAATGCGGCATACAGAAACCTCAAAGTGGTAATGGGAATGCCCCTTGATGCCGTATTCGAGATCGAAGGTGATCTTTCGGCCTATGATATCCACTCTGACGGTAATGCATCCGCGACAAACGCATCAATTGCCGATGTGACCAATCAAATTCCTTTCCAGCCGTTGACACAAGCCAACGACATTCAAAATTTAGCCCAGTCAAGGGGCGATTTAAGGGTACTGGATTACCAAATTCAGCTCAAAAAGAGGGAAATATCGTCCGAAAAATCGATGTACTTCCCCAACGTATCAGCCACCTACAATTTGCGCTGGTCTGCGGCCCAACCTGGATCACCCGACTTTTTCGGCGACAGCGACAATCGCGCCCGCTTCCAGACCCTTGGCATCAAGGCGAGTCTGCCCATTTTCGACGGGATGCGTCGCAATACGAATGTGCAGCGGGCGATCATCGCTCGTAAGGACCTCGAAGAGCAACTCAGCTTTGCCGACAGGCAGGCGCGAAACGAAGTAATCACTGCGAGTGAAGAAATCAATCAAGTGATCACCGTCTTGCCGTCGGTGAAGGAGGGTATCGAACTTGCACGAATGGGCTACGACCGTGCGCTGGCCCGCTTCAACAACGGATTAGGGTCGCAGTTAGACGTGACCGAAGCAGAACTGCAACTCCGTCAGGCCCAGTTAAATTATGCCCAACTTGTTTTTGACTACTTGAACAGCAAGGCACGTTACGACCAGGCCATAGGCCAGGTGCCATTTGTATCCAATTGAATTCCAGACATCTCAACAACACGCTATGAAATCCCCATATAACTTTTTTGCTGCAGCTATCATCGCAGGTGTTCTTGCATCTTGTTCGGGTGAGGCGGCCCAAGTCGAACCGGGCAGCGATGCAGCACTCGTGCAGGAATCGGTACGCGTCGTAAATGTAGAATCGATGACGATCACAGCTGAGCCATTTCAGGACTTTCTGAATGTGATTGGCACCGTAAAAGCATCCGAAGACATCAATCTGGCTGCTGAGGGCAGCGGTCGTATCATTGAAATGAAGGTGCGTCGTGGCAGCCGCGTGGCGAAGGGTGCGCCCATCGCCAAAATCGACGATGCTCAGATCGTTCTTGAAGTGGAACGATTACGTGCACAGAACGAAAATGCACGCGAAAACTACGAGCGACGCAAAGCCATCTGGGATAAAGACAAAATCGGGTCTGAACTCGACTTGATCGCTGCGAAGACGACATTTGAACAGACGGAGGCCGCCATGAAGCTCTTGGAGCTGCAACTTGACCGCACCGTCATTCGCGCACCGTTCAACGCTGTGGTCGAAGACATCATCAGTGAAGTCGGAGAGACGGTGGCCCCAGGTACTCCAGTCGTTCGACTCATATCGGACGGTTCGGTGAGAGTGCGTGCGGGCGTCCCGGCTCGATATGCCGAATCGGTGCGTGTGGGAGACAGCGTCGAAATCACATTTGAGGAGTTTCAGGGAGACGTCATCAGCAGCAAGGTCGTGTTCGTGGGGTCCAGCATAGACCCTCAAGCTCGCACGTTTACTGTCGAAGCCAACATACCCAACCAAGGAAACAGATATAAAATTGACATGGTGTCGAATGTCAGGATCCGCACACGCTCATTCGAAGAGGTATTGGTCTTGGCACAGGAATACGTGTTTCGCAACGAAGATGGCTACCAAGTCTACCTCGTAGGGACCGACGACAACGGTAATCCTGTTGCGGAGTCCCGCCAGGTTACGACTGGTGCCATGTTCAACAACCGTGTGGTCATCACCAGCGGTCTTGAGGTTGGCGATGAAGTGATTACCACAGGCGCGGCGAGCGTCGAGAACATGACCCGTGTTCGTGTCATAAAAACGGACACAAGCGGCGTCGCAGCCGTCGCACACTAATTTCAATAGCACATACCGCATCGTATGGCAACGTTAAAACAACACCAAAGCGCCGACCGTAAAGAGTTTGGCCTGTCCACCTTGGCGATCAACCAGAGCACCAGCGTAATGGTGATGGTCGTTCTTGTCGCCATTCTAGGTCTCACATCTTATTTACGCATTCCGAAAGAATCGTCGCCCGACGTAAAGATTCCAAACATCTTCGTGGTTACCGTCTATCCAGGTGTGGCTCCCGAAGACATGGAAAGCCTGGTGACTCAAAAGCTTGAAGAGAAAATAAACGAGATTGCCGACATCAAAAAGATGATGTCGACCACAACGGAGGGCTACTCAAGCATCAACGTGGAGTTCCAGACAGGCGTCGACATGAGCGACGCATTGACGAAGGTTCGCGAGAAGGTTGACCTGGCACGTCCGAACCTGCCACCTGCGGCCGAAGAGCCCGTGGTTCAGGAGATCAACATCTCCGAATTCCCGATCATGCAGGTGAACATCAGTGGGCAATACAGCCTCGACCGCCTCAAGAAGGTCGCAGAAGATCTTCAGGAACAAATTGAATCGGTATCGTCGGTGCTTGAAGTCGACTTGGCCGGCGGCTTAGATCGTGAAGTGAAAGTTGATGTCGACCTCAATAAGCTTAAGTATTA
>CAYWCV010000037.1:0-20730 GCA_964456845.1 uncultured Chitinophagales bacterium | reverse complement strand
TCTTCATCAACTTCGAGAATTTTACCGACACCCGCATGAAGGCAAAGAACCGAATTTGGGGGGGCTCGATGGCACATCCCAACCTCAATACGAAGCTTTATGCACCCATCGATGGCCGTGTAATCAACGGCGGAATAAAATTTCGATTCTGAATAAAAAAGGGGGGATGAACACAAGTGTACATCCCCCCCATATTTTTACGACGGCTGATTAATTCTGCGTCTGCAAATAAGCGAAAATCGCATCCATCTCAACTTCATCCATGTGGGAGAAGGCTCTCCAAGGCATGTGCATGGGATCCATTTGACGGCCGTCTGGTCGAACGCCGGTGCTGATGGCAGTGATGAACTGCTCTTTTGTCCATGTCCCAAACTCGCCCGTCATTGTGATGTCTGGTACAAGCGGGAAATTCGGGTCGTTGTGCTTGCCGCCCTTTAAATTTGGCTTGTGACATCCCATGCAGTTGTTTGCTATGTATGCTCCATATTCAGCTGTCGGGGCCTTCACGACGCTGTTGTTGGGCGGAAGCGTAAAATCGATGTGCTCGGCCTCCCACATTTGCAGCTGACCCAAGCCCGACAAAACGTAGCCTAAAGGACCCAAGTATGAGCCATAGGTCTCGTTATCGACGGGTTCGACGGTTTGCATGTATCGAATTACGGCCATCACATCGTAGTCGCTCATGGTTGTCCAATCCTTTGATGGCATGATATACAACGGTTTGCCATCGGTGTGTAAGCCGTATCGGATGGCACGCACCCAGTCTTCGTCGGTAAGCACGGCCCCTTGACCGCCCTTTCCGCTGGTAAGGTTTGGTGCCACTACGTAGGCCAATGGGTTACCTGCCGGAATCATATCCTGCCCTCCGAGATTGCTGCCATGGCAATCGCGGCATCCCCAAATATGTGAGATATGCTCACCTCGGGCCAGTAAGGTTGAGTCGACAACGATATCGGGCACGGTAACGGCCACATTGTACACTGTATTTGGGCGATTTGACCCCATCCAAGCTATGACTCCAACTGCGACAACGAGCAAAACAACGAGCCATAGTATCCCCTTCAGAAATTTTCGCATAAGATCCTTTATCTGATTTTTGTGTTTGACAACGAGATACGATTCAAAAAGTAAAAAGTTTTAGTTTGTTATACCAATCTTAATTTTTAATTCATGACATGGTTTGGAAACGCTTTTAAAAAATCCGTTTAATAATCGCTCATTAATCGTCGTATCTTTGCTAAATAATACATAAATACACCAGTGCGACGGCAGCTCGCACCACGATGAATACGATACAGACACGAACGAGATTACTGCTGGCCCTTGCATCGCTGACTGCTTTGGGGCCGCTTTCCATCGATTTCTATTTGCCGGGATTCCCAGCCATGTCGGCAGACCTTAAGGTGCCCATCGGTACCATTCAGCTGTCGTTGGCGGCTTTTTTCATCGGAATATCGATCGGGCAGTTGTTTTACGGACCGTGGACCGACCGCGTAGGCCGTAAGAAACCATTATATATCGGCTTGGGGCTGTACATTGCATCGTCGATCGCCATTGCATTCACAGAGACCGCCGAGGGGCTCATTTTCTGGAGACTGATTCAGGCTTTTGGTGGCTGCGCCGGTATGGTCGTGGCGAGAGCCGTGGTGCGCGACGCATTTCCGATCGAGGAGACCGCGCGCGTTTTCTCGATTTTGATGCTCATCACAGGGGTTGCTCCTATACTTGCCCCTACGTTGGGCGGGTTTATGACGGCATGGTTTGGTTGGAGAAGCATCTTTTTCACCCTGGCCATACTTTCTAGTCTCAGTTTGCTGATGGTCCATTTCGTGCTTCCTGAAACGGGTTCTCCTGACAGCGCGGTTTCATATCATCCCATCAGGGTGTTTCAAAGCTACCGAGATGTATTTCGTGAACCGAGCTTCGTGACGTACGTGTTCATGGGCAGCATCGCTGCCGCGGGCATGTTTGCCTACATATCGGCATCGCCCTATGTGTTCATCGAAAAGTATGGTTTGTCGGAAACACAATACGGTTGGGTGTTTGGCATGAATGCCTTTGGGTTGATTGCTGCCAGCCAGGTGAATCGCTATTGGCTTCATCGCCGCCATGGCTCCGAAATCATCCAGCGGGCATCAACCATGCATGCCCTGGTAGCCTCGGCGCTGTTAGTACTGACGCTATTCGGACACCCGCCCCTTTCGTTTGTGCTGGTGCTGGTCTTCGCCTATATGTCGTTGCTTGGATTCATTTTCCCTAACTCGGCGGCCATGACGCTTATGCCATTTGGGAAAAATGCCGGCGCGGCATCGGCCCTGATGGGATCCGTACAAATGATTATGGGGGCCGCCGCTGCAGCCATCGTGAGCGGTTTTCATAACCAAACGGTGTATCCCATGCTCATTGGAATGGCCGTGTGTGCCTTGTTGAGCTATTCAACGCTCATGCTCGGGAGCGGATGGATACGACAACGCTCGCTTGCGGCCTAGTTCATCCGCGGCCGCTCTTCATAGCACGGTCTATCTCGCGTTTGGAGTCTCTTTCGGCGATGGACTGCCGTTTGTCGTGCAGCTTCTTACCCACACCGACCCCCATCTCGATCTTGGCTCGCCCATTTTTGAAATAGAGCTTGAGTGGAACGAGCGTGTATCCTTTTTGGCTGAGGGCTTTGTCAATTTTTCGGATTTCGTCCTTGTTGAGCAACAGCTTCCGAAGACGTAATGGGTCGTGGTTGTTGTACGAACCATGCTCAAACTCTTTGATATACAGGTCCTTTAGCCACACCTCTCCGTCTTTCATGTAGGCAAAGGAGTCTGTAAACCCGATATTCCCCTTCCGCACCGACTTAATCTCTGTACCCTGCAGTACGATGCCAGCCTCGTAGGTGTCAAGAATTTGAAACTCGAAGCGGGCCTTTCGGTTCAGTATGGTTGGGGTTTCTGCCATGTATGATGGTATCGCTCTTATTCGTCGGCCTGAATGCCGCCGTCTAAACCACGGGCACGCAGTTCCTCAACGATGTCGGCTGGAAGCGTACGTCCCGGCATAGTCTGGTAAATCCCGATAATTTGGTCGATTTCGGCAATAGCCTTTTCATTTTCGGGCTCAAGCTTGAGCACCTCGATGTACTGGTATAAGGCGCCGACCATTTTGTCGCGCATCGTTGGGATGGTGTTATCGTCGTACTCGATGTAAATGCCGTAATCCAAGTGCGTTTTGGCCAAAAGCGCCTTCACGGTCGGCTCGTTCGTGTCTGCCGATTTCAGCACTTTGAGGGCTTCATCAAATTTTTTCTCCGATACCAAGGCTGCCACCTGGTCCTCAAGTGTCATTGACGGTGCTTCTGTGGTTCCAGAACATGCCGAGAATAGGAGTGTCACGGCTAGTAAAAGGGTCGAGAAGATAGCTTTCATCTGTAGATGGGTAGGTGTTGTTATATGGTCAAACCGGTTGATATCCGATTACAAGAAATAAAATGGAAGTGGGCTAATACACAGCACAAACACAATAAGTGACATCCAGCCTAACATGCGGCGCCCGGGGCCGAGCTGGTACTCAATAGCCGCTGGGGGATGATCCAGACGAACTAAAAATACGATAAAAAACAGCCAGAACAACCACATGCCATAATTGAAGGCGTGTTCAGGGCTGTCTAATGTATAGAAGGTCGAGATGGTAACAAGCAACGACACCATCCAAAGCGGAGTTATCCATTTGGGTAGCTGCCTCATGGCAAAGCGGAATAGTAAATGAAGCCCTACGGCCCAAAGGACGAGCGTCAGTACGCTCAGTTCGCCCGACTCTCCAATGCCGAGTTGGATGAGCGCTATGGCTCCAACACCCCCGAGTCCGCTTAAAAGGGAATACAATACATAGGATATGACCCTCTGCTTGCGTTGGCCAACCAACGCATACAAGATGTGCCCACCGTCGAGCTGCCCAAATGGCATGAGGTTCAGTGCCGTAAAGAAAAGCCCCAGCCAACCGGCAAACAACACAGGGTAGTGATACAGCTCATAAAGTGGCGGGACATCGGAGAATAACGATGCCATGGCCGAAAATAGCAATGTGCTGCCCAGGAAAAGGGTTTCACCTGAGGGTTCGGCCGGAGGTACTTCAGGGAATTGACCAAATTCCATCACGTAAGCCTTTAGGGCTTCATGGCCGGGGTATTCGAGCACATGCTCCGGTCCTGGAAGGGTCAAAAATCCAATGATCAATAAAATGATGGATACGACAAATCCGGCAACAGGGCCTGCAATGCCGATGTCGAACAGCCGCCGCGTGTCGTCGATCGGATCTTTTATGCGAATGACGGCACCTAGAGTGCCAATCGATATGAGCGGCATGGGTATGAACCAAGGCAGCGATGCCTTTACCCTGTGCCATGCCGCAGCGAAGTAATGGCCAAACTCGTGGGTACCCAAAAAGAGCAGAAAACAGGCCGCAAAAATGACGCCGTCTTCAATGCGAATGGCAAACTGAAGGTATGAAAAGCTGACGGATGCAAATGTCGCAATAAACAGCAACGTGTGGCGCGCAATGATCCATGGCGTCAGATCTAGCCGCTGCATCCAGGAAGTGTCCTCTTTTACATGGAGCACTTCAAAATCCGTGTTGATTTCCTGCAATGTCTATGCCCGTGCTATAGGTTGGGTCATGCAACGTGCACCTCCCCGCCCACGACATAGCTCGTTTCCTATAAAGGATATCGCGATCTTTTGGTCTGGGTCGGCTTTGAAAGCTGTCTGTTGATGATTGTTGATAAAGTCGAACTGTGTCATAATCTCATAGCCGTTGTTGGCGAGAGCTTCAAAGGTATGAACATTTCGCTCATATCCCACAATCACCCCAGGAGCAAGCGCGAATACGTTGGCTCCGTCGGTCCACTGCTCCCTAAGTTGACTGTTTGGGTCTTCACCCCCGCATTTAATGAAATGGAACGAACGCCCAAGAAGTTCCTCAAGTGCATGTTTGAGACTCGACATTAAACGGGTCTTGAAATGTCCATCCTGGTTGCGACTCAAACAGACCACATTGTCCATCCTGCCCGTAATCGACGGCGGGAACATGATGCACTCGTTTTCGCTGGCAAATGTAAAGATGGTGTCAAGGTGCATGGAAGAGCGCTGCTTGGGGATGTCGACGATGAGCACGTTATCGACGCCCCAGTCAAAGATGGCTCCTGCAGCCTTCATGATTCCGCTGAATGAGGTGCGCTCACTCATGCCGATGAGCACCAGTTTTTCGTCGGGAATAAGGATGTCGCCACCCTCGATGCTCTCATAACCCTGCATGCGGAACGCATTGCCTCGAACAGACGCGAACAGAGGGTGATGCTCCACGATCGTATCCATCAACAAGGACTCTCGTAAACGCGCCTTTTTTGCCGCCCGCGAGAGGATGATGCCGTCGTTGATTACTGCCGCCAGATCGCGTGTGAAGAGTATGTTCGGCGAGGGGAGCAGGTTGAAGTCGGGCATGCCCGCAGTTTGACCCATAATCGCAAACTCAAGGAGCTGATCAGCATCCAATTTGAGCAGTTTTTTCTCAATGGCCCGAAGGTTGTCGGCTTGAAGCTCCTGCATAAGCAAGCCTACAAAGTACATCCTCGCACCTTCATGCTCGAATACGTCCCGGATGAGCTTGGTAATTTGCATGATGCCACCGCTACCCCCCACCACCACCTCGAAAATGGCAAGCATGTCTTCGTGCTCAATCTTGGCGTCAGCCTCGTAGATGATGTCGTCGAACAATAACTTGTTCTTCACATCGGGGCTTACCAACGATACCTCCCTGCCGGGGGTATGTACAATCACGCATTCAAGAACACCGGTCTCAGACGATACGTTTATCTTCATAGTGCTTGTAGGATGAAAGGATTCCAAGAATATACCCAAATCAATTAGAACACGTAAGCAACTCGAAATGTCTATATTACGAGACGATAGTTCGGTGATACGAGAGATTCCTAGGCAATATAGAGTATGTCCATCATCCCTTATAAGATGATCGAAAATGACGACAGTGGTCCTGTGTACTCCGAGTACAGGAGCAAGAAATATCCACTTTCAACCAGTTTCTTCATCGAGCACCAGAAATTCCAGGCAAATTACGCAGCTGCCGTGGTAACGGCTGCCCTCGTTACCGGATACTTTCATCTTCTCGACAATCAGCTCAGCGGCTATGGACTGGTGCTGTTTGTCTTCGTCGTTTACATGGTGGTAAATGCCGTTACGGTCATCATCATGGACACCGTGATGGTGCGCATCGTGGTAACTCCGTACGGCCTGGGATATTCAACACTGCTTCAGGTGGTGAAAGACGAGTCCGCCGACCGAATTCTTCGGATTTTGAGCCTCAAAGTGGCCAACGACGTCATCCACGTGACCACCGACGATCGAATCATCACATTCAAACGAGCCGATTGGCCTCGGTTCGACGACTTAGTCGACGACATTGTTGATGCATACGAGAACGGATACAAAGAGCGATATCGCGTATTTAGGTAGGTTATCTCCATGGCACCTCCCATACGGTATGCCCGTCGGTGGCAAGCCAAATGGCCGTCTTCAAGCTCGTGAAGTGGATTTCGGCGCCAGTAGTGCGCAACCGCCCGATCGCTTCAGCGTGTGGGTGGCTGTATCGGTTTTGCAGACCGAGGCTCACAACGATATGCGACGGAGAGACAGCTTCGAGAAACGGGATGCTAGAACTGGTTCGGCTGCCGTGGTGTCCGGCCTTCAGCACCGTTGAGGCCAGCAACGGGGAGTACCGGTGCACCAGCAATACTTCGGCCTCTTCGTCGGCGTCGCCCGTGAACAGGAATGAGACCGACCCGACCTCCAATTTTAGCACGATCGATGCCGTGTTTGGGTCGCTATGGTGCTCTGGGTCGATGGGGCCAAGAATCCGCAATCGTACGCCATCGTCCAACTCAACAGCAAAGCCGTTTCGTACCCTCTGTATTGGGACATTATTTCGTCTTGCAGCGGCACGATAGCCTGCCACAACCACCGATTGTGTCGGGAAGTCCGCCTCGTACAATGCACCGACCGGCATGGACTCAAGAATCGCCAAAGTGCCACCTACATGGTCGGCATGGGGGTGGCTCAACACGACGCCGTCGAGACGACGCACTCCAAGTCGCCGAAGAACGGGCAGTATGGTGCGGCCCCCACTTTCATATCCGGGGCTGAAAACCCCCGTATCGACCAGCCAGTTTGACCCTGTCCTGGTACGTATCAATGCGGCGTCGCCCTGACCAACATCGAAAAACAGCACCTCGACAACCGGCCTCGACCAGTTCGTAACCACAACCGAGATTTTCCAACCAAGCAGGCAGATCAGCAATACAACGGACATTTTCCAACGATGTTTCCCCCTAATACTGGCGAGTGTCATCGCAGCGATGAACCATGTCGGGTAAATCATGGCATCAGGTATGGGCACATACCACCATGACCACTCCCAAGACCCGGCCATCGAAGCCACTTCCATGAGCAACCACGCTGCCCTGTCTGCTGGCCACATCAACATGGGTGCCGCATCAGGCAAAGCGGAAGCTATCGGCAGACCCACGAACGACCAAAGGATCAACACCTGCGTGAGTGGGATGCCTGCCATATTCGTGATGGTGCCAGCCACGGAGTACTCACCGAACTCGGATGCCAAAATTGGATATAAACCGAGCTGAACAACCACGCTCACCAGAACTAGTCCGGTCAGCATCGACCAAGGTTTGCGATTCATCCGTTCTGGAAGCAGTCGTTGTAGTGCGGGCAGCACGGTGAGCAAAATCGTTACCGCCGAAAATGACAGCTGAAACCCAGTGTCCCATAGTGCGTACGGGTCAACTACAAGAATGACCAGCGCTGCCAACGCCATTAGGTTGATGGGTTCGCGTGGATGGCGATAGATTCGCGCATACGCTGCTAGGATGGCCATGACGGATGCACGCACGACACTCGCCGGGAACCCCGTGATGCCGCAGTACACGAATAACACCGAACATATGATTGCGAACCCTGCATGGCGTCCGACCCGGTAAGACCAAATGAAAGGTATCAGGTACCACAAAGGCATGATCACGAACCCAACGTGAAGCCCAGAAACGGCCATAAGATGAGAGAGTCCCGATCGGGCAAATGCCTGCCGGTCGGCCGCCTCCACGTCTCCCTTCTGACCCAGCAGCAAGGCTTTGGCAACAGGCACTTGCTCGGGTCCGAACGACGATCGTATCGCAGCGTCGATGGATCGGCGTATGGGCAACCATCCGCCTGTGCCTACATACGGATGTATGGATGCCAAGCTGTCGATATAGCCTTGAAATCGGATGCCTTGCCCGAAAAGCCAATCACGATAGTCGAACTCAAACGGGTTTCTTGCACCCATCGGCTCACGAAGTCGTACCGCGGCTGTTATACGGTCGCCAATATCAGGAGGTTGTTCAGGTGCATCCCATTTTAACAGCAGTTCGAAAGGTTGGTTGTAGATGAGCTCGGCGTTGTGGAAGAGACTGTCGGAGCGCATCCAAACCGTAACCCCCGTCGACCTACTTCTGACCTGGTATACCAGCGCTACCGTTGTTAGACTCTCGCCGGTTAACGATCCCAAATCCCATTGCTCATGGGTGCTTTCGCTGCTTTTGATGCTCACAAGCTGGTATCGCTGCATTCCAAACACTACAATAACGGTAACATAAACAGTCATCATTACCAACGAAAGCGTTGGGTTAGGCCTTGCTGCCGACCATACATGAACCGCCCAGTAAGCGATTAGTGCGAATAGGAGAACAGTCCAGAGCGTTTGAATGTCAAAAGCGAATGTGGACTGTATCAACAGGCCCGCGATGTATGCCAATACGATCCGTAATGCCGGCCAAGAGTCGAATTTTGTCGATGCACGTAGTGTGTTGTTGGTGCCCATATCCGTAAGAGCGCCACCAAAGCAATTCCTTACGTCAAATGTCGAAAATAAAGTGCTTTATTTTTCGATTAATTCTGTGTAACTTTGTCGTCTTGCCACTTAAGTTAGTCTTCACTGATTGATTCAACTGAAGTTCAAATCGCATCGTATGCGACCGAATAAGCCGGGATCGGCGACAGTACTCCTCGAGCACAACAAGGAGAAGCCAAGATCCCGATAATGATTACCACCGTTAATCATATTTTGGAAGCCCTGCTCCAATGGGCACCCAACCACCTCAAAGCAGACTACGACAATATCGGGTTGCTGGTCGGGGACCCAAATCAAACGGTTAACGGAATAATCACATGCCTCGACGTCACTCAGAACGTCATTGAAGAGGCCGACGCTGCTTCAGCCCAACTCATTGTCGCGCACCACCCCCTTATTTTCCGGAAATTGGCATCGGTCCGTACGGATGATCCTACGGGGAATCTGGTTACGGAATTAGTCCGTCGTGGCATATCTCTGATCGCAATGCACACCAACCTCGACTCTGCTGTCGACGGAGTGTCGTATGTGCTTGCCGAAAAACTCGGTCTCGATCAGCTGGCCTTCCTGGAAAGTGGGCGTGAGGGAGGCGGATATGGAGTCATGGGCTCTTTGCCTTCTGCGCTCACGCGCGATCACTTCCTGGCCATGGTGGCAGAAAGGCTGCATGTGCCCATGTTGCGCTACTCCGGGCATTCCGATGCCATTTCGAAGGTGGCCGTCTGCGGTGGTGCAGGCTCATTTTTGATTGAAACGGCAATCGAAGCCGGCGCACACGCTTTTGTGACCGCCGACCTGAAATACCACGATTTTTTCACAAACCAAGGCGCGTTTGTGCTTTGCGACGCTGGTCACTATGAGACCGAAATGCCGGTGAGTGATCGGGTTCGATTTTTTTTGAAGCAAGCGTATCCACAGCTTCACGTAGATGTAACCCGCCATGTCACAAATCCGGTAGAGTACTTCATCAATCGATTTTCCACATCATCAACCTAAGCAATCCCCCAACATCCACCTATGGAAGACGTTCTACAAAGCCTTGCCAATCTTCAGTATCTCGACTCAAAAATTGACGAGATAGCCCGCTTGAAAGGCGATTTGCCAGAAGAGATTCTCGATATTGAGGCTGAGCTAAACCGCCTCGAAAACCGAATCAAGCACCTTAACGACGAGAGCGACTCCCTTCGTGCAGAAAGCGGAAAACTCCGCATCGATGTTGAGGAGTCGATCGGGTTGGTCGACCGCTATGAAAAACAGCAGATGACGGTGCGTAACAACCGCGAGTACGACGCCCTCACCAAAGAGATTGAGGCGCAGCGTGCCCGAATTGAAAATGCACGCTCCCGTACCGAGGAAATTGCCATCCTTCTCGAAGAGATGGAGAAGAACGTCGAAGACAGCACCGACTTACTCCACAACACTACAGAATTGCTCGAAGAGAAGCGAAAGCAGCTAGGCGAGCTCGATCGCCGCACAGCTGAGGAGGAGCGCGAACTTCAGCTGAAGCGCGACGAAGCAGCCAAATTGGTCGGAGACAGATACCTTCGCAGCTATGAGCGGTTGCGTGCCGGTCTCCACAACAACATTGCCGTTGTTGCCATGGAGCGCGGTTCCTGCCTGGGCTTCATGCTGCCACCCCAAATTCAGCTTGAAGTGCGTCGTCGCAACAAGATCGTGATAGACGAAAACAGTGGCCGCATCGTTATTGATCAAAGCTTCTTTGAGGCCTCGCGTTCTATCTACGGCTAATTTAATCGTCGTATCTTACGGTACATAATTCCAGGGTCGTCGGGTAATCGCGCCACGAGCAATCGGGGTGAGGAAAGTCCGAACACCAACAGGCACCGTGCTTCCTAACGGGAAGGCGTCGAAAGGCGACAGAAAGTGCAACAGAAAGGATACCGCCCCGACTCGTCGGGGTAAGGGTGAAATGGTGGGGTAAGAGCCCACCGGTCCGGTGGCGACACTCGGGCGCGGGCAAACCTCACGGGGTGCAAGATCAAGTATGGCAGTATGCGTTGCCTGTCGTTACGCTGCCGGGTAGATCGCAGGAGGTTGCCGGCGACGGCAATCCCAGATAAATGATTACCGCCCCGACTCGTCGGGGTACAGAATTCGGCTTACAGACGACCCTGGTCTTTTTTATTATCACCCTATTCAGTATCGGCATGAATTAGCTTTCAATGGGGTGCTCGCCCACACTTCGGCTATCGGAATATCATATCCGAAAAAAGTATAATTTTGCCGAATGCGATTCATTTTTGCAGCGATATTACTGTTGATTTTTGTCGACAACTCCACTGCCCAACAAGCGGTGGTAGACTCATTGCGCAGCGTCCTGTTTGCGGCAGAATCAGACACTGCCAAAGTCACTGCAACAGCATACATCGCATTTCACACGGCGTTGATCAATCCCGACTCCGCCCTCATCATCGCGCAAGAGGCACTCGACTTCGCAGAACGCATCAAATTCGAGAGAGGCGTCGCAAGTGCCTACAATTCGTTCGGATGGATTTATTTCAACTCCGGCAAACTGGACATGTCGGTGGATTATTATAATAAGGCACTCGAGTACTTCCGTCGCTCGGAGAATGAAATCAGCCAAATGGCAGTGCTGCTCAACATGAGCACGGTGTATATCAAAATGGGCAGTTACGCCAATGCTATGGAAGTTCTTACTGAGGCGCTTCCATTTGCCGAAAAGCATCCAGCCACAAGTGAAGCCGCCGTCATTTATAAGAATATTGGCATCATCTACAGGAATGATGGCAAGCTTGACGAGGCTGTCAAATACCTTGACAAAGCATACCAAATCAATGTGGAGTTGGGAAATAAAACGCTCGCAGCAGACACCAGGGTCAGTATGAGCATTATGTTCCAAAATATGGGCGACTACGACCGTGCAACAACGGCCCTCGCCGACGCCGAAAAGCTCTATTCGTCAGTGAGCAGTCTCTATGGACTTACGATGGTCGCCGAAAACAGAGGTGGGATGTACCTGAAACAGGGCCAGTATCTGGATGCCTTAACATATTTCACCGTTGCAAAAGAGGGTTTCGAACAACTTGGATATGACGCCGACGTGGCCTACATCAGTTTGGAGATATCCAAGACCTACGAACGATTGGGGCGGTTGCCAGAAAGCCTAGCCGTTCTCGACGAGGCGTACGCATTGGTTGATTCAAGCGGATTCAAAAACTACATCTATGAGATTCTGGACCAGAAGTCGAAGGTTTACGAGCTAATGGGAAACAGCGTTGAGGCCCTCAAGTACGAGCGACTGGCCTTTCAGGCCTATGTGGATTACCAGAACGAACTGCAGGCAAACCGACTCAACGAGTTGAAGGTCCAATTTGAAACGGAGCAGAAGGATGCCGAAATCAACTTATTGAACAAGGATAATGAGTTGCAGGTTCAACGCATTCAACGGCAGCGCCTGCTCCTGCTTTTTATCTTGTCAACCATTCTCCTAATTTTCACCGTCATCGGCGTTTTCATTTATCGGTATCGTCTGAAGATGAAAACGAAAGAGCTCGAAATACGCAGCCGCATTGCCGCCGATTTGCACGACGAAGTCGGCAGCTCGGTGAGCAGTATTCGGATGCTCAGCGAGATTGCCCTGCACAAAGCGAACGGCGACCCGGCGCACCTTCAGGATCTTCTGGGCAAAATTAATGACAATGCAAAAGACATCGTCGAAAACACGAGCGACATTGTCTGGATGATTAAACCGGGGTACGACGAAATTGACTCCATTATCGACCGGATGGGACGTTATATTCATGACGTATGCAATTCTCGCGACATTGCCTACACCATAAACCTTGAGGCACTGCGAAGCATAAAACTCGATATGACACAACGAAAAAACGTGTATCTGATATTCAAGGAGGCTGTAAACAATGCTGTCAAATACTCCGGAACAACGTCGTTGAATGCGTCGATTCAGATTGATGGGGGTCATATTCAGATGGAAATCCAGGATTTTGGTATTGGGTTTGACGTAAATACCATTGATAATGGAAATGGTCTTGACAACATGATGGCACGTGCTAAGGAGCTCGGGGGGGTGTTGCACATTCAATCCATCCCGGGATCTGGCACAAGCATCAAAACGGTAATTCCGATGTAGCCTGGTTACACCCCATCTCGGTATGGACGACCTCCTCGATTTCATATAACTTGCGACAAAAACAGCCCGCACATGATTAAAGTTGTACTGTTCGAGGATAACCGGCATCTGAGGGAGAGCATAAGCATTCTGTTAGACGGCACACCGGGCTTCGCCTGTGTCGGTGCCTACCCCAACTGTCAACACCTGGTAGAAAACGTGCGCATGTCCGATCCCGATGTCATCCTCATGGACATTGAAATGCCCGGTATGAGTGGAATCGAGGCCACGGCACTCATCCGCAAGACATTTCCCGACAAGCAGGTGCTCATTCAGACGGTGTTTCACGACGACACCTCAATTTTTCGCGCCATTTGTGCGGGTGCATCGGGTTACATCCTGAAGGTGACGCCACCGTCTGGATACCTGACGGCAATTTCGGAGGTCTACAACGGTGGATCACCCATGACGCCCGGAATTGCACGAAGAGTCCTAGAACTCTTCAAAGGAGGGTTCCAAGTTCAAGAGGATCATGATTTCAAACTCACCGACAAGGAAAAAGTCGTACTGGAACACCTTGTCTCCGGTAAAAGCTATAAAATGATTGCCGAGGCGATGTCGATTTCGATCGATACGGTAAAAACCCACATGAAGAACATCTACACTAAGCTTCATGTACACTCGAATACGGAAGCTGTAACCAAGGCCATTCGCCATAACATTGTCTAGGGTGAGCGATCAGCGTTCAAACACTCTGTGTCCGGCACTATTGGGCGGCGCAATTCGTATATTGAATGCATGAGCATTGCATCCAGTCTGATCGAAGTACAAAAGCGGATTGCTATGGCCTGTGAAAAGGCAGGCCGTGATCCACATGAAGTCAAGCTCATCGCCGTGAGCAAGACCCACCCGGCCTCCTTTGTCGATGAGGCCTTCGCTGCCGGGCAGCTCCACTTCGGTGAGAACCGCGTGCAGGAGATGGTCGCCAAAGCGGCCGAAGCCAACCCAAGCGTGCACTGGCATATGATTGGAACGATGCAGACAAATAAGATCCGCCTGATGGCATCTTTTGTCGAATGGATCCATTCCGTACCGTCAATTGCCGCGCTCGACGAAATCAGCAAACGTGCTCAACAGCACGACCGCATCATTAAGGTGCTCATTCAGGTGAACATCAGCGACGAAGAGCAAAAAAGCGGCTGCGAACCCGAGGAACTTGAGGCGATCTTAACTCATGCCTCCAAACTTAATGGACTCGAAGTACACGGACTCATGGGCATGGCGTCTTTCGTAGACGACCCCGAAACGGTTCGCCCGCAATTCGCCCATCTCCGGTCGCTGCGCGACAGCCACCGCCATCTCGAATCGCCAAACGTGTTCATGCGCGAACTCAGCATGGGGATGTCGCACGACATGGATGCAGCCATCCTCGAAGGCTCCACCATGGTCCGAGTCGGCACTGCAATTTTTGGCAGCCGTTAAAGGGGCTCGGTCGTGTACGACAGGCGTTCGAGCAGGGTCAGAATGAGTTTCTCGATGGTGAGGTGGTAGTTGTCGCTGAAGGTCATGTTGAACCGGTTGGCGATAATAGCACAGACCGTGATGCAATTGTGTCCCAATGCCTTGCCAAGAGCGTATAATGCCGACGTTTCCATCTCGAAGTTCGTGATGCGGTGGTCGCCAAACCGGAAGTCGGTAAGTAGGCTGTTCAAATTGGGGATGCGTGGCGCCAGACGTAGAACGCGTCCCTGTGGACCATAAAACCCGCTTGCCGTCGCTGTCATGCCTGGTATCATATCGTTGCCGCCAATCTGCCGCAACATACGGTCGTCGCTCTTAACCACATAGGCATGACCCATTCCCGGTTCCCAAGGGATCCAGGCATTCAGGGCATCCTGGATGTCTTTCTCACAGATGGTGTTCACATCTTCGTAGTATTGAAAGAACCAGTCCATGCCAATACCGTGCGAAGAAATGACAAAGCTGTCGACGGGGATGTCGGGCTGCAGCGATCCCGATGTGCCCAGGCGGATCAAATTGAGCGTCCGCTTTTCGGGTTTGATGGTGCGGGTCTCAAGGTCGATGTTCACGAGCGCATCCAGCTCGTTGAGCACGATGTCGATGTTGTCGATGCCGATGCCCGTCGAAATGACCGAAAGGCGGCTTAGGCCCACCCTGCCCGTATGTGTCACAAACTCGCGGTTCTGGCCAGCGTATTCGAGCTCGTCGAAATAATCGGAAATGAGCTTCACACGGCCCTGGTCTCCCACAAGAATGACCGTATCGGCCAATTGCTCGGGTCTGAGCTTCAGGTGATAGATACCCCCCTCATCGTTCAGGATGAGTTCTGACTCTGGAATGAAACTCATGATGTCTCGCGTGGATATTTTGCTGAACTTAGAACAGGGTGTTCCTGAAGGTTTCGCGCAGATCCTGGATGTACATACCGATCTCATTGCGAACGTTGAACAGCTGCTCGTCCAGTTCGAAATACTCGGCTGCTTTCATCCATGGCCGATTTTTCAGCATGTGTAGAAGCTCCAACGAACGGTTGGCGTTCTCAAGCGCCTTCTTGCAGTAGGTGATGTTCCCGCCGATCACATCGATGTCGAACCCAAAGCTGAACCCTGCCGCCAATTTGGCGCTCACTTGCAATGACGTCTGGATAAACTGGTTGAAAATGGCGTCGTCCCGGTTCTCCTGGTTGCGCTGTGCAATTCCCAGGACCTTGATGCCATAGGTGCGCGCCAAGTTGTAGGGCGCCATGTCTTCAAGGTACTCGATGTCTTCGATGCGAAACGAACCCGTTGGCTCATCGTCGTCGTCGTCATCATCGTCGTCATCGTCGAACTCGTTGAGAAGCTGGTTGAAGAAGTCGTTGTCATCTTCGTCGTTCATGAAAAGGTCGTTGTCGGGATCGTCGTCTTCATCATCGTCCCAGTCGTCGTCTTCGGGGAAGTACGCCTCCTCGAACATCAGCTCCTCCTCGATGAAAGCGTCGATGACGTCGTTCTGATTCTTATACTCGCCCAGCAATCGCATCCAACTTGGTGAGCTCTCGCCCCAAGTGGAGGTAATGAAATCCTTGAGCTGCACGCTCTTACGCTCGATGGCGTTGATGTGTTGCTCCCATCGGAATTCATCCCAAATTTCGTCGTCAAAACGCTCAGATCCCATAGTTCGTGATCTCCTTGTTAACGTGAATAACGATTATTAAGGGGCGTTTCGTACGGCTTTGCCCACGACTTGTGGGCATAATACGATTTACAATGTCTTGCGTCAACCGGTAGGCGAAAAATGATGGATTCAGATTGATTAAAGAGATTCGAGCACTCCAGTGATTATTTTGGACATCTTCGGTTCGGCCGTATTGGCAGCGGCCAGGATGTCGGCCATTTCGACGGGGTGCAAATTGTCTGGGAAGCATTCGTCTGTGATAACAGAGATGCCCATCACTTCCATTCCCATGTGCACGGCGGCGATAACCTCAGGCACGGTGCTCATTCCCACCACGTCGGCGCCAATGTTGCGGAGGAAGCGGTATTCAGCCTTGGTCTCCAAATTGGGGCCAGAGACAGACACGTACACGCCTTGGTGGAGTTTGATGCCCTCCTTGAGTGCCACTTGCTCGGCCAGCTCGATGAGGCGGGGGGTGTATGGGCGGCTCATGTCGGGGAACCTTGGACCCAGCTCGTCGTCGTTGGGTCCGATGAGCGGGTTGTCTCCCAACAGGTTGATATGGTCGATGATGAGCATCACATCGCCGCGACGGTGCAATGGATTCATCCCGCCGGCGGCGTTCGAAACCAGCAGCGTCTTGGCGCCGTTAGCATGAAGCACACGCAGCGGAAACGCGATCTGCTGCATGGTGTAGCCTTCGTAATAATGAAACCGTCCCTGCATGGCTACCACCAGTTTGCCGCCCAGTTTGCCGAACAGGAGGCGTCCGGCGTGGCTTTCGACCGTCGATGTCGGGAAATGTGGGATGTCGGAGTACGAAATAGAATCGAGCACCTCCATCTGGGAGGCCAGGCGTCCCAGGCCTGTTCCGAGAATGATCACATACTCGGGACGGTGGTTGGTCTTCGATTGGATGAAAGCGAGTGCCTCGCTGCGCTTTTGGCGGAAGGTCGCTACAGTTTCAATGGTCATAAAAGGTAAAAAAGGTGGATTAATCGATACCGTCGAGGAGCTGGTCGACATCGACCACACCCGGCGCAACGGGTTTTTCCTTGCGGGCGGCCTCGGCGGGCGGCCTCGGTTCGGCACCCTCTTCGCGTGGAATCGTGTATAGACCCGCAGAGTCCGAATCGAAGCTTTGCAGCGATTCGCGTGCCATTTCGAGGTAGCCGCGCATGCCGCGGATGATCTCCTCGCGGCGGTCGAGCAGTCTTAGGATGCCCTGACGAATTTCCTGCTTCTGCTGACGTGCGTCGCGGAGCATGTTCTCCGATTCGATCTCGGCCTTATGAATGCGGTTCTCGGCCTCCGACTTGGCCATTGCCAGCCTGTTGTCGGCGTTCTCCTTTGCTGCACGCAACGTCTCGTGAAGGGCCTCCTCGACTTTGGTGTAGTGGTCGAGTTTCTGCTTCAGCTCCGCGACCTCCTGCTCCAGTGCACGATTGCGTGCGGTGAGATGCTCCCACTCGGTGGCAACGACGCCCAAGAAGGCACCGACTTCGGCCACATCGTAGCCACGGATGGCCTTTTCAAATTTCTGCTGTTTAATATCGAGGGCCGTGAGCTTCATGGATTGTGCTGAGTGCTTAAATAGGGTGTAAGTTAGCGCTATCTGTGCTGGTATTCAATTGGTTTCAGCTCAAGAACGGTCGCGAAGGTGGTTTGGTACCGTGCTGGATGGCGTCTCTTCCTGTTTGGCCACTTTGCCCAGCAAGGGCACACGAGACTCGCCCAACAAATGGCGATCACCTTCTTCTGCAACGATCTCCTCGAGCACTTGCAGACGCTTCTCGGCCTTGATGCGCCATTGCACGAGCTCCTGATTCTGTTTGGCGAGATGCTCCAACTCGGGTGAGCTTCCCGAATGTTTTCGCTCCATCTTGAGCCGGATCAGCTCCGTGATGCGGTGAATAAAGAAGCCGCCAAGGGCCATTCCGCCGATGACAGTGGTCATGATCAAAAAAAACTCAGGTGGGTTCATCGTTCAGAAACGGCTTGTTCGGTTAGCTGTTGCGTGTAGAGGCTTTCTGCCGTACACGTTCCGTATTCTCCTTGAGGATCTCGTCACGCACGTCCTCTCGGTCGAGAAGCGGTGGTTCTTGATCTTCGTTGGCAACCACGATGGCCTCCAAATTCTGTACGCGCTTCTTTAGAGATGCGATTTCGTGCAGAAGGTTGTCTACATCCTGACCTGAAATGGCCGCATTCTGACTTATGTTCGACTTGGTCTTCTGATACTCGATTAAGAGACCACCGACAACGGCAACCAGACCTACAAATATGGCAAATATCGCAATGGACATAATTCTGATGTGTAAACGTGACAGTATCTTTTATGGTACGTAAAAACCCTTGATTGGTTATCGGGAATACGATAGTCGTTTAAACCCTCAGATGGGCGTAGGATATGGGGTCGGTCTGCTTGGCCAGCTGGTAGAATTGCTCGGCCTCCTCGTAGTTGCCGTCATATTTGTGCAGTTCGCCGGAAAGGCGCATAAGCTCTGGGTTGCTCGGGCTGAAACTGAACAGCTCCGTGATCATCGGGATGGCCATACCAAGCTTTCGTTCGTTCACGGCAATACGGAGTCGCAATAACCGCAGTCGGAAGGTCAGGTTTTCTTCGGGAAGCTCGCTCAGGTAAAAGGCGCACCTCGAATAGATGCTGCGTTCATAATAGTAGCTGACCAATCGAAAGCACAGCGGCTCTCTCAATTCGAAGGTGGTGAGCTTGTCTTCGAGGTGGCGAAGCAGGTCACGTGATTCGACGACCATGAGAAGCTGCATCATACCTGCGATGCTGTCGTAATCCCATGATGACTTGTGGATCTGCGTCCTCGTCTCGCTCGTGAGCAGTTGGCGGGCCCGCTCCACCAGCGTCGGTTCGGGTTGCCATGGATTCATGTAGGTGCCGATGGCCACAAGCTCCATGATGGGATCTTCCGAAAAGAAGGCCGCTGGTATGGGCAGTAATTCCCATTTGCGGTCGAAATTGGCCTTGTTGCCCCAGAAAAGCTTGCTGTCGTGCTCGATGCCGAGGTCGTCGGTGGTGGTTCCCTTCAAGTGTTCGACCAGCGTTTGGGTGGCAATAGCTACCCGATAACCATTTTTTACGGCCTGTTTGCACAAGTCGCGGTCTTCAAACCAAGCAAGGCCGTAGGCCGGATCGAAACGGAGGCCCGTGCTGGCACGAATCACCATGCAGGCGCTGTCGAGATAGGCTGCTTCAGCTATGGGATCCCCGTTCTGCACGGCGCCGGGTAATTGGTCGGTGTTGTAACAGTCGCTCAGAACCGGACCCATCACGGCGATGTCGGCGTGCCCCTCCATCAGGTCGACCATGGCAGATACTGCGTCGTCAACGAAGGACACGTCGTTGTGGATCACGCAAAGGTATGCCCCTCGGGCTGCATCCATGCCCTGGTTTGCGGCAAAGGCGAAGCCTTTGTTCTCTTTGTTCGTGATCGACTTGAACTGGAACAGATCGTTGCCCTCGAGTTGGTCGAGGTAGTCGAAGGTGTCGTCGAGGCTGGCATTGTCGACCACGATAATTTCGATGCCCGAGGGATCCATGTGGTCGGCGATGCTGATCAGGCATTGCTGGAGCATCTCTTTACGGTCGGATGCCGTTACGATGACGACCGAGACGAATGGACGACGATCAGGGTGATCGGGGGCATCAGGGGCAACAGAGGCAACAGAGTGAGAATGCGCATCAGGGGCATCTTCCAGATAGGAAAGATCACCATTGCTTGCGCTTCCCCCGTCATCCACCCAGTTGCCGGCCATATCATCGACCGGGTCGGCATCCAATGGCACACTATCCTGCCCCATCTCCTGCGCGTTCTCTAGCTCTTGTTCTTGCCGTTGCTCTTGCTCTTGCCTGATCGGTATCGGCTCGGGGAAATCGTAGTCTACGTCGAGGTCGGCGTCTTCGAAGTCCATGTTGGCACCTGTTTCGGCAGGTTCTGCTTTGGCGGTATCATCGTGCTTCACGAACGAAGGAGTCTCAAGAACCAAGGGTTCAGGCGCCGGTGGTGGCGGCACGGGTGGCGACGACCCGTCGGGCGGCTGAGTGAGCAGCTGGCTCATCCTCGCCGGTGGGGTTTCCACTGAAGGTGTCGCTGGAACCGTGCGTACGGCAGGCATTTCATCGGCCGACATGTCGGGCGGGCGTTCGGCAATGCGCCGTTCGCCGGCCCTCGGTATGTTAAGGTTGACCCCATGCCGCTGCTGCATGCTGTGCTTGATCTCCGAGGCCTCCACATAGCGGTTGAGGCGGTTCAGTACCTGTACCTTGAGTGTAAGGACATCCAGATTATCGGGGTACTTCTCGAGCAGCTTGTTGCAGATTTCGAGGGCGTCGATGTTGTATCCCTCGTGCAGGAAGGCCCTCGCCTCGTCGAGCAGCTCGCCCATTGTGCGAGAGTTGGTGTCGACGGTGAGCTTCTTCTCCTTGAGCTTGAGCTGCGACATCAGCAGAT
>CAYWCV010000036.1:0-20889 GCA_964456845.1 uncultured Chitinophagales bacterium | reverse complement strand
TCCTTCCAAAGCCGTACCATGAAATGTAGGCATAGCAGACCGCTGGCACGATAAAGGCCAGTTGGAGACCAAATGAGTCAGCGACGGCGCCATAGAGCGGCGGAATGAGGGCACCGCCGACGATAGCGGTACACAGGATGCCGGAGCCTTGCGCGGTGTTCTCGCCCAAGCCATCGATGGCGAGGGTGAAGATGGTCGGAAACATGATGGAGTTGAACAGGCCTATCATCAATATGCTCCAAATAGCGCCCATACCAGCAGAATTCATAGTGATGATTAGAAGCACTATGTTGACGATGGCATAGACTGCAAGCAACTTCGCGGGTTTGATGTACAGTTGCAGCCATGAACCGATAAATCTTCCGACCATTGCACCACCCCAATAGAAGAAGACGAAGGTGCCAGCAAGGCGCTCCACATTAAGCTCGTTGGGGTCAGATCCACTAAGCAGGTTGACTGCCGAAGTCATCAAGGCCGATCCAGCGACGATGCTTTGGATATCTAAATCCAGGAAATAGTTCACCAGGTAGCTTCCAATGGTCACTTCGGCTCCCACATAAACAAAAATTCCGACGGCTCCCAAAACAAGAGGCATATGTTTGAGGGCACTCCGATAGTTACCGCTGCGATGATGGGCCGTTTCTAGAATCTTAGGCAGTTTGACGATGGCAAACAAGACGGCAACTGCAAAGAGCACGACAGCAAGTGCGATGAACGGACCTTGTACGGCTGCGGCTTCGGCTTCGTAATAGGCGAGTTGCGCATCCTGGCTCATTGCCGAAAGCTCCGCTTTGTCTAACACTGAATTCCCCAAGATGAACGCCGCACTCACAAGCGGTGCCAGCGTCGTGCCAAGCGAGTTGAAGGCCTGGGAGAGATTCAATCGGCTAGCGGCCGTCTCAGGGGCACCCAAAGCCGCAACGTAGGGATTTGCAGCCACTTGAAGCACCGTGATTCCTCCGGCAAGCACGAAAAGTGCCAGTAGGAAGAGCTCGAACACCCTGAATGCTGCAGCCGGATAAAAGAGCACACACGCCAAAGCCATGATCGAAAGTCCGACCACAGCACCCTTCTGGTAGCCGATACGGGCAATCAAGTACCCGCTGGGCACCGATATGATGGCATAGGCTGTGAAGAAGGCAAACTGTACCAATCCCGCCTGAAAATAGGTCAGCTCGAAGATGTCGCGCAGTCGAGGAATAAGCGCATCCACCAGAACCGTAATGAAGCCCCAAAGGAAGAACAGGACAGTGACAATGATGAATGCCGAGCGGAAGCCGCGGGAGTCGGTCATGACGTTAGATATATGATTGTATGGCAGCTATATACATATCCCAATCCGAATATAATCAATTGTAGACATGCACAAACAGGTCGCTTCGGATGCCACCATATTTTAAGATCATTTACACCTTAAGTTATTTTCATGGTATTTTATGGAATCAAACCAAGTTCAATTCCTATGCATTTTTCATCTGACACTCCAAAACAGACGGTATTCGCCAACATAGCCGAATGGCTAGATACACAAGGCTTTCATATCGCCAATAAGGATGACTCCCGCCCATGGGGTGGATTTTTTGTGATCGAAGAGACTCAGGCTCCCAAATTCATCGGCACCTTCTTCCCACACCTCAGTCTGTCCGATTTCGAGGGGTTTTCTAAACTAAGTCCAAAGATCTTGTTGGTTGCGCCAGGCATGAGGCTATCATGGCAATATCACCACCGCAGATCCGAGATATGGAAAGTGGTCGGCGGCAACGCTGCCATCGTAATGAGCGACACCGACGATGAGACACCCCTACAACAGTTGCCACTTGGAACCGTGGTTAGCTTGAAGAAGGGGGAACGTCACCGTTTGGTCGGGGCTGACGAATGGGGCGTTATTGCCGAGATTTGGCAACATACGGACCCAGAGAATCCATCGGACGAAGACGACATTGTGAGAGTACAGGACGATTTCGGTCGGTAACCAAACAAAAAGGGGCGCTGCAAACAGCATTGCAACACCCCTTAAAAACTGACAGGGTCCAACTTTTACGAGGCGAGCGCCTTCGTCACAGCCTCAGCAGCCTCCTTGAGGAGCACGGCAGAGATCACGTTCAGGCCGCTGTTGTCGATGATGACCTTGGCCTCCTCGGCGTTCGTGCCCTGGAGGCGAACGATGATGGGCACCTCGGCCACCTTGGCGGCGATCTCGGGGTCTTTCACCGCCTCGATGATGCCGTTTGCAACACGGTCGCAACGTACGATTCCACCGAAGATGTTGATCAGGATGGCCTTGACGTTGGGGTCGCCTAGGATGATGCGGAATCCGTTGCGCACAGTTTCGACGTTGGCACCGCCGCCGACGTCCAAGAAGTTGGCAGGGTCGCCACCGGCAAGTTTGATGATGTCCATCGTGGCCATGGCTAGACCGGCACCGTTCACCATGCAGCCCACATTGCCGTCAAGCTTGATGTAGTTCAGGTTGTACTTCGACGCCTCCACTTCAAACGGGTTCTCCTCGGCTTCGTCGCGAAGGGCAGCAAGTTCGGGGTGGCGGTAAAGCGCGTTCTCGTCAAGATTGATCTTGGCATCGAGCGCAACGATGTCGCCCGATTTTGTAAGGACCAACGGGTTGATTTCGAACAGGCTGGCGTCGATGGCCTCGTATGCTTTGTAGAGGGACGTTATAAGGGAAACCGTCTTCTTTAGCTGGTCGCCGCTCAAACCCAGACCAAACGCAAGTCGGCGTGCCTGGTTTGCCATCAGCGGCATACCCGGCTCGACCCACTCCTTGATGATGGCATCTGGATTTTCTTCGGCCACTTTTTCGATTTCGACACCACCCTCGGTGCTGGCCATGATCACATTGCGGCCACGGGCACGGTCGAGAGTAATGCCCAAATAAAATTCTTTTTCGATGTCGACACCGTCGGTTATGTAGAGCCGCTGAACCTTTTGGCCGGCTTCGCCCGTCTGGATCGTCACGAGCACATCGCCAAGCAGTGACTCGGCGGCGGCACGAACTTCGTCGATCGACCAGCAAAGCTGCACACCCTTGGCATTGCTGCCAATGGTTCTGCCTTTTCCGCGTCCACCGGCATGTATCTGGGCTTTCACGATGTAGAGCGTAGCACCGTTCTTTTTAAGTTCCTCGGCTGCTGCGACGGCATCATCTACCGAAAATGCCGGGATGCCATGTGGAACGGCTACACCATACTGTTTGAGAATTTCTTTTGCCTGATACTCGTGAATGTTCATGCCCTGAAAGGATTATGATTCAATGTTGTGGATTCGGTGCGATTGCCCAAGCGGGCGTAGTAAAATGTTACACAGACTCCCAAAATACGAAATTATTATTTGCCCTGCCTACATCTTGATCAGCTCACAAATCGTAGATCTTGCCGTAACTCGACCTAAATTCTCTGATTCATTGCAATTTTTTACACAATGATTAACCACTGTTAACAAGATTGGCCGAACATTGGGGCACGTTATTCGTCTATCTTTTGCTGTCATGATGATACGGACACCAATTCCCTCTCATACTGCGGCACTATCTGTCCATCTTCAATCATTCTCCGTATGAAATCACCAATCCGCCTCTTTTTGTTGCTGGCACTCACACTGGCACTGCCTGCTCTCATTATCGCCCAGCCAGGTCAACAACGACCACAAGTAGCCCCCGACGACTATGCGAAGAACATGGTTACACAGCTATCTGAGCGCATGGAACTAAGCGAAGGCCAGAAGGATTCTCTTACGGTCGTGTTCAAGGGATTCATGGAGTCGCAGCGAGAGGCTATGGCGAACCGAGATCGCGAGAAGATGATGTCGCTGCGCGAGAAGCGCGACAAAGACGCCGAGAAGATCATCAAAGACAAAGACAAGATTAAGGCATATCGCAAGTTCCAGGAAGAACAGGCGCCGATGGGCCGAGGCCAAGGACGGGGCAACGGTAAATAACGTCATCAGTTTCTTCCTGCAATACTCTACCAAATCCATTTTATCACAACGCACATGCGTCGAATTCTACAGGCTGGCATACTTCTGGCCGCAACCGTTTTCACATTTTTAATGCCGGCGGGCACCATGGCTCAAACCATGGGCCCAACAGGCCAGGTTCACGGAACCATCGTGGATGCCAAAGACCAGAAGCCGATAGCGGGCACCACAGTGCAGCTCATCAGCAAGGCAGACACGACACAGCGCCGTATCACCGTTTCGGATGTGGCAGGAAAATTTGGAATCACTCGTGTCCGACCGGGCGACTACACCCTCCGGTTGAGCTTCACTGGGTATAAACTGATAACCCGCGAATTGAGCATCACGCGCGACAGCCTCAATTTGGGCACGGTGCTGCTCGAGGAGGATATCCGAGTACTTGGCGACGTGACGGTCGAGGGACAGGAAATCCGTGCCGAACAGAAGGGTGACACTCTGATCTTCAACGCGGCGGCTTACAAGGTAAATGCCGACGCGAGTGCCGAAGACTTGGTCAAGAAAATGCCCGGTGTGACGATCGAAAACGGCCAAGTGGTGGCCCAAGGCCAGGCAGTACGCCGTGTTTTGGTTGACGGCCAGGAGTTTCTCGGTGACGACGCCACGGCTGCACTTCGAAACCTCCCCGCCGAGATCATCAACCGTGTTCAGGTGTTCGATCGCCAGAGCGACCAGTCCCAGTTTACAGGTTTTGACGACGGAAATGCCGAACGCACCCTGAATATCATGACCAAGGGTGGTCTGAACAGTGCGCAATTTGGCAAGATCTACTCCGGCCTTGGTGCCGATTACACCCAGGGCCGCTACAATGCCGGCGGGAACATCAGCTTCTTCGACGGCCAACAACGGATTTCTGTGATTGGCATGAGCAACAACATGAACCAGCAGAACTTCTCGGCACAGGATCTCATGGGCATCATGGGTGGCGGTGGCGGTGGCGGTCGGGGCGGCATGGTGATGGTTGGTGGACCAGGTGGTGGTGCCAGTTTTGGCGGCGGCAGCTTCAGTTTCGGCGGCGGCGATTTCTCCTTCGGTCAGCAGAGCGGAATAAACACGACACACTCCATCGGCTTGAACTACAGCAACCGCTTCAGCGACAAGCTGAATGTGAACGGCAGCTACTTCTTCAACAACTCGAGGAACAGCAACGCCAGCGACATCAACCGTTCGTTCTTCGGCTCTGAGGACGCCTTCAGCCAGATCTATAACGAAAGCAACTTCTCGAAGTCGACCAACGGTAACCACCGTGCCAATGCCCGCATCACATGGACCATCGACAGCAAGAACTCGTTCATCATAACGCCGAGGCTCACCACCCAGGGTAACACCTCCGACAGGAACGTTGACGGATTCACGGTGCTGCCTGACAACAGTCCGCTCAACAGCACATTGAACCTGAGCACCTCGGAGAATACGGCCATCAACTTTGGCAATAACATTCTCTATCGCCGAGGCTTTGAGAAACGTGGACGAACCTTTTCACTATCGTTGAACACGAGCGTGAACAACCGGAAAGGCGAGAGCACACAGCAGTCGACCAACACCTTCGTGAGAGCCAACATGGGTGAGGTGACCCAAGTGATCGACCAAATTACAGACAGCCCTACTACCAGCACGGGGTGGTCGGGAAGCGTAAACTATACAGAGCCTCTCGGTGCGCGCAGCCAGGTTCAGTTAAGCTACAACCCGTCGATCAACTACTCGAACTCAGAGAGGTACACTTACAATTTAGATCCGATTTCACAGTTCTACGCCGACATCGATTCTCTGCTGTCGAACGAGTTCGACAACACGAACTTCGTTCAACGGGGGGGACTGAGCTATCGTTACAACTATGAGAAGCTCAACTTCAACGTCGGCGCCAATCTTCAGTACGAGAAGCTGACGAGCGACCAAAGCTTCCCGATCGACTTCTACGGCAACACCTCTTTCAACAGCATCCTTCCAGACGCCGTGGCCACGTACCGTTTCGCCCAAAACAGCCAGCTTCGCCTGCAATACCGGGCCAACACGCGCACGCCCAGCATCTCTCAGTTGCAGAACGTGATCGACAACACGAATCCGCTCCAACTGTCGACAGGCAATCCCGATCTGGGCCAGCAGTTCAACCACAATCTGAACCTGCGCTATAATCTGACGCGTGTTGCCGAAGGCCAGACCTTCTTCGCCTTCCTGAACGGCAGTCTTACCCAGGACTACCTCGGCAACTCTACGTTCATCGCCCAAAGCGACACCATGTTGGCCGACGGCGTGCTACTTCGAACGGGTGGACAATTACGCCGCCCCGAGAATCTTGGAAATTCTCAGAATCTACGTGGCTTGGTCGCCTACAGCTTTCCAAGCAAGCAGCTCAAGAGCAATGTGAGCTTCAGCGTGGGTGGTTCGCTGTCGAGAAACCCATCGATGCTCAATCAGGTGACGTATTTCACGAACAATTCGAGCGTCAACAGCCGCGTCGGCATCGCGAGCACCATCAGTCCACAAGTGGACTTCACGCTTGCCTACAACGTGAATCTGATCAACGTTTCGTATGAGCAGCCAAATCAGCCGAGCACCAATTACACCCAGCAGCAGGGAAGCTTCCAGTTCACCTGGATGCCGAAGAACAGGTTTGTATTCATCTCCGATTTTGCCTTCAACGCCTACAACGGCCTTGAGTCGAGTGTGAATCAGAATGCGGCTGTACTGAACCTGGCTGTCGGCTACAAGTTCCTGAAGAAGAATGCGGGCGAGCTGCGCCTCACGGGATTTGACCTTTTCAACCAGAACAACTCCATTCGACGGAATGTGACCGATACCTACATTCAGGACACGTTCAGCAATGTGTTGACCCGCTATTTTGTGATGACCTTCACGTATAACCTGCGGAACTTCAACACGGGATCGCAGCCAGAGCGCAGGCCTGGAATGGGTCCGAGCTTCGGGCCTCCTGGCACGATGCGTGGTCGTGGGGAGTTTTAAGGCTATTTGAGCTTCGAAAAGGCTCCGCCCCAATGGGTCGGAGCCTTTTTTTTGGTTTGCACGATGAGCGCTTTTCCGTTATCATTCATCCATTGTAACCGCTTACATCCATATACAACTGGGTAATAAACGATATGAAGCCTGCACATACGCCCAAACCCAAACTCAGTTTCTGGGACCTTTGGAACATGAGCTTCGGCTTCATGGGCATCCAGTTCGGTTTCGGCCTCCAGAACGCAAATGTCAGCCGCATTTTTGAGACGTTGGGAGCAGCCAAAGACGATATCCCCATCTTATGGTTGGCAGCCCCGGTGACCGGGCTTCTCGTACAGCCCATCGTGGGATACTTGAGCGACCGGACGTGGAGTCCTCGTTGGGGTCGTCGTCGCCCATTCTTTCTCATAGGGGCCATTTTGGCGTCCATTGCCCTGATCATGATGCCCAATTCGCCAGCGCTGTGGTTTGCCGCAGGCATGCTATGGATTTTGGATGCATCCATCAACATCTCGATGGAACCGTTCCGGGCTCTTGTGGCTGACAAGTTGCCCAGCGAGCAGCGCACCACCGGTTTTGCGGTGCAGACCTTTTTTATCGGCATTGGTGCCGTTGTGGCGTCGGCATTGCCCTACATGATGACCAACTGGTTTGGTGTCGTGAATACGGCAGCCCCCGGCGAAGTGCCGCAATCGGTGGTTCTGTCGTTTTACATTGGGGCATTCGTCTTTTTTGCCACGGTGTTGTGGACTGTGCTCCGAACCCGGGAATACCCACCTGTCGACATCGCAGCCTTCGAAAAGGAAAAACGCGAAACTGCCGGCTTTTTCAAGGGATTCGCCAACATATTCAAGTCGATGGTTGGCATGCCCAAGACGATGATTCAGCTCGCCGTGGTTCAGTATTTCACCTGGTTTGCGCTTTTCTGCATGTGGATCTATACAACCAGCGCAGTCACCAGCCATGTGTACGGCACATCGGACACCACCAGCATTCTCTATAACGAAGGGGCCGACTGGGTGGGGATTCTGATGGCGATGTACAACGGCGTCGCAGCACCCGCGGCATTTATATTGCCGGCCCTGGCGTCAAAGATCGGACGCAGGGCCGTACACATGATATCGCTGCTCATCGGCGGCATCAGTCTGGCGTCGATCTATTACATCAGCTCACCAATGATGCTCCTGTTACCGTTTGTCGGAATTGGTATTGCCTGGGCCAGCACCCTCACCATGCCCTACGCCATCCTCGCCGGATCGCTTCCCGATGAGAAGATGGGAGTCTACATGGGCATCTTCAACTTCTTCATCGTGATCCCACAGATAACCGCTGCCACCATCTTGGGATTCATGATGCGTAACTATTTCGGCAATGAGGCCATCTGGGTGCTCGTATTAGGTGGCGCCTCGATGGCAATCGCCGGTTTGATGGTGCTGCTCGTCGACGATGTCGACGACGTCGTGGCTCAATCGTGAGCCGTAGCGAGTAGCTCGTCCATCGACATCAAACGCGCTTCCTGCGATGTGACAGCTGATGCGATAGATGCAAGGTTCTCATGGCTGTAGGCCTCTGCTTCGGATATCTCGCGCAGCTCGTCGATGCCCGACATCAGATTGCTGTGGATCGTCACAAGCTTAGCCATTGACTTCGAGTCGGACGGATCCGTCTTCGAAATCATAACGGAGAGGTAGTCCACGTACATCTCCAGCTCTTTGGCGAACATGTGGGGTCGCCCGGCTGGAGTAAGCAGTGCGCGGCCATAAATGTGGTCGACCATTTCTTGAAGTGAATACGGACCGTTGAACCATGCTATGTTCGGACCCGGGCATATAGCCTGTTTTCCGTAGGTCTCCTTCAATATTCCGAGGTTGATGAGCGATCCGTTGCCTAGATGGTCGCACAGGCATGTTTTGTCGTACACCTCTTGTATCATTGCGGCTTTTGAGGATTCGCTAACGTCTAAGGTGCCAATTTGAGCCAGTTTCATCTCCTGATATTCGCTCGATGCCGTACAAATGGGCTTCTCGGTGAACTCGGTGTTTGTAGCGAGGAACCCCTTGGGACATGGTGATCCGGGTTTGCCCTTCTCGATTTGCTCTTGTGTCCACTGTTCCGAACCACTCCCGCGCACATTATTGAACGGAACGCCCAATGGTGACACGTTGCTCAAGTAGAGATCCTCTTCTCCGGCATCGATAAGTTGCTGTAAGGTGGGGTCATCCACATTCGTGGCTTCGGGGACGAGTAGAAACGGGCTGCCCCAACCGACCAAGTCGGCACCGTAAACATCCATCAGACGTTGCATTTCTCCGTGGGTCCCTACGCCACCCTGAACGGTGAGCAGGGGTTTATGCTCATCGGTGGCAGCGTGCCAATCCCAGCCCATTTTGTCGTACCATGAACGGATCAGCGGACGAAACTCGTCCATAAGCTGATCCCTTTTTTCACGAAACTCCCTGAGGATGGTAGGCATGAGCTGTCCATCGGACGGAAATGCATGCCCACCGCAGTTTAAGCCCGATTCTATACGGAATTCGGCTATTTCGAGGCCTTTTTTTGCCAAAAACTTGCCTTGCACCAGTGCCGAGCGAAAATCGCTCACCTTAAGGATGATTTTCTTTTGGATATTGCCCGAGGCGTCCCGATAAAAGTCGCGAAATTCAGAGAGGTAGCCGTACAGCCGCGGATTGAAGCCTGCCGACAACACCAGTGCCGACTGCAGCTTGCTGTTTGCATAGCCTCTGAGCGCGGAGCTCGCGTCGGTGAACATCGCTGGCAGCGCGTTGCCCTCTTTGTCGTACGTTAGGCGGTCGACCTTCGACATGATGTTCACGTCGATCGATCCAGTCACGATGTTGGCGTCAAACGTCGCCTTTTGCTCATTGCTCAACAGGTGAAGTCCGTCCGTTTTTAGTTGGTTCCACCTTTTTTTGATGTCGGCCGAGTCTGGCAGCATCTCGAAGTAACGGTATTTATCGTTTCCAATGGTGTAAGGAAGGGCACGCAGTGCCTCCATCTTCTGATCTACGATCGTCTGTACGAGATCCAGATAGGCGGTGATCCGTTGGGCACGGCTGTCGGCAACGTTGCGCGAAATCGACGAGAATGGGAGCTTGTACTCCTTCGCATACCAAGCTCTGATGCGTTCGGTCAGGTGGTCGTCAACAATCGAAATAACCGAGGTGATCCCAAGATGGGCGACGCGGATGGGAGAGTCGATGGTGTGGCCGGTTCCCATCACGGGAATATGAAATTGATGCATAGACATCGAGGTAAGAAGTTGATTCCGAAAACATGGCAAGAGGACATACTATGGACTATGCAAGGTACACCCGACAAATGGACAATGGCATGTCGGATTTTGTTTGATCATTGACTAATCATGCCAATTAGATACCATCGAATGCGTTCTGTTCGTTTACGTCTCTGTATTCCGATCAGGTTTGGGTGAGGGAACATCTGTGCCCATGTAGCTGTATCTTGAGAAAACTTTTTCTAATTACCACAACACCGTATAGCTTTGTTACGTATATTCAAAAAGAGGCTCCGTTCACGAACAACCTCAATTCTTGCCTCTCGTAACGTATTGTTATGCAGCGTCTTAACAATATCGACTTCGCTCTTTGCCATTGATGTGCACGCACAGGTGAGCACCTGCCCATCGCTCGCTTCGATACAAACGGGGACGGTGATGTCGTATAAATCGTATGACGACCGCGACCGACTCACGCAATCTCAGCATCTGAAGGCTGCGTCAAATCGGATCGAGGCGGGATATCAGACGCTGTACCTAGATGAAGAGTTGTTCGACGCACGCGGGCGACTCATAGCCAGAGGCGAAGTTGTGGTGCGCTGCCAAAATGATGTTCTTTTTTTTGATATGACGAGGATGATACCGAGCGAGGCTCTTCGCGGTGCCGAAACGATGGAGATTCGATCTGACCACAACCTGCTCAGGCTCCCTATCGATCTCACACCGGGTCAAATGTTGCCGCAGTCTAGCACCAGCATAGAGGTTGGTCCGGAAGCGTCGGGCGGACTCATGACACTCGACTTCAGCATCACCAACCGCAGGGTTGAGGCTGCAGTCGACCTTGAGACTCCGGCCGGGGTATTCAGCACAATGCTGATAGCGCAACGCTCCACGTCGCGATCCAAGGTGCTGATGCTCCGCAAGACCTGGGAATACGACGAAAAAGTATGGTATGATCTGGGCAAGGGCTTGTTGGTCCGGTCCGAACAGTACGACACCAAAGGCCGGCTCAAAGCGTACACGGTACTGTCCCGTTTAGAGTGATACTGTGAAAGCAATTCAAATAGTCAATCTATTTGAATGTGTTGTTGAAAGCGGCCTGTAGCGAAACTGCAGGCCGTTTTTTTTCCAACGAGGCAAATGGTAGTGATAAAAAAGGCAAAGAGCGGTACTTTTGACCCTTCAAGTGCCATTCACTGTCACTCGTATGTTTTCGGAACGATCCTATCACGGCATCTCGTTTTACTCTCATGGACAAAAAAGAAGCTTTTCTACGCAAAGACCGCCTTGTGCGTGGCATATCGGATAACGGATTTTTTCAAGTTGTGGTTGTCAAGACCACCAACGTTGTACAGGAGGCGGCTAGCAGGCATCATCTGGGACCCCTGGCCACAGTACTTCTGGGAAGGGCGCTTACTGGCGTAATGCTCCTCAGCTCCGCACTAAAAGGAGAAGAGAGAATACAATTGGTGATGCAGGGTAACGGGCCGTTGTCGATGCTTGCAGCCGAGGCCAACAGCATCGGCGAAATTCGCGGCTACGTTCAAAACCCCTTGGCTATGGTAGACGTCGAAAAAGGCGAGCGTATCGAGGACGGTTTGGGAATAGGTCTTCTCACGTTCTCCAAGACGTTGTTCAACGAGGCCAAACCGATCACGGGCACGGTCGAATTGGCATCGGGCAATGTGAGCAAGGACCTTGCGCACTATTTGATGCAATCTGAGCAAATCCCGTCTGCCGTTAACCTGGACGTACAGTTGAGCGCAAGTGGAGAGGTTGAGTCAGCCGGTGGCGTGCTCATCAAGGCCCTGCCAGGGGCACCTGCTGCCGAAATCGAACTTCTGGAGGGCAACCTTCTAAATCTGCCTCCAGTTGCCGGACTACTGGCAAATGGCCAATACATCGACGACATCATGCATAAGGTGATGGAACCGCTCAAGGTGAAGGAATTGGGCAGAACGCCGGTGCACTTTTTCTGCCGTTGCAACAAAGACCGTTTTATGGTTGCGTTAAGCATGCTCCATCTTGGCGAACTCGAAGAAATGGCCGACAAAGATCAAGAAATGGTGTGCCACTATTGCAACGAGCACTATATCATCACAAAAAGCGAGGTTCAGGCTTTGATCCGGAACAAAAAAGTTAGTCTAAACTAGTGACTGAATTGAAATTTATGTCGAAATCGAGTTAGTAATGAATCATTGGCTTGGCTTATTCGTGGTTTTTCTTATTCAAGGCATTCTCAATGTCGATGAGACGGTAGATTCCATACTTGATCAAAAGCTGTTGGGCTGGGGTGAGTATTCACTATATGTGAGGAATATCGTAAGCCTCGTACTTTTCATTGCCGCCGTCTATGTGGTTGTGTACATCGTAAGGCGGCTCGTCTACAGATCTAAAAGGCTGGATGTTTCCAAGAAGTACACCGTTAATGCCCTGATCCGGTATGTGATCGTCGTAATTGCGTTCGTGATAAGCCTGCACTTATTGGGCATCGACATCACAGTGCTTCTTGCAGGCTCGGCCGCGTTATTAGTTGGTATAGGATTCGGATTGCAATACCTGTTTTATGACATTCTGTCCGGCATAATTCTACTATTGGATGCCACGGTCAAAGTCGGTGACGTGATCGAAATAAATGACAAGATCTACAAGGTGGTAACCATCAATTTTCGCACAACCACAGTGATCGGGCGGGACGAGAATTATGTCATCTTGCCAAACTCCGAGATCACCGGCAATCGTGTCATCAACTGGACACACGATGCGTTGGCTTCACGGTTCAAAATCAATGTCGGAGTGTCGTATTCGACCGATGTGGTGCAGCTGCGACAGGTCCTGCTCGACGTTGCCAATCAAAACCAACATATACTGAAAGACCCAGCACCGTTTGTCCGCTTTGAGGAATTTGGGGATTCTTCGCTGAACTTTTCGCTCATCTTCTACTCCCACGAGGTGTTTCGCATAGAAACAGTTAAAAGCGACCTCCGATTTCAAATTTTCGAGGCCCTCGGCAAGAACCACATTGAGATTCCTTTCCCTCAGCGAGTGGTTCACATGATGCCAAACAGTGAGCCAAAAACCGATTTGAAGTGACCTGAAGTAAGCCAACGGTTACAGTAACGGCTTGGTTATCAACAATCTCAACTTTTTTGAGTATTATTCAGTAGTCGAGAGTTACTTATCAATTTTTTCAACTTACTCCTCACTGACCAGGGGTCGCAATGAGCGGTGGCGACAGTACAACCCGTAATAAATCAAGAGGTGATACCAGTGAAAATGTGGCAGCCATTGCCGATCGTTTTCGCATGCCGCAACATGTGATCGACAAGATACCCGACACAGTTGTGATTGTCGATGCCGACGGCATCTTCCGGTATGTCAACAAAGCCAGTATATCGCTATGGGGGTACGAACCGAGTGAAATGGTGGGCAGGCCGTTTATTGATTTTGTTGACCCATCCGACAGAGACAAAACGCTCAAGATTGCAAACGAGATCGTAAACGGGCTTGTAGTAACCAACTTTGAGAATTTCTACGTCAGAAAAGACGGAAGCATCATACCGGTGATTTGGTCCGTGTCTTGGGACGCTGCTGACCAAGTGATGTATGGCGTTGCCCGTAATGCACGCGAAATCAAAGACACGGAATCGCTGTTGGCATTGAGTGAGTCATTGTTAAACGAGTCGCAACGCCTTGCAAAGATGGGAAGTTGGAATTTCGACTTCCGCACCGATAGACTTACATGGTCTGATGCCCTTTACGATGTCTTCGATGTTGACCGCGACACCTTCAAGGAGACGCACGGTTCATTTTTAAACTTAATAGACGATGAAGATCGTGAAATGGCACAAGAAACGAGCCGCCGATCGCAAGCAACGGGCGAACCGTTCAACATTCGATATCGAATTACAACGCCTAAGGGTGAAAAAAAGGTAGTTGAGGAGTTTGGGTACAGTGAGAAGGGGCCATCTGGAAATATTTTACGCCTATTCGGAACTGCGCAGGATGTCACGGAGAGAGTGGTAGCTGAGAATGAAATTTTGAAATCAAGAGAGCGATACAAAACGGTTTTCGACCTCAACCCGCTCCCGATGTGGATATACGACCTGAAGACGTTTGCTTTTTTGGATGTGAACCAAATGGCCGTTGAAACGTACGGCTACACGAAAGATGAGTTCCTTTCAATGACCATCATGGACATCCGGCCAAAGGATGACATTCCAATGATGATCTCGCTTCATAAAGATCTTTCCCATTTGAGCAAGTCCCATTTTGGGGTGTACACGCACCTCAAGAAGAACGGTGCGGCCATTCGTATGAGCGTCACGGGCCATCGCATGGACTATCTGGGCCAAGACTGCATGATCGTGGTTTGCATAGACGTCACCGAAAAAGAGAAGCTGCAGTTATTGTATGATCGTGCTTCTCAGATGGCACGCATCGGTAGCTGGGAAATCAATTATGCATCTGGCACAAGTTACTACTCCCCAATCGTCAGTGAAATCCACGAAATGTCGAATGAATACGAAATATCACTCGAAAAGGGTGTAGAGTTCTACCACGATGATGATGCTCGTGACCAAATAGTGGCTGCAGTTCGCCGAGCCAGGATCGAGGGAACACCATGGGACTTGGAGTTGCCCATTGTAACAGCGAGGGGAAATAACCGTTGGATTCGCTCCATCGGCGAGGCCGAATTTAGGGATGGAACCTGCTACCGCCTGTATGGAAGCTTCCAAGATGTGACCGGTGCGAAGAAAACGGAAATGGAACTGAAGAGGTTAAACGACGATCTGAAGTCCCATGCCAAAGAACTTGAGCTGTCGAACGCCGACCTTGAGCGGTTTGCGTATGTGGTGTCGCACGATTTGCAAGAACCACTTCGGATGATTGCCAGCTTTATGAGTCTGCTCGAAAAGAAGTACAACAGCAAGTTGGACGAGAAGGCGCATCAATACATTCATTTCGCAGTGGATGGGGCAAAGCGCATGCGTAAGATCATTTTGGACCTTCTCGAGTTCTCCCGAATGGGCGGCAATGATGGGGAAAGGGAGCCGATCGACTTGAATGAATTGATAAGAGAATTTACGTTGTTGAGATGGAAGTTGATCGACGAAAAAAAGGCTGTAATTCACTGTAGTATATTGCCACATGTGACAGCCCATCGGGCACCGGTGACTCTGATTTTCCACGGTTTGCTCGATAATGCCCTGAAGTATTCTCGCGATAATGTTGCACCTGAAATTTGGGTCGATTTCGTCGACAAGCCCGACGCATGGGAGTTCTCTGTCAAGGATAACGGCATTGGCATAGAAGCAGAGTATTTTGACAAAATATTTGTGATCTTTCAGAGGCTCCGGCAACATGACAAAGTTGCCGGCAGTGGCATGGGTCTGGCCATAGCAAAACGCATAGTTGAAAGCTACAAGGGCAAGATCTGGCTGGAATCAGAGCCATCTAAAGGAAGTACTTTTTATTTCACCATCCCGAAGCAACCAGGAACGGAAGCCTCCGGGTCAATTAATTGATTGAATGATGATACGATTGACGGTTCAGTGTGCAAGGATTGTCCTTGTACTGTTCATTGTTTCTTTGGCAAGCTATTCTGCATTCGGGCAGACCACCACGACTTACTCCGTTTCGTTCGAAAATGCCATACATCATGAAGCTCGAATAACTGTTGAGTTCACGAATCTGGATGAAAAGCCGCTCGAAATACGGATGAGCCGATCCTCGCCTGGACGTTACGCACTCCACGAGTTTGCCAAGAATGTGTATGATGTGCGAGCACTCGACGGATCGGGGAATCAACTTGAAATTACCCGTCCCAATCCACACCAATGGGATGTGTCGGGACACGACGGCTCCGTACGCTTCGAGTACACATTGTTCGCAAACAGAGGCGATGGCACCTACTCCCAGGTCGATGAAACGCACGGCCTCCTGAACATGCCGGCAACCTTTGCTTGGGCGCGCAATTATGAACATCGTCCCATCGAAATCACGTTTGATGTTCGTGAGGATTTGAATTGGAAGGTGGCCACACAGCTCCAACATCTGGATGATAATCGGTTTGCGGCACCTAACTTGTACTATTTCCTCGACAGTCCGGTTTTGGTCGCCGATTTTGAACTGCGTGAGCGAATGGTGAGCGGACAAAACATCCGTCTGGCGTTGAAGACCCATGCCACCGATGCAGAAATCGATGCCTATTTCGAGAAGGTCATCGCGGTTGTGGAAGCCCAGGAAGCCGTTTTTAATGAGCTTCCGCGGTTCGATTTCGGCGAATACACCTTTCTGTGCGTTTTCATGCCTAATGCCAGCGGCGACGGGATGGAGCATCGAAATTCGACCGTTGTGACAAACGCTAAGCCGGTCGACCGCCCATTGGGCGAGACCAGCATGGGCACCATGTCGCACGAATTCATCCACATTTGGAATGTGGAGCGCATTCGACCAGCTTCGCTCGAGCCGTTCAACTTCGAGGAGGCCAACATGAGCGGCGAGCTTTGGTTTGCCGAGGGATTTACCAGCTATTACACGAACCTGATCTTGGTTCGGGCCGGAATCATGACACCGGAGGCATATGTGCGCAGTTTGTCCGGTGGACTCAATGCTGTGATCAACTCGCCGGGACGTCGGTATTTCAACCCCATCGAAATGAGCTACCAGGCTCCATTCGTCGACGCGGCGCGTTCAGTCGACCCCGTTAACCGAGAGAATACCTTCATCTCCTATTATACGTACGGCAGTGTCTTAGGTTTGGCGCTCGACCTTGAGTTGCGGTCGCTCGACCGCGGGCTCGATCTGGACGGTTACATGCGCCTGCTTTGGGATCGGTACGGCAAGACGGAAATACCCTACAGCATCCGTGACCTCGAGTCGGCCTTAGCGGAGTATGCAGGAGCAGCACTCGCCGGGCGCTATTTCGATCAGCACATCTACAAAAGTGAGGCACCCGATTTCGAGCGTTTATTCAACTCGGTCGGTGTGTCGTTCGGAGTTGCGTCGTCTGATAGGGCGACGTTGGGTACCGGCATTCAGATTTCGGACGGGGTTGGACGCCTGCGCAGCAACGCCCTTAAGGGGAGTGCGCTATTCGAAGCCGGAATAAACGCGAACGACGAAATTATCCGTATCGACGGCAAATCGCTTGACGGAATGACCGGCACCGACGCGCTCATATCGAACCGCAAACCCGGCGACCGCATCGAGGTGGCAGTTCGCCGTTGGGGACAGGAACGGGTGGTGCAGGTAACACTAGGCGCCGATCAGTCGGTTCAGACCTTGGTCGACGATCGGGCGAGCACCGCTGCAAGTGCGCGCCGCGCTGCATGGCTGCGGTGAATCACTAGCAGTCACTAGCAATGACTACTACGGCCCGCCAGCCGTCCGCTTACCCACGCCCAGTAAAAGTTGAAGCCGCCGATGCGGCCGAATACATCTACGATCTCACCGCATACGTGCAACCCAGGCAGATGCCGGTGCTCCATGGTGGCGGTATCAATATCATCAAGGCGCACCCCCCCGCCGGTTACCTCCGCCTTCTTATACCCCTCATGACCCGTAGGATGCAATGGGTACCGGCACAATAGATCCACAAGTCTCTTGCGATCGACCTTTCCAAGTTCAGCCAAATTGCGATGCGCTGGTATGCCCGACTCCTCCATGATGGCACGCGCCAGCCGCTCCGGAAGGAACTCGCGTACCCGAGTATAGACGTGGGTTTTCGACGGAACCAGTTGCTCTTCCCACCATTGCACTCCTGAGGCCAGCCAGTCGACCTCCAGCTCGACCTTGGGATCTTTTATGACCCAATGACTCACGTCAAGCACCGCTGGACCGCTGAACCCTCGATGCGTGAATAAAAAACCGCGTCTGTTGGAAGATCCGACCTGTTTGCCGCTGTCGGTTACCCGTAGACCGACTTGGAGCGACAAACCAGCCAAGTTGTCGTGGCCCGGATGCTCCCCCTTCAACGGCGTCAAGGCAGGGTACGTAGGTACCAGATCCTGACCCAGTTTCTGCAGTATACGGTGACCATCGCCGTCGGTGCCCGTGGTGGGAACCGACAATCCACCGGTGGCCAGTATGACCCTGGGGGCCAAAAATGTGCTTCCGTCGATGGTTGTGACGGCCCATGTGCCGTCACCGGCTCGTTCCAAGGCCTTCGCTCCGCTGTTGTATCGAAAACGAGCACCGGCTTGGACTGCGGCTTCGAGCAACAGGTCTCGCACTTCTTTTGCCGAGTTGCTTGCCGGAAACCACTTGTTGGACGCCACTTCGGTCACCATGTCGAGGCCAATTTCGTCGGTGAACCAGCGGTGGCAGGCCTCGAGCGACCACGATTTGAACACCTTATTGAGCAGGTTCGGTGATGAGGAGGTCACAAAGTCGCGTAAATCCATCTCGACCGGCAATACGTTGCAACGCGTTCCGCCCGACATCAAGATCTTGCGACCAGCCATGGGCGCCTTCTCAAGCACGAGCACATTGAGTCCACGTTGGGCGGCAAAGATCGCCGCCGTGAGTCCGGCCGCACCGGCACCGAGTATGAGCACATCGGCGTCCTTCATCCCGGAATCTGCTCTATCACCTGCTCGAGGTAGTAGAGCCCTGCAGGTTGGGCGAGCAGCCATTTGGCCGCCTTAAGTGCCCCAAGGGCGAAGGCATCGCGCGATCGGGCCTCGTGGCGGATCGTTATATCGTCGAAAAGCGTGCGCAGACGCAGGGAGTGCTCGCCGGTAACGTCGCCCACACGCTGGGACGTGATGACGAGCGTGTCGGGGTCTACGGGTCCACGTTCAGGAATTCCATATTCTGGCTTTCCACTGCGCCCTGCCCCCGCCAGCCATCGCTCGCCGACGGTGATGGCCGTTCCACTGGGTGCGTCTGCTTTGCCTGTGTGATGCACCTCATGGACGGTGGCGTGAACATCGGGATTAGAGCCGTACAACTCGCCGGCACGTTCCACCAATTTGAGGAAACGCTGCACTCCCAACGAAAAATTCGAGCCATACAGAACGGGCACCCCGTGGTGCATCACCAAGTCGTGGATGGCATCGGCCTCGTGCAACCATCCCGTCGTGCCGACCACGACTGGCGTCGACGTGGCTATGACACGCCTCAGATTGGATCCGACCACCGAGGGATGACTGAAATCGATGGCAACATCCACGGTTTCGAAGGCCGCCTGGGTGATGCCGGCACCGCGCTCGTTGTTGTGCTCGTCGAGCTTAATCACCACTTGACCATAATCGGGCGGCGCCAGCGCCTCAATGCGCTGGCCCATACGTCCGTATCCAATCAATGCGATGTTCATGGTGTGTGCCTCCGTTAAGTTGTTTCAGTCAGATAAACTGATCGTGAAGTGCTTGTACTGCGGGTATAACGTCGACATTATCGACTACTATCGACATATTTAGGTCAGAACTGCCTTGGCAAATCATATGGATAGGGATATCCTTCAAAGCGGTAAAAGCGTTGTTCATAACTCCTTTTGCATCGATGAGTCCCTGCCCGACCAGACAGATCAGGGCCTGTCCGGACCGAACTTTAACCTGTGCAAATTTTTGCAGATCTGCAACCACGGCATCCAAGTTTTTGAGGTTGTCGACCGTGATACTGATGCTCACCTCAGAGGTGGTCACCAAGTCGACGCTCACCTGATGCTGCTCGAACACACCGAACACGCGCGCCATGAAGCCATGGGCTAGGAGCATGCGCGTGGAGGTGACCGTAATGACCGTGATGTCCTTCTTGAAGGCAATGGCACGAATGTCGCCGTGCTTGGAGGCGTCGACGCGGATCGTCGTGCCTGGATGCTCCGGTTCGAAGGTGTTTTTGACGAGCACAGGGATGTTGCGCTCAACGGCGGGTTGGATGGTGGCCGGATGCAGCACCTTGGCTCCGAAATAAGCCAGCTCGGCTGCTTCGCCGAACGATATTTCGGGGATGGATTTCGTGCCCTTGATGAACCGCGGGTCGCTCGTGTACATCCCCGACACGTCGGTCCAGATGCCGATGGTTTCGGCGCCGACGGCCAGCCCGACCAAGCTTGCCGTGAAATCGGAGCCTCCGCGTCCAAGCGTGGTGATCACCCCGTTCTTGTCGCTGCCGTAGAAGCCGCCCATCACGGGAATGGCGCCTTCATCCATGAGCTTGCGCACCGACGAGGCCTTATAGGATATCGCCTCGATGTCGGGAACGGCCTGGGTGAATCGGCTGTCGGTCTTGATGACCTCTGCCGCGTCGACATAGGCTGTATTCATCCCCATCGATTGTCCACATAGGCATATCAGATAGGATGAGAGCCGTTCCCCGATCGAGCCGATGGCGTCGATGCTGCGGTCGGTGAGCTCGCCAAGCGTGTGAATTCCAGTGAGGTAATTGCGAAGCAACTGCAGCAACTCGTTGATACGAGCGTGACCTTCTGACCGAAGGCTGTCGATGTTGCCTGCAGTTGCATGCGTATCCAAAAACGAGTCGATGATGGCGTAGTGCTTGCTTTCAAGCTCGTCGGCAATGGCGAGTCCAGTGCTTAGATCGCCCGAAATGGCCATTTGAGCCGATTTCAGGAGGGCGTTGGTGGTGCCGGACGTTGCCGATACGACCAGTATCGGGCGTGTTGTAGATCGTACAATCTCAAGCACCTGCTTCCAGGTGTCATGGTCGGCCATCGAGGTGCCGCCAAA
>CAYWCV010000035.1:0-20999 GCA_964456845.1 uncultured Chitinophagales bacterium | reverse complement strand
ACGACAACGGGCAATTGGATCAAGGCGAGCCTTTTTCGGTGACCAATGCCAACGGAGTGTACCTTTTCGACAACCTGCCGTTTCAAGGATATACCATCCGTGTAAGTCTGCAGCAGGGATGGGAGCAGACATCCCCATCACAACAGGCTGGCTTCAAGCATCTGCTTCTCCTGAACGCTAATGCGCCCAATGCTACTGATTTAAACTTTGGCGTGAGTCAGCAACAACAGGCTAATCCTTTTGTAATGGTGAGCGGTATCGTGTTCCACGATGTAAACAGCAATGGAAATCGTGACATTGCAGAACCTGGCGTTCAGGGTGTCAGAATTTATGTTGACACAAACTTGAACGACACGTATGACTCCGGCGAGCTTTCGGCCCTGACCGATGGCAACGGTTTCTTTCAGATTGGCCAAATTCCAGAAGGCACGTTCCGTGTCCGTGCCGATTTGGATGCCGGTTGGACCCAAACGTTTCCAGCTGGTGCAAGTGGCAGCGATGGTCAAGCTTTCGAGTTGACGCTTGTTGGAGGGGACCAGAACAACGATCTGTTGTTTGGCAAGATTGAGACGCCCGTACCACCGGGCCCAGGCAGCATTTCGGGTTATGTGTACTACAACTTCAGTGTCGACGAATATTGGCAGGATTGGAAGAGCGAGCAGCCGTCTATGAGTGGAATTTCGGTGCATTTGGACCACATGAGCTCAACGGGGCAGATTACGACAACGACGTTACTCACCGATTCGGACGGGCGCTTCCGCTTCGACAACTTGGCTGCCGGTGAATATTGGGTGTACGTCGAATCTTCTGTGTATACGCCGGTATACCCTGAAAGTGTGCGACCTACCTCGTCATCCACTGTTCCGGCTGTAACCTATCGAGTTATCTTGCAACCCGGTCAGCATTTTGGGTTGGACAGGAAGTCCTTTTCATTTGACCCTAAAATTACTGCAACTGGCTGGCTTGGAGGCGTTACGCAACGTGCAGACACCCTCGCGAGCACGATGGCCGTATGGGTGGATGCAGACAAAGACGGCACGCCCGACGAGCGTATCCTATTTACTGGCAACATGGTGATCCAGCAAGAGGCACCAACTGCATCCAACGGAAACCATAGTCTGGCTCTATACGTGAGTACGCTTGACATGGCGGCCTGGTCGGAAGTGTATGGAGATGTTCGTGCCAGATTGAAGACGGGCAGCACCTCAACAGGATTGGTTACCCAAGCGGCCAACGCCGACACAGCATTTGTAGAGTTAGACATCGATCTGGTGATTTCAAACCAATCGAACGTTTATACAGGGGATTCATCGATACAACTCAAGGGCGCTACCCTCCGCCTGCCCGTTATAAACGGCAGACTCGTGGCCAACCTCGACACTGATCCTGTAGTCTATCGCAACGTCTTTGGTCAGGAGGCTTTTCATGTGCACCACATCCAGTTAATTGCGCAATATGGCGCCGACATTGGCACAATCCGGGCCGATTATGGCGACGCACCACAAAAATATGGAACGTTGCTGCGCCCTGAAAAGATGTCATGGGGCATAGATGGTGAAGTGCTCCGAAGGAAAGGGGACGGTGCCCGTCACATCCAGACCTTCGTTGGCTCACCGACCCTGTATCTCGGCTCAAATGTCATTACCGAGCCTGACGGAAAGCCATCGGCCGATGCCAGTGCCGACAACGACGACGGATTAAATCCCGTTACGTTGACAAGAGGCTCGGAGATCACAATACCCATCGCGATTGTCGGAAATGGATACTTGACCGTATGGACAGACTACAACGGTTCGGGAAGGTTCGACGACCAAAGTGGGGTTGTATTACGTGATGAGCAAGTAAGTACGGGATCATACCCCTTCCGGTTTACACCGTCGTATTCAATTCCTGGTGATGAACTTTATGTGAGAATCCGTTTGTCGAAGACTCCAGGTGTCGGCAGCAGCGGCGCAACGCTTGAGGGCGAAGTTGAAGACTATGTGTTCGAGGTTGCCCCTTTGGCCGCTGTGTGGACGGTAACTGGTACTGTTTATGACGACAAAAACGGAAACAGCAATTGGGAGGATTCGGATGAAGCTGGAATCGAGGGAGTCAGGGTCTTCTGGGATGAAAATGGAAACAGAGCTTACGATGCTGGCGAGCCATTTTCAGTAACCAACGCCGATGGCCGTTACGAATTGACGAGCGACAAGGTGGGAAACCATGAAATTGTGCCGGTTCCAAATTCGAATTGGAGCTTGCCGGACGGTTTTGTGTACCCCAAAATCTCATTGTCGCCCGGTGTAACCACAACGGCCATGTTCCCATTCAGGAGATTGACCACATCGCTGTTTACAGAAACCGAACTCCCAACAAAGCTTGAGCTCATGCCGGCCTGGCCAAATCCGTTCAATCCGGCGACGAACATCCAATTTTCCCTGCCGCAAACAGCTCAAGTCACGATATCGCTTTTTGATATGTTGGGGAGGCAGGTGAGATTGCTTGAGCTGGGTTTGAAGCAGGCCGGTACGCATCAAGTGATGATCGATGGAAAGGGTCTAACTTCGGGCGTATACATCATCCGTCTGGAATCAGGTTCACAATCATCGTCACAAAAGGTCAGCTTGGTAAAATGATGCCCTGAAATCCCCCTGCTGATGCCGGATTGTTAAATCCGGTATCATGCAGGGGAGTTCTTTTACATAATTATTACTACTTTCGGCCGTATATTATGGTAACGTAAACTGTCCTATTCAGATCATTCCATATCTCTTGCAAACTCAGATTATTAGCGGTGGACAAAATACCGCCCATACATCGTTTAGTTCATACCTGAATCAGTACAAAGAAAAGCTGCAACGACTTTTCTCTGATCCCGATAACCAGACTCATCTGCATGAGCAGCGCGGCATCCCAGCCGACATGCTTAACGGAATTTTGGAGCATAAGCCGTTGTCTGCATTCATACCCGCTGAGTATGAGGGTCGTGGCGGCAAGGTCGGAGAGTGTCTTTCGGTACTTGAGGCAAGCGGCTACGAATCGCTGGCTTTGTCGCTGATGGTCGGGATCAATGGTGCATTGTTTCTGCAGCCTTTGGCCAATTACGGTTCTGAAGAGGCCAAGCAGGCTGTCTTTAATCGGTTCATGCACCATAATGCCCTTGGCGGGCTTATGATCACTGAACCGGATTTCGGTTCGGATGCGCTCAAAATGCAGACTAGCTTCGAAGAAGGTGCAAACGGTTTTGCCATCAAGGGCACAAAACACTGGGGTGGCCTCACAAGCTGGGCCGACTTTTGGCTCATTACGGCCCGTCGCAGAAATGATAGCGGCGAGCTGTCGCGCGACATCGACTTCTTTGTGCACGACACCCGAAACCCAGGTCTGGAAGTGACCGAACTGTACAGGAATTTGGGGCTTATGATGTTGCCCTACGGACGTAACGAACTCGACATTGTGGTTCCGAAGGCGTATCGCCTCGAACCCGAACATACGGGTCTAAAAATGATGTTGGATATCCTGCACCGCAGCCGTATCCAGTTCCCCGGTATGGGCATGGGGTTCTTGCGCCGCATGCTGGACGAGGCCGTGGCGCATTGCAAAGACCGATTTGTGGGTGGTCAAAGTCTATTCAACTACGAACAGGTCAAGCGGAGACTCGCCGAGCTCCAGGCTTCGTTCACCATCTGTTCCGCAATGTGTGCAAACACGACCGAACATGCAGGGATGGACGTTGACCTTTCCAAGGAAGATCTGCAGGCGAACTCCGTGAAGACCGTTCTTACCGACTTGATGCAGCATGCGGCTCAGTCGCTGATGCAACTTGTCGGCGCAAAGGGTTATACCTACGACCACATTGCGGGTCGTGCCATAGTAGACAGCAGGCCCTTCCAGATATTTGAAGGTTCAAACGACATTCTCTATCAGCAGATTTCGGAATCGGTGGTCAAGGGCATGCGCAAGCTCAACGTCCGCAACCTCTACGAATACCTCAAGGCTAACGACCTCACTTCGCAGGCAGCCGATTATTTGAAGGATAGCCTGAATTTCGAGCTCGACATCAAGATGGCGCAAGACAAACTTGTGCACCTTGGTCAAGGCTTGGGACGCATATTGGCTTTGGAATCGGTCATCAAACTAGGTGAGCGTGGGTTCAATTCAAACTTGATCCAAAATGCCATCGAGTTCTTGGATCAAGAAATCAACACCATCCTTTGCTCCTATCGCCGTACGGGAAGCTTGCGACTCGTCGAAGACTACCACGAGGAAAGCAGCTGGTTAAGCCTTGTCAGAGCCGGCAAGTGATAGGTTCATGGATCCGAAAAAACCAAACGTCGTCATCTTGACTGGTGCTGGGGTGAGTGCCGAGAGCGGTCTCCTCACATTTCGGGACACGGGTGGGCTTTGGGAAAACTACGACGTGATGGAGGTGGCCTCCATCGACGGTTGGCACCGAAATCCGAAACTTGTGCTCGATTTCTACAATGCCCGACGAAAGCAGGCCTTTCATTCAACGCCTAATGACGGGCACTTGGCGATACGAGACATCCAGCGTCATTTTGGGGCGAAGCTTGTTACTCAGAACGTCGACGATCTTCACGAAAGGGCCGGTTGCACTCAAGTATTGCACTTGCATGGCGAACTGCGAAAGGTGCGCAGCGAAACCAACCCAAACTATGTGGTCGACATTGCCGATGCTCCAATCGTTATCGGTCAACGCTGCCCGGATGGTGGACAGTTGAGGCCTCATATCGTCTGGTTCGGCGAGATGGTTCCATTGATTGAGGTAGCGGCTGAGTGGTGCGAATCAGCAGACATCCTGATCGTAGCTGGCACGTCGTTGGAAGTGTATCCGGCTGCCGGACTCGTTAACGCGGTGCCAAGACACGCAGAAATATATCTCGTCGACCCCGTTCGCCCGCGGGCACATATCCCAAACACGGTGAACTACATCGAAGAGAACGGATCGACCGGTTTGCCCAAGCTATTTCAACATCTAAAGGAAACATATTCACATGAGTGACCTCGACAACGATATCGACAACATCGATATCCTACGGTATTTTATGGCGTTTCAGAGTCCAGAAAAGCATTTCCCATTATATTCTGGAGCATCAAGCGTTCGAAATGTCGCAGCATTTATGGGCATCAGCGAAAATGAGCTCGTCGAGGCCAGAAAGCGGTTCGACGAGATTGCACGGAACACAGCCGTAGAGTTGTTGAACGATGACGAGGTCCGGTCTCAGTTGAAGCGATTGCCTTTCGAGAACGGGCAAACGATCGTGGCCTTCGGCGACTCGCTCACAGACGACCGCCAGGGTTGGTTTGAAATACTGCGCCATATGCTGGAGATCATCACACCTGAGCCCAAATATCAATTCCACAACCTTGGCATATCGGGCGATACCAGTTATGATGCGCTGCGTCGTATTCGGACCATCGTCAAGCTGGAACCCGATTGGGTGTTCGTAGCATTCGGAACCAACGACGCCGCAAGGCCCATTGTCGCACCCGACCGGACGACGGTGTCACTGGCCGACTTTTGGGAGAATATCAACGTATTGAGCAAGGTGTTCGAAGAGTTTGTCCCAAACCCACCAGTATGGATTACTCCGCCAGGTGTGATCACCCAGATGATGGAAGACCTTGGCTACTTCGATGCGTTCGTGCATGAAAGTGACTTGGCGCAGTTCCGAGAAGTGATTGTCGGAAAGCCAGGCTACATAGTCGACCCTCTTGGCTCTCGCATGGGCAATCCGCCGCAGTTATGGAACTTCTTGTCGGATGGGTTGCATCACACGCCGGCAGGACATGAGTTGACCGTGAGGGCTGTTTTGAAGGCGCTAACCGATACCGATGAGGCACAGCCCGGAAAGCAGCTGCCAAGCCTGGGTTGATCGGCTCCTGAAGCAGCGGTTACGTGCTGGGGTTGTTGATGGCGACAGGAATGATCTTCCCGTTGAAAAGCCTGCCGTGTGTCACCACAAAGTCCCCGACATATGCGGCCATTTGCTGTGCACTTACAGGTGCCGTGTAGCCAGGGAATGCCTCTCCCAACATTTCGGTCTGCACAGCGCCCAGACACAGGGCATTTACATTGATGTTGTGACCAATCAATTCCTCCGACAAGCATTCGGTAAGGATGCTTAACGCGCCCTTCGTTGTGCTGTATGCCGAAAGCCCAGGGAACTTGATGCTTCCTTGAAAACCGCCCATGCTGCTGATATTCAGTATTTGCGCGTTCCGCGACATGAGCGGCAGGCAGGCATGAACCATGCGAATGGCACTGATCAGGTTGACTTCAAGTAAGGTCCTCCACTCATCGATACCCGTTTCAACAAAAGGTTTGTTAATGAGGGACCCGGCGTTGTTGATCAAGGCATCGACCCGATCAAAGTGATCGGCGATCACTTTTTCGAGGTTGGCAGAATGGTCGGCCAAGTCGATAGACTCAAATTCTATGAGCCCTCCATACTCGCGTGCTATCGCGCGAATAGGCTCTACATTCCTAGACAGGGCTAGCACCCTGTGGCCTTTCTTCGCCAAGTAAAGTGCGGTCTCAAGTCCGATTCCTCGGCTTGTTCCTGTAATGACGACATTTTTTGGGCCGCCGATGGTGGTGTCTTGCATCATGCCCTAAAGTTAACAACCTGTTCGGTGAACCCTGCAAGCTGTTAGGAAAGTTTAACTGCTTGCCAGCCACATTAGTACAATCTTAATGGAGGCAGAGTCACACCAACTCGGTTTGGTTGCCCAACATTTCCAAGCCGGATTTGATAAGGTCGTCGTACTCCGCATTTACGCTGCATAATTGGAGTAAATCTGCCTTGAGCGACGATGCCAAGGGCTCGAAATGGTGCTCGACACACAGTTCAAGCATCTCCAAACGGATTAGCCACTCGCTAGGGTAAGTATCCAAACGGTCGTATATGTCGCTCAGAACGGCTATTGAAGCGTTGTTGCTTTTTCTCATTGCCGCCACTTGCCCGTATAGGGAGAACAGGATCTTTTGATCTCTTGTGTGTTGAACTTTAATGGTTTTTCGCTTGGAGGGTTCTGGGTACACGTTGAATTTTGAGCGATCGGCACTTCCGCTGTATGCGCCTGTCACGCTCGAGCCTAAGCCAAGGTGAAAGATCTCGTGCTCGAACAAACTGATAGTTTTGTCAGATGGATCGCTGACGGTGGCGCCTGCAAGAGCCATAAGTACCAACTGGTCGTCGCGCCGAGTCAGATTCTTCAGTTTGCCAGTAATCGTATATCCACTCTCGAAATGGAGGGTGATATCTTCCCCAAGAAAAATCCCCACATGCGCCAAATCGGCATCACTGAACGCATACAAGGGTTTATCGGAGCCGGCCAAATTTCCAAGCACCGTCGAGTAACCCTCAGCATGGTATTGGGTGCCGTGGCAGCATAGCTCTTGGTCGTTCCACGCCAGTTGGGTAGGACCTTCCGTCTTCAACCAGCAGACTTTGCCTGAATCATCCGTCAAGGCTGATGTAAACACACCGGATATTTGCAGACCCGAATCAAGGGTGCAGGTGCCCACATTTTCAGATGCGATCAGTTTCTTCACTGAATCATAGCCCCCTGTTCGGAAGCACATGGTCGAGGCAAAGTCTTCCAGCACTTCCAAAAGATGGTCAAAATCCTTGGCGACAAACAGCTGCGGCTGCATTTCGGTTATATCGTAGTTGTAGTTCACACAGTCGGTCGAAAGCGTTATTTTCTTGACTTTCGGATCCAAGCAGGCCTTGCTTTCGCCAACCGAACTCAGGATCCCGGCACCATATATCGCATAATCCTCGGGTGTGCCCATGAGCCCGTATTCAACCGTCCACCAGTGAAAGCGCGAGAGTAACGCAGCCTCGCTTGGCTCCGTGTTCCGTGCGATGGCGTCATGCATTTCCTTCTCGGCCTGTTCGATTTCTGCCTGTGTGGCATCGGGATACTCTTTAATGATGCTCAGGTATCGAATTGCCTCGTACAGCTCATAGTCCAGCTTCGAAAAGACGGCCTTTGCACCGTATGCGCCCACACGCTGCAGAAATTCGGCATACTTAGGCTCCGCGATAATGGGTGCATGGCCTGCAGCCTCATGCACGATGTCTGGTGCCGGTGTGTACAGGACGTTGTTGATGTTCCGAATTTCGGCAGATATGACTAAGATTTTATGTTCCTGAAACTCCATGAATGCGGCTGGAGGCACAAATCCGTCTACAACAACAGCGCGCCAGCCAATTTTGCCAAGACATTCGTTCATCTCGTCGATATCGGGTATGCTCTCGATGTTGATGCCCGTCTTCTCCAGGCCTTCTACATAGGCTGGGTGTGCATGCAGACGTAAAGCGTGCATGTTGCGGTGCATGATGTAGCGCCATACAGCCTGATCTTGTGAGGTGTACTCGCTATACTTCTGTTGCACGCAAAAGGGCCGCAGATAGGACGGAATCGACGCTAGTACCTGTTCCTGATTCATACTTGATGATTTTTACTGTGTCAGAAAGCGCTTTTTCGTAACTTATGACCACAATTTATGGTGGCAACGAAAGAAAAGACTTTTTCGTACCTATAATTGATTAATGTACATAATAAACCAATAATCGACAATTGATCTCGCCCCAACTGCTCATTCCGCGTCACATCAGGGAGCTTCAGCCGTATGTTGCCGGGAAGACCCTTCAAGAGGTTATCCGAGAGTATAATCCACCCAAGATCTCGAAATTGGCATCAAACGAAAATCGTCTTGGTGCAAGTCCGAAGGCAATTGAGGCGGCCAAAGCATCCTTCTCGAGCGTGATGAACTATCCCGATCCGACGGCTGGAGAACTGCGCGACAGGATCGCCTCCAAACTCAACGTGAAACGCGAGAACGTCATTGCGGCAAGCGGATCGGAAGGAGTCATGTCGCTGGTGATGAGGGCCTTTTTCCACGACCATGAAGAGGCGCTCACAGCCGCTGCGACATTCATCGGATTCGTTGTACTCGTCAATGCCAGGGGTGTCAGGCTGAGGCAGGTTCCGTTGACGGCAGACTACCGTTTTGACCTGCCGGCATTGGCCGACGCCATCACTCCCGAGACGAAGATCATCTACCTCGCAAACCCCAACAACCCTACGGGCACCTATTTTACAAGAGACGAATTTGAGGCGTTCATGGCCAGGGTGCCGTCTCATGTGCTCGTTCTGCTCGATGAGGCCTATGTGGAGTATACCGACGGCATCGAAGACTTCCCCGATTCGCTTCAATATCGGCTCGACAACGTGATTACCCTGCGCACCTTCTCGAAGGCGTATGGTTTGGCAGGCTTGAGGGTGGGATATGGCATCGGACAGGAAGACCTCATCGCCAACCTCATAAAAGTCAAGCTTCCATTCGAGCCGTCGACCCCGGCACAGGCGGCCGCGCTTGCCGCCATCGACGACAGGGATTTCCTCGAAGAGAGCCTTGAGATTGTGCGGGCCGGGAAAATGCGCCTCTACGACTTTCTGGATCAACATCATGTACCGTATGTGAAATCGGTTGCAAATTCCGTTATGGTTATATTCGACTCAGAGCATGATGCAATCGCCTATACCGACAGAATGCTGGTGAACGGTGTTGTACTGCGGCGGCTTCCTGCTTTTGGGCTGCCCAACTGCGTGCGCATCACTGTTGGGCTTCCCGACGAAATGAAGCATTTCGAGGAGAGTCACGTAGCGGTGATCGGTGACCGGTGACCGGTGATCAGGGATCAGGGATCAGTAATCAGTAATTAATGATTAGTGATTAGGAAATAGGAACTACATTTACATAGAATACGAACACTAGAATACGATACTCATGCAATCATCTGAACTACTTGAACGTCCGATCGAGGAAAAATTCACCGACCATCTAGGGCTCATCGACATGCACCATGCCGAATTTTATGTCGGCAACGCCCGCCAGGCCTCTCACTATTATCAAACAATGTTCGGTTACACACTCGTTGCTTACCGGGGTCTTGAAACCGGCAGCAGGGACCGTGTGTCGTATGTGCTGCAACAGGGGAATATCCGTCTTGTAATAACCGGTGCCTTGGGACCCGAGGGTTCGATCGCTGAACACGTGTCTCTTCACGGCGACGGCGTCAAAGATCTTGCCATGCTTGTCGAAGATGTCGACCGTGCCTACACCGAGTGTGTCCGCCGCGGTGCCGTTTCCGTAACGCCACCAATCGACATGACCGACGATCACGGAACAGTTCGATATGCAGCAATTGCAACCTATGGCGATACCGTGCACTCCTTCATCGATACGCGCCATTATAAAGGTGTATTTCTTCCCGGATTTGTTCCGAAATCGGGTCCCCAGCTAGTAGACCCGGTCGGGATACAATACATAGATCATTGTGTAGGCAATGTCGAACTTGGCAAGATGAACGACTGGGTAGCATTTTACCGCGACGTGATGGGTTTCACCCAATACCTCAGCTTCGACGACAAGGACATTTCGACCGAATACTCCGCCTTGATGTCGAAAGTGATGGCCGGAGGGCGCGGCCGAATCAAATTCCCGATCAACGAACCGGCCGACGGGAAAAAGAAAAGCCAGATCGAAGAGTACCTCGACTATTACCGTGGCCCCGGTGTGCAACATTTGGCATTGCTTACGGGCGATATCGTAAAGACGGTACGCGCACTTACGGCGAACGGTATGGAGTTTCTGAAAGTGCCCAGTTCGTACTACGACGAGCTGATCGAGCGGGTGGGAGAAATCGACGAACCCATCAACGACCTGAAAGAGCTTGGGATTTTGGTCGATTGCGACGATGAGGGCTACCTCCTGCAAATCTTCAGCAAGCCTGTTCAGGATCGTCCAACGCTGTTTTTTGAGATCATTCAACGCAAAGGTGCTCGGGGTTTCGGCAAGGGCAACTTCAAGGCCTTGTTTGAATCCATCGAACGCGAACAGGAACTCAGAGGTAACTTATGATTTATCACAGACTCGGGTCCATACCCCAAAAGCGGCATACTCAATTTCGGCGGCCCGACGGAAAGCTCTATTCGGAAGAACTTTTCGGTGCGGAGGGCTTCAGCGGATCGTCGTCGCTGCTTTACCACATCGAGCCGCCCACAACGGTCAAACGAGTGGAACAGGGCGCTGAAATCGTCATTGAGCCATGGAAGGAGCACCTGCTTCGGCACCATCACCTCGTGACAAAAGACATGCCTCAACATGGTGATCCCGTATCCGGCAGGATTCCACTCTTGTTCAATGCCGACTGTGTGATCTACGTGTGTATCCCGGCCGATAAAATGGACTACTTTTACCGGAATGGCGAGCATGACGAACTCGTGTTCATCCACCGGGGCAGGGGCGAAATGCGTTCGCAGTTCGGCTCGTTGCCGTTCATGGAAGGCGATTACATCGTCATTCCGAGGGGCACGACGTACCAGATCCATTTTGATACTTCCGACAACCGCATGCTGTGTGTCGACAGCACTGGACCGATCGGGGTGCCTAAGCGGTACATCTCAAAACTCGGGCAGTTCATGGAAAACAGCCCGTTCTGTGAACGCGACATCAGAAGGCCCGAAGAGCCACTCTGCATCGATGAAAAAGGCGAGTTTGATGTGCGCATCAAGAAGCAGGGCAGGTTTCACCATTACATTTTCGAGCAGCATCCGTTCAGTGTCGTGGGTTGGGACGGCTATCTCTACCCATGGATTTTCAACATCAAGGATTTCGAACCTATTACAGGACGTGTGCATCAGCCACCGCCGGTACATCAGACGTTTGAAGCCCACAATTATGTGGTTTGCTCTTTCGTGCCTAGGCTTTATGATTACCATCCGCTGGCCATACCTGCTCCATACAATCACTCAAATGTCGATTCAGACGAGGTCCTCTACTATGTGGAGGGTGACTTCATGAGCAGGAAGGGAGTGCATTACGCAAGCCTGACTCACCACCCTGGCGGCATTCCGCACGGACCCCATCCAGGTACGGTCGAGAAAAGCATCGGAAAGGCAAAGACGGAAGAATACGCCGTCATGATCGATACTTTCCGCCCGCTTTATCTGACCATGCAGGCCAAGGCCATTGACGACGGCCATTATCCTTACAGCTGGATCGACCACGCCTGATGATCATCGACCTTGAAAAACTTGAGGGACGCGAGCGGTACAAGCTTGCCATTGGCAGCGTGATTCCGCGTCCAATTGCCTGGGTATCTACAAGAGACGGCAACGGAAGGAGAAATCTCGCACCTTTCAGCTTTTTCACTGTGGCATGCAGCAATCCACTCATTTTCGCGATTTTCGCCCAACGAAACAAACACGGACATGAGTCGAAAGACACTGCCCGAAACATATTGGAAACTGGGGAAGCCGTCATCCATATTGCCGGAATCGATCAGTTGGAAGCTTTGAATGCCACTGCCGCAACCCTTCCTCATGGAGAGGACGAATTCGACCTTGCAGGGCTGAAAGCAATCCATGCAAGCGTGGTGAAGGCCGACCTTGTTGAGGGGTGCCCTATCGCCTTTGAATGTGTGCTTCATGAGCATCATTTTCTCGGCGACGACATGCGTGGCAGCGACGCCATCTTCCTGAGGGCCTTGGTGATGCATGTCGATGATGCAATCATCGACCAAAACCGTATTGATCATGGCGCCTTCAGGCCCATCTCCAAATTGGCAGGACCCTTTTATGCCACCATAGGGAATGAGATCGAATTGCAACGCCCCGAATAAAGTCGTCTTAGTATGAACTACGCTCCGAAATTACTTGAAAAGATGGCTCTAGCGCACCAATGCAGCAAGCCGATCGAGCCACTTCCGTACATAGGAGTCTCCGAACTTCTCAAAGAAAGGGAGTTTGATGAGCGTCCTTGGCTGATCTGGTACGACATTGACGGCGTCAGACTTGAGCTTAAATACAAAGATTTTGTGCACCGAGTAAAACAGTGTGCAGCCTACCTTGTCGACAATGGTGTCGGCAAAGGTGACCGTATGGCGACTGTATCGCATAACCATTGGCACACCGTAGTGCACTATTTCGCATGTTGGATGATTGGTGCCACCGTGGTGCCCATCAATCTGGGAGAAGATGACGAGCGTATAGCCTTCATTCTCAGTTTTTCAGATGTCAGCTTTGCATTTGTGCGCGACCAATACGAACCACGGTGGAGTGCACTCCTGCACCAGCACGGCCTGGATTCCAGTATTCGTACCACAATATGCACATCAGACCATTTAGGTTATGATGCGCATTACCGTAGTGAAGAGGTGGCGCCTTGGTTCTCATACAATGAGGGGTCACTGATTGTCTTCACCTCGGGTACGACGGGCAACCCCAAAGCTGTACTCCTGACCCAGGGCATCATGATGGAGAACGCCAGAGCCATCATGGATTGGCACGGATTCGGGTGGGACGACCGTATGATGTGCGTATTGCCGATCCATCACGTAAATGGAACCATCTTGACCCTGTTGACACCGTTTTTTACCGGGTCCTCAACGGTTTTGAATCAAAAATTTCAGACGGAGCATTTTTTTGAGCGAATATCGCAGGAGCAAGTTCGTACTGTCAGCGTTGTGCCAACGTTGCTGCAGTACTTGATGCACCATTGGCCAGACGGCCTGCACATTTCGATACCTCATTTCAAATACATCATTTGCAGTGCGGGTCCCCTTACAGTGAATACAGCCCGCAACTTTACGGATATATTCGGAATCCGAATCATTCACGGTTACGGACTCTCGGAGACTACATGCTACTCGTGCTTCATGCCCTTGAATTTGGACAAACAGGAGCACGATGCGTGGTTGCACGACCATGGCTATCCCAGTATCGGCGTAGAGTTGCCCTGCAACGACATGGACATTCACGATTCTAGCGGTAAGTCGCTGCCTGAGGGCGAGCGTGGAGAGATCGTAATCAGGGGTCCCAATATCATGCAGGAATACTATCGTAACGCTGATGCGAATGCTTCAACATTCGCCTGGGGGTGGTTTCGGAGTGGCGACGAGGGGTTCTGGAGGGGCGATGGCCATGGAGGACGCTATTTCTTCATTACGGGGCGCCTCAAGGAGCTCATCATTAGGGGTGGCGTCAATTATTCACCCTTAGAGATCGATGAGGTCATCAACCGTGCTCCCGGCGTCAAGGCAGGCATTTCCGTAGGATTTGAGAACGACTGGTATGGCGAAGAGATCGGTGCATACATCCAACTTCATGATGGAATAGCAGAAGAACCTGAAGCCATACTGAAGTTCTGTCGCGAGCATCTGCCATTCTCGAAATCGCCAAAAGTGGTGATATTTGGCGATCAGATACCAGTTACAAGCACCGGCAAGTACCAACGTCTTCGTGTTGCCGGTCTCTTCAGCCAGTGGAAGGAAGTTCAATTCAGAGCGTAATACCATGTCGTACACGATACCTGCCAGCGCCAAAATAGGCCATGTACACCTTAAAGTATCTGATCTCCAACAATCCCTCGATTTTTACTGCGGCTTGCTGGGGTTCGAATTGGTGACCATGTACGGCGAGGATGCGGCCTTCGTATCAGCGGGTGGGTATCACCATCATATCGGGTTGAACACGTGGTACAGTAAGAATGCGCGTCCAGCTCCCGAGAGGGCAGCGGGCTTGTTTCATGTGGCTATCCTGTATCCGACACGGTCAGACTTGGCGGTCGCATTCAAACGGCTGGTCGATTTTGATTATCCGATAACAGGAGCGGCCGACCATGGCGTTTCGGAAGCCATTTATCTGAACGATCCCGACAACAACGGGATCGAATTATACTGGGATCGGCTCGAAAGCGAATGGCCACGAGCGGAAGATGGGAGCATCACGATGTTCACCAAGCCCCTCGATTTGAACGCCCTGATCGCGTTTACTGAGTAAGATAAAGGGCAGCTTGAATTTTCGGTCGAATTGTTCGTTATTGTTCTAGTAGGCCAAAATTTAAGTTCATGATCTAGAGCCTGGATACGTTGTAGGCTCCAACTATTTCGATATGCGCACAAAATCAGACCTAAGGTCGACGATCTTCCGTCACTTGGATGGAATCGTAACGGCACCAACCGCTTTCTCGCTTCACAAGCACGGTGTTCTCGGCTACTTGATCGAACACAAAGAATCGGATATCGCTGATTTGGCGGCACAATTTGGCGCCAATGAAGGATACCTCAACGTGGCGCTTCGGATCCTGTGTTCACAAGGATGGCTGTCGATGGAGATCGACGGTGATGATGTGGTCTATAAAACGAATCAGAGCAGCGCATATGCGTTCCAACTTGTGCCATTGTACAAGGATGTCGTGGATCTGATCCAATTTTCAGGCAGATTCCACCCCCGCCGCTTCGACATGGAGCCATACATGGCATGGGAAAAGGTCCTGACCAAATTTCGTGACCGGTTTGGTTTACGTCCCGCAGATGAAGATGCCCGCAACAGGCTTCAAGACCAGGTTCTCAAGCATATTGAGGGTGTATTGGCAGGCCCAACCATCGTCCTTATGGGCATGGGTGGCATGTTTCACAAGTATTTCATGGAGACAAGGTTCAGTCCCGACGAATTTCATGAGAATCCGGACCAATTCAGGATCATCCTCGATTTTTTCACTGATTTGGGATGGTTTACCAAGCACAACGGCAACTACCAGTTCACTGACACGGGCATATATTTTGCCAAGCGGGCCACCTCGTATGGTGTAACCGTGTCCTATCTGCCGACGTTCAGGGCTGTGGATGAGCTCATTTTCGGAAATCCCTTGGTGTTGCAAGGGCTCAACGACGCCGGAAATGAGCGCCATGTCGACCGCGAAATGAACGTCTGGGGCAGCGGGGGGGCGCACGCCGGCTATTTTTCGGTGATCGACGAAATCATCATCGACGTGTTTAACCGTCCCATTCAAGATCAGCCCAAGGGAATCCTCGATATGGGTTGCGGCAACGGAGCCTTTCTCGAGCATTTGTTCGACGTCATTTATCGTCAGACCAAGCGTGGCAAGATGTTGGACGACCATCCCCTTTTCTTGGTAGGTGCTGACTACAATGAAGCAGCATTAAAGGTGACGAGGGCAAATCTGATCCGTGCCGATATTTGGGCAAAGGTCATCTGGGGCGATATTGGGAGGCCTGACGTACTTGCGAGCGACCTCAAGGGCAATTACTCCATCGATCTGGCTGACTTGCTCAATGTCCGCACATTTTTGGACCACAATCGGGTCTGGAGCGACCCAATGACCCAGACCCCAGGCAGGGCAAGCGCCTCTACGGGGGCATTCGTATCAAAAGGCAAAAGATTATCAAACTCCGATGTGGAGGACAATCTGCGCGAGCATCTCCTAAAGTGGACACCCTACGTGAGCAAGCATGGTCTGCTTCTGATCGAGTTGCATACTGTTGACCCCAAGTTGACATCAGCCAATTTGGGGAAGACGGCGTCAACAGCATACGACGCCACGCATGGCTTCTCAGATCAGTTTATCGTAGAACTCGAAGTGTTCGAAAAGATCGTTGCAGAGGCAGGGCTGGCAACCGACCCCAAAGTCGCCCGAAAGTTTCCGGATTCCGAACTGGCCACAGTAAGTGTTCACCTTCTCAAAGGCAGCCATAATTAGACTGCATTCGGAACTGTTTTTTTTTGCGGCCATAATGAAATTGGTAGCTTCATTACTTACATTGATAGTGTAATTGTGCGGCTATGGACTTACAAATCAACTATTTAACGCTGTCTCTCTTTGTAGCCGCAATCATAGCGGGCTTTACCTCATTGGCCGCATTTGTGCGAGGTGGACGTTCAGTCAAATCGTTCTCCATCATGATGGCCGGTGTCACCATATGGACAGCCGCATATGGAATGGAATTGCACAGCAACGAGCTGGAAGCGATGCTTATGTGGCTCAAGATCGAGTACATTGGCATTGCCCTCATTCCAGCACTTTGGCTTACATTTTGCCTTCAATATACGGGTTACGAAAAGGGAATGACGCTGCCAGCGTACATGCTTCTATATCTGCTTCCCACTGCCACGCTGCTAATTGTTTGGACATTGGAGTGGCATAATTGGTACTACGAGTCATATAGGGTTATTGAATCGGGCGGTTTGAGCCTGCTCCAATTAGAAAATGGCATATGGTATAACATACATACCGCCGTCTTTTACGCATACTTGATTTGGGGTGTCGCTTTACTCATGATGAGATACCGCTTTGCGACCCCGCTTTTCCGCAAGCAGATCGGAATGGTGATCTTGGGATTGGTGCTGCCTTGGATAGCAAACATAGCCTATTTGGCCGGCTTCAGACCAATGCAAGCCATCGACATCACACCATTCACATTCGTGGTGTCTGGCATCATCATACTGATAGGCTTGGTCAGATACCGACTGTTTGAGCTCGTACCCTTCGCACGAGACAAAATCATCGAGGCTATGCAGCAAGGAGTCGTCATTTTGGACGCCGACTCCAAGGTTTTGGATCATAATCCGGCATTTGCAAAGATTTTTGTGCCAGATGGCGAATCGTGTATTGGTAAGTCAGTATCGGATATCTTTTCCGAGTACGAACATTTGGTGGAGGTCATTAACGACCACAAATTCGAGACCGTTACCATTAACAGACTGGTTTCCGGTAAGCGGAACCACTTTCAGGTTACCGTGAACGTCCTTCATGACCAGCATAAACGCCTTAACGGCACATTTCTGATCATCCAGGACATAACCGACAGAATCGCCTACGAAAGCGAGATGTTCAAAGCCAAAGATTTGGCGGAAAAGGCAAGCCGGGCTAAGTCAGAATTTTTGGCGAACATGAGCCACGAGATTCGAACTCCTTTAAACGGTGTCATCGGCTTCTCAGATCTGTTGCTTAAGACCAGGCTTGACGCCACGCAGACCGAATATCTCAAATTGGTGCACCAGTCAGGGAACTCGTTGATGGACATCATCAACGATATTCTCGACTTCTCGAAAATTGAATCAGGAAAGCTTGACCTGAACATTGAGAAGACCGACATCTTGGAGCTATCAGGCCAGGCAGCTGACGCAATTTCATATCAAGCCCACCAGAAGGGCCTCGATATGCTCCTTAATATCAAAGCGAACGTGCCGCGTTTCATCTGGGCAGACGGTATGCGACTGCGCCAAGTACTAGTGAACTTGCTTAGCAACGCCGTCAAGTTCACGGAAAAAGGAGAAATCGAGCTTAAGGTGGAAGTCGTAGGCTCCGACGAGGACGGCGTACTGAAGACGTACAGGTTTTCTGTTCGCGACACCGGCATTGGCATCTCGCAAGAAAATCAGAAAAAAGTGTTTGATGCGTTCGCGCAGGAAGACGCCTCAACGACACGGAAATACGGCGGTACCGGTTTAGGTCTGACCATCAGCAACCGCCTGTTGGCCTTGATGGGCAGCAAGCTCGACCTGGTGAGCAAGCCCGGCGCTGGAAGCACGTTCTCTTTCGATGTAAGTTTTGAATCCATGAAAGGCGAGCCTGTTGCTTGGGAGAACATCGAACTGATCAAGAAAGTGCTGATTGTTGACGATAATGATGGCAACAGGACGATTCTCCAAGATATGCTTGCCCTCAAGCAGCTTAGCTATGATGCCGTTTCAAGTGGTGCCGATGCCATCGACATGATTCAGTCAGGCAATTCGTATGACGTCATTTTGATGGACTACCACATGCCCGACGTCGATGGGCTCGACACAGTTCGATACTTGCGCAACAACAAACTGATCGATAAGTCGGTAAAGGTCATTCTACTGTACAGCGCTGCAGACGACGATAAATTCCTGGGCTGGTTGAATGAGCTTGAAATCACAAGCAAAATTGTGAAGCCCGTAAAAATACAGCAACTGTTTGATCTATTATCGTCTATCTACGATAATAGCGTAAGCAGAATGTCCCCAGTTAAGACTGACGAATCCAAGCCGGAAGACCGAAGTTTCAATATTCTGATCGCAGAAGACAACTCCCTGAACATGCTTCTTGCAAAGACAATGCTCCGACAGCATTTCTCGAATGCAGTGATTCACGAGGCTGTAGACGGTCATGCGGCGGTCAAAAAATTTCATGAATATGATATCGACATCATTTTCATGGACATCCAAATGCCCGTTATGAACGGCTACGACGCGACCTTAGAGATCCGAAGCACCCCCAAAGGCAAAAAGGTGCCAATAGTGGCACTTACGGCAGGAACCTTGAAAGGCGAGCAGGATAAATGCATAGAAGTGGGAATGAACGATTATCTTTCAAAGCCGATCGTTCGAAACGCACTCTATGAGGTAATCGAACGTTTAGTTATCGCAGATACCTGATCGTTTTCCAATCAATTCCATCTAAATGACCCGAATCGGACAAAAGCATGTAATCGCTTTCATGCTACTTACTTTCGTGCTATCATCTCCTTCACTCTCGCAAGAAACAAGCATTTCGTTGCAGGAGCGCCTATCCAACTTGGTCGAAGTTGCAAAAGCACCGGGGTACGCCGCCTTAAAAATGGGCAATGGCGCCCAAACCAAACTCTTTGTCGGTGGTGTGCGAGAGTTCGGAAAAACCTCTCCGGTTACAGGTGGAACCATACAGGTGCACGGATCCTTGAACGCACTCTTGGTGGCCGTGTCTGTAATGAAGGCTGTTGAGCAGGGCTATTTCACGCTCGACACTTCCATCAACGACATCATCCCGTTTCAAGTGGTGCACCCAAACAACCGTGATGTACCCATCACTGTAAGGCAATTGCTGGGCCACAATGGCGGCTTGAATGATGAAACGGGCACCATGTACAGGAGTTACCTCTTCACCCGAGACATCAACTACAATCACGAAGCACTGGCCTCCGACGAAAAGAAGATGCTTCGCCGCGCCAACTTGAGCGATCGGTACTCGCTTCAGGCGTTGCTGCAAAAATCACTGGTGTCGAAGGGTGAATTTTACACCAAGAACATGTTCACCAATAATTTGCCCGGCGATTCGGAGGAGTACTCCATGGTGGGGCTCGCCCTGCTCGCGCTTGCCGTGGAGTCATCCACAGGATATTTCTACGACCAGTACGTCGACGAGTTCATCTTTAGTCCACTTGGCATTCAGAGCGCAACATGGACGATGCCGGCGGCCGATGCCGATGCCACTTCACCGCATATGGGCAGTTCGATGGATGTCATCCCCGACTACAACCAAAACCTGTACCCGATGTCTGGGTTTCGCGCATCCATCGATGATGTCGAGAAATTGCTCGGCGCCGTCATGGCTGGGTATTCTGGCGATGACAAACTCCTGAGCAGTGAATCGTGGAAGACCATCTTCGGCGGACTGGTACCCAAATTTCAGAATCTCACCGTCACCGAGATGAACCCCGCACCGGTCGAGGCGCTCAGCTCGTACAACCTATCGGGCTACCATGTGGTTGGCGCACAAAATTATGGCTCGACCAGCGTGCTGCTGATCGAGCCACAAAAAGGTGAGGTGATTTATTTCACCTCGAACACGAGTTTCGCCCACCTGAGCAGGGGAGGCTACTTTCTGTCGGAGATCATGCGGCTCCTCGTTGAACCCTCCGAGTAGCCCTGGCGGCCAAAAGCTTAAAAATCGGCCTTCATCACAACAACTTCAGGCTCAACGCTTGAGCTTTGGTTGGCGGCGTACATCTTGCCGTTGACGATGCGTACGGGACGAATCGACGCAGGTAGCAGGGTCGAGCCAAGCACTTCCGACGATGGGCTAATAACCACCCAGTAGGTGCTGTTTGCGTCGATCTGCCCGATATTCACCCAGTAGTTGCCTTTGTCCGACACAAGGAACGACACGTAGGCAGGATGAGTGGCTGGGATCTTGTCGACGACGATAGGGTCGGCCGTGCGAGGATCCAACTGCTTGTCGGTGTCGGTCACTGGGCGCTCGGCCACGGTAGCCTCAATACCGCCCAGCGGGGTTCCATCGGCCGAGAAATGGTCGATCTTGAGAGCGTCATTCCAGGCACCCAAATAAAAGTCGCCGCCTTTTTCTACTCGCAGGAACGAGTTTCGACCGAATG
>CAYWCV010000034.1:19468-23528 GCA_964456845.1 uncultured Chitinophagales bacterium | reverse complement strand
GTACAAGGGCGATGTGGAGGGGATTGTGAAGGCGTGAGCAGTCATTAGCAGTCATGAGCAATCATTAGCAATGACAATCCACGAAATACAAGGTTGTTCGACGACACTTTAGCTTTGCACACAGAAGGTCCTTCGCCGACATTTCAGGCTTCGCCCTCAATGTGTCAGCGATGGACCTTCATCACCGCACCAGCGTCTCGGCGCGGGCGAGCACTTCGTCGACGACGATGCGGGGTGCCCGTTCGACAAATGTGGCACGGCGTTTCCGGAAGTCGATGGTGCGCAGCTGCTCGCTTTGGACCACCCCTTGGGTCCGCGTGCCTGCGTTGGCGAGGCTGACGGCAAAACCGGTGTTACGCGACTGATTGCCACCCAGGGTGACCGGTGCCACGAGCGCCAATCCAACCCGGTTGAACGCAGACGGCGAGAGGACGAACACGTAGCGCTTGCCGTGCTGCTCCTGTCCCACACTGGGATTCAGGTCGACGTGGATGATGTCGCCGCGTTCGGGAATGTACGTGCTCACAGCTGCTCCTCGCCTGCGGCATCGTCGTCGAGCCAGTCGGAGTCGGTCGAGCATTCATCCTGTTCGGTGCGGTATTCCTCAACCAAGTCGGACAGCTTGTACACGGGTCGCGACACTGGTTCGACCATCAGCTTGTTGTCGACGATGTACAATGCGACGTCGCTGCCCGCATCCAGGCCGACCTGTTTGAGCCATGCCTTGGGAAGGGTGAGGATCACGGATCCGCCGAGTTTGCGCAGGGTTACGGAGTACATGGAAGAGTGGGTGAAAATGTTATATAAAAGTATAATATATAACATTTATTGGCAATTGTATCTGCAGGTCCTTCGCCGACATATCGGGCTTCGCCCTCAATGTGTCAGCGATGGACCTGCTGTGTAATTTCCCGCGTCGCGCAGCGAGATGTCGGCGAAGGGCCTTCTTAATCATTGACCTCGTCGCTCTCTTTCATTACATTGATCAAATTGTACATGTAATCCCTGACGATTCATCATGGGTCTATCTGAAATTGCCAAAGAAACCGCCACGATCCGATTTGCCGGCGACTCGGGCGACGGCATGCAGCTCACCGGTTCACAATTCACCAACACCACCGCCCTGCAGGGTAACGACCTGAGCACCCTGCCCGACTACCCTGCCGAAATCCGTGCCCCAGCTGGCACCGTCGCGGGGGTCTCCGGGTTCCAGATTCAGTTCGGCAGCCGCGCCATCTACTCGCCGGGCGACGCCTGCGACGTGCTCGTGGCCATGAACGCCGCCGCCCTGAAGGCCAACATCAAGCACCTGCGCGCCGGCGGCATCATCATCGCCAATGTGGACGGCTTCGGCAAGAAGGACCTCTCGCTGGCGAAGTACGCCCCCGAAGAGGATCCCCTCGAGGCGGTTCAGACCACCGGCTACACGGTGATCCGCGTCGACATCACCAAGCTCACGCGGGCCAGCCTGGCCGAATCGGGTCTGTCGGTGAAGGATATCGACCGTTGCAAGAACATGTTCGTGCTGGGCATCGTTTACTGGCTGTTCAGCCGGACGATGGATCCCACCATCGACTTCCTCCGCAAGAAATTTTCGAAGGCGCCGGAGGTTGCCGAAGCCAACATCAAGGCCCTGCAGGACGGCTACACCTACGGCGCCGCCACCCAGCTCTTTTCGGAGCGCTACATGCTCAAGCCGGCGTCGATCCAGCCGGGCACGTACCGTAATATCACCGGCAACGAGGCTACCGCCCTGGGCGTGATCGCTGCCGGTCAAAAGTCGGGGTTAAAGGTGTTCTTTGGGTCATACCCCATCACTCCGGCATCCGACATCCTGCACGAGCTCTCCAAGATGAAGCATTTCGGGGTGGTGACCTACCAGGCCGAGGACGAGATCGCAGCGGTCACCTCGTCGATCGGTGCCGCCTTCGGAGGCAGCCTGGCCGTGACGAGCAGCTCGGGTCCCGGCATCGCCCTCAAGACGGAGGCCATCGCGCTGGCCACCATCTATGAGCTGCCCCTGGTCATCATCAACGTGCAGCGTGCGGGTCCGTCGACCGGTATGCCGACCAAGACCGAGCAGTCCGACCTGCTGCAGGCCGTGTATGGCCGAGCAGGGGAGTGCCCGATCGTGGTGGTTGCGCCCTCGTCGCCCGCCGACTGTTTCGCGAGCATCTACGAAGCCTGCAAAATCGCCGCCGAGCACATGATTCCGGTGATGTTCCTCTCCGACGGCTATATCGCCAACGGGGCCGAGCCTTGGATGTTCCCGAATTCGGCAACCCTCGACCCGATCACGGTCGAGTTCGCCAAGCCACGCGAGGACGGTGATCCCGCCTTCCTGCCCTACGACCGTAATGAGCAGTATGTGCGTCCATGGGCCGTGCCCGGCACGAAGGGCTTGGAACACCGCATCGGCGGACTCGAGAAGGAAAACAAGACCGGTAACATCTCGTACGACCCCGACAACCACCAGCTGATGACCGACATCCGCGAGGCCAAGCGCAACGCCGTGGCCGACAGCATACCGCTGCTGCAGATCGAGGAGGGCGACGAAACCGGCGACATCCTCGTGGTAGGCTGGGGCGGCACCTTCGGGGCCATCAAGCAGGCCGTTCTCGAGGCCCGTGCCGACGGCATCAGCGTGAGCCAGGTGCATCTGCGCCATCTGGCGCCGTTCCCGCGCAACTTCGGCGACATCCTGAAGCGCTTCAAGAAGGTGCTCGTGCCCGAAATCAACAACGGGCAGCTCATCCGCCTGATCCACGACCAGTTTTTGATCCCCGCCGTGGGCTACAACCGCGTGCGCGGCGTGCCGTTCACGGTCGAGGAGCTGAAGAAAGTGATTAGTGACTAGTGACTAGTGACTAGTAATTAGTAGTGTTTCCTTTAAACTACCAATGGCTCTAATCACTAATCACTAGTCACTAATCACTAATCACTAATCACTAATCACTAGTCACTAATCACTAATCACCAGTCACTAATCACTATGGAAGCTCTCACCTCAAAAGATTTCTCGTCCGACCAGGATGTGCGTTGGTGCCCTGGCTGCGGTGATTACACCATCCTCAAGCAGGTGCAGAACACCATGCCGGACTTGGGCATCGCCCGCGAGAACATCGTGTTCGTGGCGGGTATCGGATGTTCATCGCGCTTCCCGTACTACATGAACACCTTCGGGATGCACACCATCCACGGGAGGGGTCCGGCGGTGGCAAGTGGATTGAAGATATCGCGTCCCGATCTGAGCGTGTGGCTGGTTACGGGCGACGGCGACGCGCTGTCGATCGGCGGCAACCACATCATCCATGTGCTGCGGCGCAACGTCGACATCAACATCCTGCTGTTCAACAACGAAATCTACGGCCTCACGAAGGGGCAGTACAGTCCGACGAGCCAGGAGGGATCGGTGACCAAAAGCACGCCGATGGGCTCGATCGACCATCCGTTCAATCCGATCGCATTGGCTTTGGGGGCCGACGGAAGCTTTATCGGCCGCGCGATGGACCGCGATCCCAAGCATCTGAACACCATGCTGATGCGTGCTGCCAAGCACAAGGGCGCCTCGTTCCTTGAGATCTACCAGAACTGCGTGGTGTTCAACGACGGCGCGTTCGAAATGTACACCGACAAGGCGAGCCGTCCGGCAAGTGCCCTCTACCTCGAACACGGGATGCCGCTCATCTTCGGCGACGGCGACAGCAAGGGTATCCGTCTTGACGGCATGACACCCGAGGTCGTCGACCTAGGTGCCGGCTATAGTGCCGATGACCTATGGATCCACGACGAGAACGACGCCATGAAGGCCTACATCCTCAGCCGCTTCTTCGCCACGGGCAACTCCGACGGGTTCCCGCGTCCATTTGGCGTGTTCTATGAGTCGAGACGTGCCAGCTACGAGCAGCTCGTTGCCGACCAGATGGCCGCCGCCTCGAAGCGCTACGGCGCGCCCGACCTCGACAAACTGCTCGAAGGCGGCGAGACTTGGGTGGTGAGGTAGTGACTAGTCACTAGTCACTAAAACACCCTACGTGCTTCGATGTAGTTCCGCTTCCAG
>CAYWCV010000034.1:6775-19368 GCA_964456845.1 uncultured Chitinophagales bacterium | reverse complement strand
ACTAGTCACTAGTCACTAAAACACCCTACGTGCTTCGATGTAGTTCCGCTTCCAGTAGTCTTCGGTGATGCCCGAGATCATCACGCCGTTCGAGGTGCTGGCGTGCAGGAAACGGTTGCTTCCCATGTAGATGCCCACGTGCATGGTGCGCCGGCCGGTCTTGAAGAAGACCAAGTCGCCTGTTTGCAGTTCCGTCTTCTTGATTTTGCGCCCCTCGCGCATTTGCTCGCCGGTGGTGCGTGGCAGCTGTACCGAAAACTCGTTCGTGTAGATGTTCTGTACGAGTCCGCTGCAGTCGACACCCTTGGGAGTCGTCCCGCCAAGGCGGTAGGGGGTTCCGTACCATTCGGAATAGGCTTTCATCAGCCCGGCCTCGACATTCTTCTTATTGTCGACGGCTGTATGGGTAGATCCGCAGGCGCTCAGATACACCATGACCAATGCCATAAGGCCCAGGCGGGTGAGACTAAACCAGTTCGATCGATGAGTGAGCTGCACGCGAGATACGTATTTCTTGGTATATCCGACACGGATTATGGGTGGAATATAAGCGATACGCCCTTCTGAGGAAAGAAATCAGCAAAAAAATACGTGGAAACACGTAGGTCATCGAGCATTGAGCATTGATCATTGAGCATTGAGCATCGAGCATCGAAAATGTCATTAGCAGGGCCTGTCCCCCCCCCAAGAAAAAATTAGCGTGTCATCCTGAGCTGACACACTGAGGCGAAGCCGAAGCGTCGGCGAAGGACCTGCATTTTTGATTCATACCGATCGTAGCGGGGTGTCGGCGAAGGACCTACCCCACCACGCCCAACGGAAGACGGTCGATCACATCGACCACCGCGCTGGGGTTGGCCATGATGTAGTAGTGCAGTCCGGGCACGCCGTTGTCGAGCAGCTCTAGGCACTGGCGGTATCCCCATTCGATGCCGATGTCGCGGGCATGTTGCGGGTTGTCGGTCATCTCGCGGGCAAGGTCTTCGGGGATGTCGACATAGAACGACCTCGGGATGGAGCTGAGCTGCTTGGCGGACGTCAACACCTTGATGCCGGGGATGATGGGTACCTGAATGCCGGCTTCGCGGCACTTTCTCACGAAGGTGAAGTAGGCCTGGTTGTCGAAGAACATCTGGGTGACGATGTAGTCGGCACCGGCGTCGACCTTCTCCTTGAGGCGACGTACGTCCCAGTCGAGGTTGGGCGCCTCGAAATGCTTCTCGGGGTAGCCGGCAACACCCACACAGAAGTCGGTGGGGGCGGCATCGATGAGCTCTTCCAGGTAGATGCCCTGGTTCATGCCATGGATCTGCCGCACCAGGTCGGCGCTGTACTCGTTGATGCCACGGTTGCGGTTGTGGGGCTTCGGCGCGGCATGGTCGTCGCCGCGGATGGCCAGCACGTTGTCGATGCCCAGATAGTTGAGCTCGATCAGTGCATCCTCCGTTTCTTCCTTGGTGAACCCTTTGCAGATGATATGCGGCACCGGATCCACCCCATACCGGTGTTTGATGGCGGCGCACAGGCCGATGGTGCCCGGACGCTTGCGCTTCACGTTGCGGCGGATGGTGCCGTCGGCCTGCTCCTCGTAGGTGGCTTCGGCGGCATGGGAGGTGACGTCGATGAAGGGCGGACGAAACCGCATGATGGCGTCGATGGCGTCGAACACCCCCTTCACATAGCTTCCCCGCTTCGGGGGGATGACCTCGAACGAGATGAGGGGTTCGGTGGCTCTGGCGTAGTGTTCCGTTACTTTCATTGCCGCTGCGGGCGCGATCCGTTATATTAGACCACGCCAGTCCGTATTTTGTAGATGGGGAGATGCAAACAGGCCGTATGCCTGCAAAACATCAGTAAATATAGAACCGTTTCACGAAAAAACAATGTCAGCCCTTTTAGTAAACATCGACCACATCGCCACCCTGCGGAACGCCCGCGGCGAGGGGGTGCCCGATCCCGCCGAAGGTGCCCGCGTGTGCGAGGCCAACGGTGCCCGCGGCATCGTTTTCCACCTGCGTGAGGACCGTCGCCACATCAAGGATTCCGACGTATGGAAGCTCAAGGAGGCGGTGACTGGCGTGCTCGACTTCGAGATGGCCGCCACCGAAGAGATGATCGGCATCTCGCTCGAGGTCAATCCCGATCTGGTGACCCTCGTGCCCGAAAAGCGGATGGAGCTCACCACCGAGGGCGGACTCAACCTGGCCGTGGCGGGCGACGACCTGCGTCGCCGGGTGGTGCCTCAGTACAAGGGAACAGGTATTATCATCAGTCTGTTCGTCGATCCCGAAATCCGCGATATGGAGATGTCGGCCGACCTTGGCGTCGAAGCCGTCGAGCTGCACACCGGCACCTATGCGCATGCCTTCATCAGGGGCGACTTCCAGCATGAACTCGACCGACTCGCCGCCGCGGCCGAGCGCGCCCATTCCTTGGGGTTGATTGTCAATGCCGGACACGGACTCAATTTCGCGAACATGCCGGCTTTTTTGGAGCATGTTCCTCACACAAATGACATCAGCATCGGCCATGCGCTCATGTGCGACGCCCTCTTCGAGGGGCTCCCGACCGTGGTGCGCCGGATGGCCGACCTGATTGAAGGGTACAATACCTAATGGATATATCCGAAATGATGGACAATGACATGCAGGTCCCTGCCGGACACCGATCCGGTTTCGTTGCCATCATGGGCAAGCCGAACGCAGGCAAGAGCACCCTCATGAATGCCCTCGTGGGCGAGAAGCTCTCCATTGCCACCCCCAAGGCGCAGACCACGCGGCACCGGGTGATCGGCATCTTCAGCGACGACAACTGCCAGGTCATCTTTCTGGACACCCCGGGACTCATCAATCCCAAATACGCGCTGCAGCGGTCGATGGTGCAGAGTGCCGAGAAGGCGGGACGCGACGCCGACATCATTCTGTTTTTGGTCGAGACAGGCGAGGACCGCCTTCCCGACGAGGCTTTCGAGAGCTTCAAGCAGAGCGGAAAGCCGGTCATACTGGGCATCAACAAGGTGGATCTCGACCCCAAGAAGGGCTATGAGAAGCTCATCGAGGAGCTGCAGGCGCGGCATCCGTTCAAGGAGGTCTTCCGCCTGTCGGCCCTCACCGGCGAGGGCACCGACCAGCTGATGGAGTGGATCAAGGGCAACATCCCACTGGGTCCGGCATTTTACCCCAAAGAAAACCTGAGCGAGCATCCCGAGCGCTTTTTCGTCGAGGAGCTCATCCGTGAACAGATCTTCCTGCAATACCGCCAGGAGATACCCTACAATGCCACGGTGAACATCATCCAGTACGACGACCAGCCCGATCTGGCCACCATCGAGGCCGACATCGTTGTCGGACGCGACGGTCACAAGGGCATCATCATCGGCAAGGGCGGCGCGGCGCTAAAGAAATTGGGGACGGCGGCGCGCGTCGAAATCGAGCAGTTCGTAGGCAAGCACGTACACCTCAAGCTGTTCGTAAAGGTGCGCTCCGACTGGCGCGACCACGAAGGGTTTGTGCGGAGTTATGGCTATTGACAATCACTGCTGCTGCTTGTTCTCGCCGCCCGACGGCGAGAAGAACCATGCAAAGGCGCCGAGTCCGGCAAACCACCACCAAGTCTCCTTGATGCCGACAATGAGTTCGGGTCCGCCATGAAGCATGGACGCCACGGTGGCGAAGAAGACGCCGAAAAGGGCGCCACCCAGGGCGCCCTTGACGGAGTTTTTGATGCGGATAGCCATGGGATTAGGCGGCTTTGAGCTCGAAACCCTCTGCCATCGACTTCTCGCGGGCAATGGCGTAGATCATGACGCCGTAGGCAGCCTTGGCCAACACGTCGGCAATGGCATAACCCACTTGGATGCCAACGATGGCCTGGGTTGGATCAAGGCCAAAGAACGGCAGACAGTACACGATCGGGTAGAAGCCCCAAGTTGCAAGCAACAGCAGGCGCATGTTACCGAACAGGAGTTTCACGCGGTCAGGCTGGTTGCCCATGGCCGTTCCGAGTTCCGTCCACAGCACATAAAGAATGTATGCAAATGGTATGGAGCTGAGCGTACCCCACAGGCCGTAGGCGCCGAAGAGGGTTTTGTCGCCGTAGGCCATCACTTCGCCCGGGTAACCAAGGGCGATCATCAGGACAGCGGCAATCGACAGTTTGGTGAGCAGCGGACCACTCTTCTCGCGGGCGATGCTCAACACGAGCACAAGCTCCACAAGCAGGAGGGGCACCGTAAGCAGCCAGTCGACATAGCGGTAGGCATCATTGAACGGGATGCCCGATGCCACGTAGGTGTCGCCAGCCATCACGTAAGCGGTCTCCCAGCTGTGGAAGATGCGGAAGTAGTGGTAGGCCGCAATACCGACCACCAACGCCGACACCATCAACGAGATGCGGTACTTGGGTGCCACACGCTGCTGGCCCATGATGAAGAACGCGAACGCGGCCATCATGGCAGCGATCGTGAACGACAACATGTTGTACACCAACATGTAATCGGCCGCTGATATTGTAGGAAGAGACATATCTGTTTTGTTATTGGGTTATGGTTTGGGTCAGATGCGAAATAGGGAAAAAGTCTGACTCCTCGGGAAAGCGCTTCCCAATCACGATAGTTCCCGTAAAAACTTGAGAAATTCAACAAATACTTTAATGGAAAATCATTTTATATATCATATCTCCTTGTAATTCAATTAGTTGAATCGAATTAATAGTATTTGTATTTAATTGGTAAAAATTATTTTTATTGCTTGGGGAATTATTTGGGTTGTCCAGTTATTCACCATGTTAAATTGAACCCAAAATCCATCTGATGTCGTTGAAAAGGGTCGCCATTGTGGGTGCCGGCGCCGGCGGGCTATCACTGCTGAGGCAAATCAAGCACTCTGCCCTCGATCCGATGGAAATACTCATGTTCGATGCCGACCCTGGAGCCATTGAGCATCGAAACTGGTGCCAATGGGTGCCGTCAGGCCAGCTATCTCCCCACCACACGTCGGCGTGGTCAACCATCCAGACGCGTACGCCGGAAGGGTCCTACACATCGAAGGCTTCAGAATGGATCTACGCTAGGACGACAGGCGGTGCATATCGTAACGAAGTGGATAAAGCACCGAGCTGGCACAAGGTGAAGTGGCTGAATGAACGTGTGCACGGCATCGACTACGACGCCCAAACGGGCAAGGTGCTGGTGGCCACCGACGACGGGGTTGTTGAGGCCGATTTCGCATTTACTTCGGCACAGGGCGGGCAGTTGATTTCGCCGCTCTGGCAGCATTTTCACGGGTGGGAGGTTGAGGCCGAGCGTGACGTATTCGATCCTGACTGTGCCACCCTCATGGATTTTGATGTCCCTCAGGTGAGCGACGGCGTCGTGTTCATGTATGTGCTGCCCTATACGTCACGGCGGGCGCTCGTCGAGTGCACGGCCTTTTCGCCGGATGCATGGGATCTTCCGTTGTACGAGCGTCACCTGGAGGCCTACCTCGATGCGATGTACAACCTTCGCAAAGGATGCTACACGGTGGCAGTGGAAGAGACGGGTCGCATCCCGATGCGCAAGGGTGGGCCCGCTGGTCCGATCAACCCGCGCACGTGGCCGATCGGATCGTTGGCGAACACCATCAAGCCGACCACGGGCTACGCCTTCACGCGCATCCAGCAGGCGTGCAGCCACATGGTGCGCTCGTGGGAGCAGACTGGACTGCCGGCACTGCCGGGGCAAGCGGCCGGGCGATTTGCCTGGTACGACAGTCTCATGCTCGACATCATTGACAAGGAGCCTGCCGAGATGGTCCCCGTTTTCGACCGGCTCTTTCGCCGCAATTCGATCGACGATATATTCACGTTCTTGGATGAGAAATCGAATGTGGCTCAAGAAGCCCTCATGTTCATGAAACTCCCACAAAAACCCTTTCTTAAAGCTGTATGGCGTACCGCTATGTCCTGAGTGGAGTGCTCGTGCTGCTCGCCGTACTGGCCCCTGATTGGATAACGTTCATCGAGATCCCGCTGTTCATCGCCCTGGTAGGCACCATTGGCATCATGCACGGGGCACTCGACCACCATGTGGCCTTCAGGTACTTCGGAATGCGGACCGACACTGAAGGGTGGGTGAAATTCCTAGGTGGTTACCTGGGCGTGATGCTGCTGTACGGTATCTTCTGGTATGTGCTGCCCGTGCTGGCGCTGATCGTGTTCATGGCGATGTCAGTCTGGCACTTCGGTCAGAGCGACATGCACGGCTACAGTGTCAGCTTGGGTGAAAACGTCATGAACATCACCCGCAGCGGAGCAGTGCTCGGCGTCATGTTTGGCCTGCATGTCGATGAAGTTCAACAGATTCTCGCCAGTGTCGTGACATTGCAGATCTCTCACGAAGCCGGCTATGTTGCAGCCGCGGGCAGCCTGTCGGTGCACCTAGTCGCATTGTTCAGGTTCAGGCCCAAGCCGTTGACCTTGGCGGTGCTCGACACCGTCTGGCTTGCGGCCGTGTCGGCTTTTCTGCCTCTCCTACTGGCGTTTGCGGTCTACTTCGCTTTGTGGCACTCTGCAAACCACCTTGCGGAGCTGCGCGGCTACCTCCAATACGAGCGCTGGACCCGTCTGATATGGAACGGCTTGCCGTTTACCCTTTTGGCGTTGGTCATCATTGCGGTGTTTATCTGGTTGTTGCCCAATGGTGGCAACCCTATGGAGTGGGTGTTGTTCCTATTCGTGGCCATCAGCCTGATGACCATGCCTCACATGCTGCTGGTCGACAAGATGATGAGACGTTGAATCTTTTGTTGCAAATTCGACAGGCTACATGTAACTTTGGATAACTATGCAGCACATCTACTTCCAAAACTTCATTTGCAATTCAATGGCACACTGTATGTGCCGAATGCAGATGATGTGACCGGAAGGCTGTGCGAACTATAGGTATAGCAGACAATCGTGCCCTTCCGTCCTAATCGATTGAAGGGTTTTTGTTTGTGAGTGATAGGTGAGCTAAAGCTCTTATCGAGAAAGGCGGAGGGACCAGGCCCTGCGATGCCTTAGCAACCGACCGGCGGCGAAAGCCACAGGTGCCAGGTGCTAAATCCTGCCCCGGTGTGAACACCTCACTGGGGGAAAGATAAGAGAAGAAGGTTCGGAGCTTGTGCCCCCGGCCTCTTCTGATGTCTTTTGGAAGAGGTGATTGACCAACAAGCTGTGGAAAGGAACGAATGGAATCCACATTCCGAACCTGGTACGAAGAAAAGATGCTTGCCACTCCGGAACTTACGGAGGAGACGCACGCCATCGACGCCCTGTTGCGCGACGTGCAGACCATTGCCGTGGTGGGCATCTCCAAGAATGTCTCACGCGACAGCCACTTCGTGGGCCGCTACCTCAAGAATGCGGGCTACACCATCGTTCCGGTCAATCCGACGGCCTCCGATATTCTGGGCCTCGAGACCTACCCCGACTTGGATTCAATCCCCCATCCGGTCGACATTATCGACATATTCCGCAAACCTGAAGACATCCCCGCCACGGTCGAGGAGGCGCTGAAGCTGCGTCCCAAGGCCATCTGGATCCAGCTGGGAACCGGTACCCATCCGGAGCTGAAGGAGCGCGTTGAGAGTGAGGGGATCCGATTTGTGCAGAACAGATGCATCAAGGTGGATCATCAATTTTTAATCAGAGAACAAGCGTAGGAAATTCGAACAATCAACATCTATACCCATGAGCACTAAAAAACTCCGTTTTGAAACACTTCAACTGCATGCAGGCCAGACGGTCGACAAGACGACCAACTCGCGTGCGGTACCCATTTACCAGACCACATCCTACACCTTCAACAGCACGGAGCATGCCGCCACGCTGTTTGCGCTGAAGGATTTCGGGAACATCTACTCGCGCATCATGAACCCGACCAATGATGTGTTCGAGAAGCGCATCGCAGCCCTCGAGGGAGGCGTTGCCGCTGTGGCCACATCGTCGGGGCAGGCCGCGCAATTCCTCACCATCTCCACCATTATGCAGGCCGGCGACAACTTTGTGTCGACACAGAACCTGTACGGTGGCACTTATAATCAGTTCAAAGTTTCCTTCCCGCGTTTGGGAATCCATGTACATTTTGCAGAGGACGACACGCCTGAGGCATTTGCGAAGCATATCGACGACAACACCAAGGCCCTGTATGTCGAGAGCATCGGCAACCCGAGGGGCGGAGTGCCCGATTTCGCCGGTTTGTCGGCGCTGGCCAAGAAGCACGGCATCCCGCTCATCGTCGACAACACCTTCGGTGCCGGCGGGGCCATCTGCCGTCCGATTGAGCACGGTGCCGACATCGTGGTGGCATCTTCCACGAAATGGATCGGCGGCCATGGCACCAGCATCGGCGGTGTATGCGTCGACGCCGGCACCTTCGACTGGGGCAACGGCAAGTTCCCCTTGTTCAGCCAGCCGGCACCGGGATACCACGGCATGAATTTCTGGGAGGTCTTCGGCTCGAACGGTCCGTTCGGCAACATCGCCTTCGCGATCCGCGCCCGTGTGGAAGGCTTGCGCGATTTTGGTCCAAGCCAGTCGCCCTTCAACAGCTTCCTGCTGCTGCAGGGACTCGAGACCTTGTCGCTGCGTGTTGAGCGCCATGTCGAGAACACTGTAAAGCTGGCCCAATGGCTACGTGCGCACAAAGGCGTTGCCTGGGTGAACCACCACAGCTTTGAGGACCATCCTTCGCATGCCAACGCCAAGAAGTACCTGCAGCCGGGCAAATTCGGCGGTGTTCTGACCTTTGGTATCGAGGGCGGGTATGAGTCGGCCGTCAAGTTCATCGAAAGCGTGAAATTAGCCAGCCACCTCGCCAACGTTGGCGACGCCAAGACCTTGGTGATCCATCCCGCATCGACGACGCACCAGCAGCTCGAAGACCACGAGCAGTTGGCATCGGGGGTCACACCCGACCTGATCCGCGTGTCGGTCGGCTTGGAGCACATCGACGACATCATCGACGACTTCGAGCAAGCGTTTGGTTAGTGACTAGTGACTAGTGATTAGTGACTAGTGACTAGTGATTAGTGACTAGTAATTTGCTCAATGCTCAATGCTCAATGCTCAATGCCCAATGATCTAAACTACTACACCTATCCAGGGGTTTTCGTCACTGAGGGTGGCGAAACGCTCCTGGAGCCGGTGGTTGCCTACCAAACCTGGGGGACCCTCAATGCCGAGGGATCCAACGCGGTCTTGGTGTGCCATGCCCTTACGGGGAGTGCCGATGCCGCCGACTGGTGGTATGGCCTCTTCCATGAGGGTGGGGTGCTCGACCTCGAGCGGCAGTTCGTGGTTTGCAGCAACGTGCTGGGGGGGTGCTATGGTTCGACGGGGCCGCTCACGGCCGACCCGACTACCGGCGATTTGTATTCGGGAGCATTCCCGGTGGTGACCATCCGCGACATGGTGCGTCTTCAACAGGCCTTGATGGATCATCTTGGGGTGACTTCCATTGAGTCGGCGATGGGTGCATCGATGGGTGGGATGCAGGTGCTCGAGTGGTCGCTGATGGATACCAGGCTCAAGAGCATGGTCATTATCGGCACGGATGCCGCGCATTCGGCATGGGCCATCGGCATCAGCGAAGCGCAGCGGCAGGCAATATACACCGATCCCAACTGGCACGAGGGCTACTACCATGCACATGGTGTGGTTCCTGCAGGCGGGTTGGCGGCCGCCCGCATGATGGGGATGATCATGTACCGTTCGGCGCACTCCTTCGAAGAGCGTTTCGGCCGGGAGATGCAGCCGGGACGCGACGACCTGATGAAGGTGGCCTCCTATCTTCAGTACCAGGGCAAAAAGCTGGTCGATCGGTTCGACGCCGTAACCTATGTGCGTCTGACACAGGCCATGGACAGCCACGACATTTCCAGGGGCAGGGGCACTCTCGAGGGGGTGCTTTCGCTCATCGACATACCCACGCTTATTGTGGGCATCGACTCCGACATATTGTATCCAACAGCCGAGCAGCAGTTCATGGCTCGGCATCTGCCAGGGTCCCGCTATGCGGAAATCCACTCGCCCGCGGGCCACGATGCGTTCTTGATTGAGTTCGATCAAATGGATCGGATCATGCGCGATTTTTTTTCGACGGTTTCATCTACCCATTTTCATCTGTAGACAGCACAGCACGCATGTTGCACATCATTAAATTTGGCGGCACCTCGGTGGCAAACCCCGACCGTATCCGCAAGGCGGTATCCATCGTTCAAGATCGCTTGGCTACGAGTGAGGTCGCCGTCATCGTGTCCGCCTTCAGTGGCGTGACCAACGAGTTGATTGCCCTTACGGAACTTGCGGCGGCCGGCAACGAGAATTTTGGCCCCTATTTCAACCGTTTGCGCGAGCGGCATCTCGATGCTGCCCGTGAGATCAGTCCATTCAACACAGAGCTGCACCGCGACATCGGCGAGATGTTGGATCTGCTAGCCGGCGAGTTTGAGGTGGTTGCCCGCGAAGGGAAGTACCGCACAAGCGAGCGCGACAGCATCATGTCGTACGGCGAGCGTCTGTCGGTGCGTGTATTTGCCGCAGCCATGGTTGAGGCGGGCACGAAGGCCCGCGCCTACGACGCCAACAACTTCATCCGGACCAACAACCGCTTCGGCGACGCCGACGTCGACCAGGCCACGACCTCGCAACTGGCCCGCAGCCTGATGTTGCCGATCAACGGCACGGTGCCGGTCATCACTGGGTTTATCGGAGCAACGGCCGACAACCAGATTACGACCTTGGGACGCTCGGGTTCCGACTACACGGCCGGCATCATCGGAGAGGCTTTAGGTGCCGACGTGGTTGAGATATGGACCGACGTTGACGGCGTTCTAACCGCCGATCCCAACATCGCCGCCAATGCGGTGACCATTCCGCGCCTGAATTACTCCGAAATGGCCGAAATGGCACAGTTTGGAACCAGCGTTGTGCACCCTCGCACGGTGCTGCCACTAAAGGAGCTCAAGATCCCCATCCTGATCAAGAACACGCTGAATCCGACGGCAGAAGGCACGCTTATCACCCATCTCGAGGACGAGACCTCCAGCTCCCTGCGGTCGGTGTCGCTCAAAAAGAATGTGGTTCTGCTAGGTATTCGCAGCAAGGGCCTCGACAAGATTCGGGGTCTGCTCGGCCGTGCGCTCCATGCCCTTAACGAAGCCGATGTTCCCGTTTTGTACTCGGCGTCGGCATCCGCAGAGTTCGGATTCAGTGTTGTATTTGATCCCGAATACAGCGACCAAGCCAACGAGGTGCTGCACAGCGAGTTTCGTGCCGAATATGAGGCTGGTCTGCTCGACGAACCCATCTTGCTCGACCAGATCAGCATGGTGACCGTTATTGGCGACAAGCTGACCAACGACGTCGGCCTGAGCGGTGCCGTGCTCACCGTTCTGGGTGCGAACAATCTGGCGCCGATTTCTCTGTCGAAGGGGGCAGCCAACCGCCACTTGAGCCTGATCATGCACAAGACCGATGCCGCCATGGCCGTTCAGCTCTTAAACGATCATTTCTGCATCCACGCCCGGCAAGTTCGGCTCTTCGTTGCAGGCATTGGCACCGTCGGCGGAGAACTGCTCCGCCAAATTAAGGCATTGCGCAACAGCCCGGTGCACATGTCCATCATCGGCGTGTGCAACCGTACGACCACCTGGTGGGATTCGATGGGCATCGACCCCGACGAAATCAACGATCTGCTGGAAGGAGGCATCACAACCAACTGGGAAGAGTCGATCGAGCGGCTCATACGTGAGTTTCCATACCGGACGATCTTTGTCGACTGCACCGGCAGCCCGGAAGTGGCCAAATTGTATGGCAGGCTCCTGAAGGCGGGCATCCACATCGCCACGCCGTCGAAATTGGCAAACACCATGGAGCAGACCTACTTCGACGAGCTGAATTCGTACGACGAGAACACGGAAGTATGCTACCACTACGAGACGACCGTTGGAGCCGGTTTGCCTGTGATTCACACCATCAAGGATTTGATGCGCGCCGGCGACCATATCCACCGCATTAGCGGGGTGGTCTCGGGTACCATGACCTACCTGTTCGGTGCTTTGGAGCGGGGCGAAACCTTCAGCGACGCCATCAAAAGTGCCAAGAAGCTGGGGTACTCCGAGCCTGATCCGCGCGACGATTTGTCGGGCGAAGATGTGGCCCGCAAGTTCATGACCTTGGCTCGAACCGCTGGGTACCGCATCGAGCGCAACGAGCTGCAGGTTGAGAGCATGATTCCCGACGAGCTTAAGTCGGTGAGTGTCGACGAGTTCATGGAACGCATCGCCGAGTACGACTCCTTCTGGCAACACCGCACGGAAGAAGCCCGATTGGAAGAGAAAGTGCTTCGCTATGTCGGCATTTTGGACGAAGGCAAGGTACGGGTGCGCGTCGAAGCCGTGCCGTTAAAGTCACCCTTGGGGTCGCTGAGCGGGACGGACAACCAGATTGCGATCACCACCGACCGGTACAACAAATATCCGCTCATCATTCAGGGCCCCGGTGCGGGACGCGAGGTAACGGCGGCCGGGTTGTTGGCGGATATTCAGAAGATTTGTGTGTACGTGTTTTGA
>CAYWCV010000034.1:0-6675 GCA_964456845.1 uncultured Chitinophagales bacterium | reverse complement strand
AACGGCGGCCGGGTTGTTGGCGGATATTCAGAAGATTTGTGTGTACGTGTTTTGAAAGACGAAAGACGAAAGAAGAAAGACGAAGGATAGGAGTAGGAGGAAGAGGAGGAAGAGGAGGATACTATTTTTTGAATTTTGATTGGGCTTTTTTGCTGCAGGCGTGAAGCATGGCTAGTAGTTCCCCTGATTCCTTCTCAAGGGGTTCAAGATTTTGAACAATTGTCGGTACCCGAGCTTTGAGCAATTTCAGAGAAGTGCATGTCTCGTTCATTTCTTTTATTGCGATGCGCACCTTATTGGCATAGTCTCTGTCACTGCCCGAGACGATAGCTTCCCCATAGTTCAAGGCCGAAGAAGCACTAGATCGATCGATCTGGTCTATGAGCGATTTAAGGTTGGGTTTGACAGCGTGCGAGTTACATATTTCATAAACTTGATTGCTGAACTGAATGAGCCGATTGAGGAGCGAATTCGATTTCATGGTCAAAAAGGATTGATTATTGAGGTGTACCTATTTAGTAGATACCTGCCAAACCAATTCCTTACACACCACCTGAAAAAAAATTCCCTCCTCCCATCCTAATCCTCATCCTATCCTAATCCTCCTCCTCCTCCTACTCCTATCCTTCGTCTTTCTTCTTTCGTCTTTCGTCTTTCAATCACTCCACCCTACTCATCTTCATCATGTAGCCGACGCCGTGAAGGGTGACCAGGTAGGTCGGGTCGTCGGGCTTGAGCTCGATCTTGGAGCGGAGCTTTGAGATGTGGACATCCACGGTACGGGTGTTGGTGCTGTGCTCGTAGCGCCATACGCTCTCGAGCAGTGCATCGCGCGATATTGGCTCGTTGGGGTTGCTGGCCATGAACCGGATAAGCTCAATTTCGCGGGTGGTGAGTTCGACCTCCTCGGCTTTGTTCCCGTCAATTTCGGGCCGATACACGATCCCTTTGAGCAGGTCGATGCGTACGGGGCCCAAGTAAACGGTTTCGATGCCCGCATTGCGCAACCCAATGTCGGAGCGACGCAGGCGTGCATGAATGCGAGCCAGCAGCTCCTTCACCCCAAACGGTTTGGTCATGTAGTCGTCAGCGCCGATGTTCAAACCGGTCACCTTGTCGATTTCCTGATTGCGTGCCGTAAGCATGATGATCGGGAAGATGTAGTTCTCGTCGCGCACCTGCTTGCAGATTTCATAGCCGCTCATTCCAGGCAGCATCAGATCGAGAATGAGCAGATCGGGGGCATGGTTGTGAATCATCTCGAGGGCGAGGATGCCATTGTCGGCAACTTCCACGTCGTATCCCTCGCTTTCGAGCGTGTCGCGCAGGGTGAATATCAGACTCGGCTCGTCTTCGACGATCAGGATGTGCTTACCCTTGAACGGCATATTCGGTTTGGGCTTCAGGTTGCTTAACGGCTGCAGGTTGTGCCATCTGCTTCCAGACTGGGAAGCTCAAGGTGAAAGTCGATCCGACGCCGTACACGCTCCGCAGGCCAACCTCTCCACCGTTCAGTTGCGTGAGGAACTTGACGATCGACAGACCAAGGCCGTGGCCCTTTGTCTTGGCTGTTAGTGGGTCCTCAACACGGTAGAACTTCTCGAAGATGTTCTTCTGCATATTGGCAGGAATTCCGATGCCATAATCTTCGACATCAAGGATGACCCGGTCTTTGAGGGTGTAGATGCGGATGTCGACGACGTTCTTTTTGTCGCTGTACTTGATCGCGTTTTCGACCAGATTGCTCAGGATGGTTTCGAAGGTCTCGGGGTCGACAGACACTTTATCATGCGTCTGAACCGTCAGATTAACCTGAAATCGCCTGTCTGCGAAAAAGTTCTTGTTCAGATCAACATACTGACCGACGATGGTGGCGATTTCGACAGGCTGACGGTTCACGACGATTTCGCCGGCATCGCTGCGGGCCACATTCAAAAGCTTGTCGATCATACGGCTGAGCCTTAGAGCCTCCTCATGGATGTGCTTTCCGTAATTGGCAAGCCGTTCGGGGTCCTGAACGCGTCCGTCGGCCAGGTTCTCGCCGGCGGCCTGCATCACTGCGAGCGGGGTTTTGAGCTCGTGGGTGACGTTGGCCAAGAAGCCGGCTTGGCGCATTGACAGCTCCCGTTCGCGCGATGCGGCCCGGAAGATGAAGAAGATGCTGCCAAGCAGCATGATCACAGCCACACCCAGGATGACCATGTTGCCGATAAATTGGTTCATGGCGGCCAGTATGGTAGGACTCTCGTTCACCAAGGCATGAAATGCCCAGTTTTCGAAGGTGAATCGCTCACGGATGTCGATATTCGATGGGTCGTACGGCACCGACACGTTGTTGGTGGCCACAATCTCGTCGCGCAGCCAATCGCGTACCCACACGGTGATCCCACTTTCACTCTCAGCCCCGAACTCGCTCACCAAGATATCGGTCACTACATGGTCGAGCAGCCACTTGCTGTCGATGTCGAGTGCCAGATAACCGATTACCGTCTGATTGGCGGTGTTCACGAGCGCGATGTTCATGGTGCGATTGCCGTCGAGCTCCGTCTTGGTGTACCAGCGGTAGTCGCCGGTGAGGAGGGTCTTCGTCTTGGTGCGTACCAGTTCGAGACCGTCACAAATATAGTTCGGGTAGTCGGTCACCCACTCAAGCTGCTGGGTTTGCGGGTTGAAGGCCATCATTGAAGCGCCCGTTTCGCAGACCGGGATCACGCGGTCGGTATAATACACCCTCTTGAAGAGGCTGTCGTTGCCCACGGCCGAGATGACCTGCATGATGTTGTCGGGCAGCTTGCGGTTTTCAATCAGATACTCTTCGACCTTGCCCATATCCATCTGCCAAAGATCAGATACGTTTTCATACAGTCGATCGGTCACCTGCATGCGCACCTGACGCAGCTGTGCACGCTTGATGTCCTCCGAGGCATCCAGGTTATACTGGTGGAGTTGCCACAGTGAGTAGACGTTCATGAGCGTGAGGCCCAAAATCGAGACGATTCCAAGCCCCAGCAGCAGCCACCGCCTTCTTGTTGTCTTATTTGAGTTTGTCATGGGCATTGGGAATTGAGCATCGAGCATTGAGCATCGAGCATCGAGCATCGAGCATCTAAGTCGTGGATCTACAATATGGTAAAAAATCTATATGGCTGCTGAACTTTCGTCAATAGGAGAAAGTCAACTTATATCGTGCAATACTCGATGTTGATCTGTGGGCCCAGAGGGATTTGAACCCCCGACCAATCGATTATGAGTCGACTGCTCTCACCGCTGAGCTATGGGCCCGGATGGTTGACAACGCACCTGCGTGAAACCAAATTGTAAAAATACGAGATGAGAAGCAAACAATCATGAAGAATCATGAACAATCATGAGCAATTAATACCAATCATTATCAATCATTACCAATCATTACCAATTACTACCAGTCACTACCAATCACGAGCGGTCATAGGCGGCGCGGAGCGCCGCCCCCCTTTTTTTCAATCGCTGTCATCCCGACGAAGTCGGGACCTATCCCGCAGGGATCATATCCTACACATTCGAGCGCTCTCATACAGTAGCGACCGGTTGTAATACACGGAACGTGAAACTAAACGACGTGATATTTTGTTCAATCGTACATGATCAAATATCTCCCGACATCCATTCTTATCGTTCTCCTCTTCGTAGGCTCAGTAGCAGCGCAGTCAACCGCCAACCGCGGTGGCGACGTGCTCGAGCGCATCCGCGAACAGCGCGACCGACTGCCATACGAACGCAGTCAGCTCACCATGGTGATGCAAAACGCGAACGGGCGTACCCGCGAGCGCAGCCTCAATATCTGGAGTTTCTCGACAAACGAGCGGTCGCGGCTCATGATCCAGTTTGACTCGCCCGCCGACGTTCGCGGTACGGGTCTTCTTAGTCTGAGCGACCCTTCCGGGACATCCCAAAAGCTCTATTTGCCAGCCACCCGACGTGTACAGACCATATCGTCGAACAACCGCGGTGACAAATTTCTCGGGTCAGATTTCACCTTCGAGGATCTTGGTGACGTGAATCACGACGATTTCGCCTACGAGACCGTGAGCGAGCAGGGCAGCCGCATGGTGGTGCGGGCTATGCCAAAATCTGGCACCGACTTCAGTTATGCGTACGCCGTACATACGGTCGACACCAGCCGATTGCTGCTTCTCTCAAGCACGTTTTACGACAAGGCAGGCAAACCGATCCGTGAACTCACCACCGGCGATTTCATCGAGGCGAAGCCCGGCGTCTGGCGTTCGAACACGATGACCATGAAAGACGTGCAAAAGGGATCTCAGACCACCCTGCGGTGGGACGATCGCACCTTCGATCCCATTTCCGACTCCCATTTCACCGAGCGGTTCTTACAACGCGGCGCATCCTGACCGGTTCAGCTGAGGTCAGGACGTATGGTAATGACCGGAATCTTTGAATAGCGTGCCACTTTTTCGGTGGTCGAGCCCAGGAAGATTTGTTTCAGACCGCTTCGGCCGTGCGTGGTCATCACCAGAATATCGGCATTCTCGTTGGCATAGTCGGTGATTTCGTAGTGTGCCGAAACACCTTTTCGGATCACGGTATGCACTTTGACTTCAACCTTCTGGCCTTCGACTTCGGTGATCAGGACGTCGTATTCGTGGTCGCCAAGCGACTTTAGCTCAAAGTCGAAGTCTGCGTTGTCCAAAGCATATTGGCCGAACCTGGTGAGGAGGTTGTCGCGCAGAATGAGGGTCTCGTCGCGGTCGGAAGTGTGGGGTGGCATTTCGCCCTCGCTGCCGTACAATTCCTTCACATGTATGAGCGTGAGTTCGCCGCCGATGGCCGCAGCGAAGGATGCCGCAATGGGCATGGCCTTCCAGCTGTTGGCCGAAAAGTCGATCGGAATCAGGACCTTGCTCACTTTCTTGCTAGGTACGGTCTCGGGCACACACAGCACGGGCACTTTCGAGTAGCGAATCACCTTCTCGGTTACATTGCCCTTAATGAGCTGGTTGGCGCTTGCTCCGTGGGTTCCCATCACGATGATGTCGTAATTGCCGGAAACAGCGGTTTCAGTGATCACGTCGAATGCCTTCATGTCTATCTTGACGATGGACTTGCCCACAAACTTTTGGTCGATGTAGTTGGTGAGGTCGTCCTCGATGAACCCTCTGCTTTGGTCGATCAACTTCGGGTACACGTCTTTGTCCATGTCGAACGGCAAGCCCAGCTTACTGATGCTCTCGCTCAAGTATTTCATGGTCGGAATGACGTGGATCAGATCGATCCTCCCGCCGAATTTTGCGGCCAGTTCATTCGCAAAGGCATAAGCCGTCTTTGACCCGTCGCTGAAATCGGTCGGGACTAATATTTTGTTAAAGCGTACCATCTTGGCCTCCGTATTATAAGTTATCCTAATAGCAAGCTACACAAGAGCAAGAACAAGAACAAGAGCAAGAACAAGTAACGAGACACGAGACACGAGAAGCGAGAAGCGAGAAGCAATGTCCAATGCTCAATGCTCGATGCTCGATGTCCAACGCTCAATGCCTGCTCATCTTTGCCAGTTGCCCGATACCTAGCACGACAGCGCACCCGAGTATCATGGCGGCAATGGGGATGGCCAGGCTGTTGTCGCGGCCGGGCACGATGGGTTCGGAGTGGATCAGCTTCTTGCGCACGCGAACGACGGTCGGAGGCTGAGCATTCAAGTCGGAGGCGATATAATACTCGGGCAGATGTGGTTCAGTGCCGTCGGTCACCAGCTCCTTCAGGCGTGGGTCGTCAGAGGCGACCGTGATCTCCTCGGCTAGTGTCTCATAGTCTCGCACCTGCCATGGCCAGATGACCGACAACGATCCGACGAGAAATCCGATGAGCACGCACAGGGTTGCAATGGCGTGGCGGTGCAACAGCCACGACAGGAACCGGCTGAAGGCGGCGAGCCCTACAACCAGCCCCAACCCGAAGACGGCCAAGATCTTGACGGCCTCGGCGTTGTTGGGTCCGCCGAGCTCGGCGAATTGCCCAAAGATGTGCGCATATTTGCCAAGGATGAGCAGGATGAACGATCCACTGATGCCGGGCAGGATCATGGCCGATATGGCAATGCTTCCGCTCAGGAAGATGAACCAAAGTGCGTCTGGAGTGTTGGTGGGCACGAGATTGACAACCCAGTATCCAATAAGGGTGCCGATTCCGAGATAGACAAGTTTCCAGTATCCGATGGGGCGGATGTCCATCAACAAAAGTATGACGGATCCCACGATAAGCCCAAAAAAGAGCCCATAAATCGGCTCAGGGTGTGTAAAGATGAGCAAGGGGAGGGGTACGACGCGCGTAAAGAACAGCACGGCGAGAATGATGCCCGTGAACAGCGTGCCAAGAAACTGCCAATGGACGTGGGCGAAGAACTCCCTCAGCCGAAAGCGCAACAGCAGCGATATGGCGGTTCCGTCCACGCTTTTGATGGCGTCGATCAGCTTGGTGTAGATGCCGGTGATCAGCGCCATGGTGCCGCCACTCACGCCCGGAACGACGTCGGCCGAACCCATGAGGAAACCCTTAAGTAATACTAAAATATGGTGCATGTGGGTGTATCATTGGACATTGGACATTGGACATTGAGCATTGAGCATCGAGCATTGAGCATTTTGCCTGAATCGAAGCGAATGGCAATTTTTTTAAAAA
>CAYWCV010000033.1:0-24068 GCA_964456845.1 uncultured Chitinophagales bacterium | reverse complement strand
ACATCGTCAAGTCGGCCTACAAACGGCGAAATGTAGCTCGCTCCGGCTTTTGCCGCCACTAGAGCCTGCGTGGCCGAGAAGCATAGGGTGCAATTTGTACGGATACCCTCGTCTGAAAAGGTGCGAATCGCTTTGATCCCTTCGAGAATGAGCGGGACCTTCACCACAACATTTGGAGCGATGCTAGCCAACATGCGTCCTTCGTCGAGCATGCCCTGATAATCGGTAGAAACAACCTCGGCAGATACGTCGCCGGGCACAATCTCACAAATTTTGGCGATGTGCCCAGGGAAATCCTTCACCCCTATCTTGGCGCACAGCGACGGGTTGGTTGTCACCCCATCGAGCACTCCCATGCTGTGGGCTTCCTTGATTTCGTTTAGGTCAGCTGTGTCGACAAAAAATTTCATGGTCTTTATTAATTCGGTGCAGATGCGTTCGTTCGAAAGATACCCTTTTTTATCAACGCCAGAAACCGAAATTGAGTCAGGAACCTAACCGTTCACAGACTGTTTAAAATCGCCGTAAAAGAGTTTTTCGCAAGATTTTACGCATTCATACCACTTGTAAAAGTCTATTAATTCGACCTTTATCGGTGAACGAATTCGTAACTTTAATAGTCTATACCCTTGGAAGTGCTTTGACCCTCAAAGCCATAATAAGGTACACTGCTAACACCAATTCCATTACTTGTGAAATATTCCCATTTGCTATTATTGGGCTTTGCCATCTTTCTTTTGGAGGCATGCGGCGGATCGAACAGCGGAGATAACCAAGGTTTCCAGAACCAAAATCGTCGGCGGGCAGTAAGTGTCGAAGTGACACCCGTGAGCCGCGGCGTTATTGCTGACGAAATCAAGACGTACGGTACTATTCAAGCATCCGACATCGTGGCCGTGTCCCCCCAGGTCTCTAACCGTGTGACGCGTATCTTTGTAGACATTGGCGACACGGTGCGTGCTGGTCAGGTGCTCGCCAAAATATATGATGCTACGTTCAGGGATCTCGTGGTGCGCGACCAGGCGCAAGTTCGCCAGTCGCGTTTAGCATTTAGCCGCGACAGCTCGACGTATGAGCGCCAAAAGTCGCTTTTTGAGAAAAAGCTTATCAGTGAGGCCGATTACCAGGTCGCCCTAACCCAATATGAGTCTTCCCGTTCCGGGCTTGATGCAAGTATTGCATCTCTTACACAAAACGAGGAGAGCTTGGCAAACTCCGAGATTCGCAGCCCAGTGTACGGTGTCGTCGTAAGGCGGAACATCGCTGTGGGCGTCGTTGCCGGAGGAGGCACATCGGCATTTGAAATCGCAAACCTTTCGGGACTCGAATCCCGCCTATTTATACCCGTGCGCGACTGGGAGCGAGTAAGGGTGGGTCAAGATGTCGCGTTTCGCCTGTCGGGCGATAGCCGAGAGGCCGCACGTGGCGTTGTGTCGCGCATTAGTCCACAGGTTGATCCGGTAACCGGCCTTGGCGAGGTGGTCGTCAGCTTGACTGAGCGTGGCTCAGGGATTTACCAGGGTGCCCTCACGGAGGCCACGGTTCGAGTGAGTACTCGCAACGAAGTGGTTGTAATCCCCCGTACGGCAATGATTGAGAATGTGCAGACCGTGATTGAGCCAGAATCAAACACCATACGCCTTAACCGGACGTACAGCGCATTCGTCGTGAGCGATTCCACCGCCGTTCGTCGCCAGCTTACGCTGGGCATCGAGATGGGCGACCGTATTGAAATTCTTGCAGGCCTGCAGGAGGGCGACATGTTGGTGACAACTGGGATGAACCAATTGGACGACAACACGCTCGTAAGGGTGGCCCAAGGCGCCCCGCGCCCCGCAGAAGGGCGCCCAATCGACGCTGTGAGCCAAACTGCTGCTGATACCGCATCTGCACGCCAGGCAAGGCAGAGCCAGCAACAGCGAGCCAACTAGGTCCAACTTGATCCATCATACCCAATATGTCTAAACTACCAAAAGTAGCGGTTCAGCGTCCAGTCACCTTCTTGATGATCGCTTTGATCATCATCGGGTTTGGTTTGTTTGGGCTGTCGAAACTCAGGTTGAATCTGTATCCCGATGTGTCTTTCCCGACCATCACGATCTACACCACCTACGAAGGTGTCGCCCCCGAAGACATCGAAACCCTGATAACCAGACCACTCGAAGAAGGTGTTGGCAGCACAAGCGGTGTTCTTAGAGTTCGTTCATTGTCGAGCCAGGGTGCCTCTGTCGTGAAGTTGTATTTCAACTGGGGCACAGACTTGTACATTGCGGAGGCCGATGTTCGCAAAAAGCTTGATGGTGTCCGTCGCTCCGTGCCTCAAGAGGCTGAACAGCCGGTAATTTTTACCTACGACCCCAACCAGGAGCCTGTAGTTGTGCTGACGCTGACGTCGAACATCCGCAGCGCACGCGATCTGAGGACACTGGCCACCCAAGTGGTGGAACAACGTCTGGAACGCATACCGGGTGTTGCTTCTGCGGAGACATCTGGAGGCTTGGAGCGCCAGATCAACGTATGGCTCCGAAACGATGCACTCAGGGCATATAACTTGGATATCGGTTCCGTTGCAAACCGACTACGTGCCGAGAATGTGCAGATTCCCGCCGGCGAGCTCACCGAGGGCCGCATCGTGTATTCGCTGCGCACCATTGGCGAGTTCAAGGACATAAACCAGATCAGAAACACCATCGTGGGTGTGATCGACGGCAATCCGATACGTCTCAATGATGTGGCCGACGTGCTCGACGATGTTGCCCAGCCGATTGGCAACGTACGTGTAGATGGTGAGGACGGCGTGATTGTCAACATCTACAAAGCAAGCGAAGCCAACATTGTAACCACGTCGGACGACATCATATCCAGCCTGGACCGTATCCGCACGGCAATTCCGCAAGACGTCAGCATCAACGTGCTCACCAATAGGGCTGAATTTATCAATCTGTCGATCAACAACCTTTACATGACGGGCCTTCAGGCCATCTTGTTGGTTGTGGCTGTATTGCTGTTCTTCCTGGGTAGCTGGCGTTCGGCCCTCATCGTGGCCATTTCGATTCCGGTTTCGGTCATATCGACCTTCAGTATCATGGATTGGGCAGATCTCAGCTTGAACGTGATCTCTCTATCAGGCCTGACTCTGGCGGTCGGCATGGTGGTCGACAATGCTGTGGTTGTGCTCGAGAACATCTTCCGATATCGGGATGAAGAGCATGCCTCGCCCCGAACTGCCGCGATCAAGGGAGCCCAAGAAGTTGCGGCGCCGGTCATGATGTCTACGTTGACCACACTGGTCGTATTCCTCCCCATCTTGTTTGTGCCAGGTATCGCAGGCTTTCTGTTCAGGGATTTGGCACTTACGATCTCGTTTGCACTGATCATGTCGACCTTCATTGCATTGTCAATGATTCCTGTTCTGTCGTCGAGGTTGCTCAAAGCCAAGGAGCCTGGTGACGAACCTGAAAAGAAAGGACGTCTGGCTGCAGCAGTTACCCGTTTCCTTGACCGCGTGGATGCCACATACTCGCGCCAGCTTGCAGCTACGCTCAAGCACAAGTGGTTGGCATTCGGCGGAGCTGTGCTTTTCTTCTTTCTCACGATCCCAATCTTTACTTTCTTGGGTGGAGAGTTTTTCCCCCCTGTCGATGAGTCAGCTTTTGTGGTGAGCATCGAACGTGAGCCAGGCGTGAACATTTTTGAGCTTGGCCGCACAATCGAGTCGGTCGAAGAGATCATCAAAAATCGGGTGCCTGAAGCTAGGTTGATCGTGTCTGACTATGGCGACAAGACCGGCGTAGAGGGTGCCGAAAAGCCAGGTGGTTACAGTGGTGTGGTCAGGGTTGAGCTCGTGCCGACCAACGAGCGTAAAAGGAGCCAGTTCGAAATTACAGCCGATCTTCTCACAGCCCTAGAGGTTGTGCCCGGGGCGGAGATCAAAGAAGAGGTGATCAACCCGTTGAGCCCCGATGGTGAAGGTGGGCTTGTAATTAACATCTACGGTTTCGACCAAGATCGGAAGAAGGAACTTTCCGATGTTGTGAAAGAGCGCCTTTCGGGTGTAGAGGGAATCGCCAATGTGTTCAGTTCATCGGATGTCGGACGACCAGAACTCAGGATATTGATGGACCGTGAGCGCATTTCAAGAAATAACCTCAATACCCAACAGGTGGCGAATGCGGTCGGGAATGCCGTCAAAGGCAGCTTGGCCACCACATTTGTGGACCAAGGCATCGAGTATGCTGTAATGGTGCAGCTGCACCCTGACGAGAAGACACACTCACAGGCACTCGAAAATATCCAGGTTCGCACTCCTGCCGGCGTTTGGATGCCCTTACGAAACCTGGCGAGCATCGAGCGTTACGAGGGGCCGTCGAACATCGTCCGCATCAACCAGGAGAGAATCACCGAAATCAAAGCAGACTTGGGCAGCCTGGATTTAAGGACGGCAACCGAAGAGGCACGGATGATTTTGGATGGCATCGAATGGCCGGATGGATACAGGTATGAAATTGGTGGATCGGCAGAAGATCAGGCTGACTCGTTTGGCTACTTGCTTATCGCATTTCTGATTGCTGCCATCCTTACCTACATGGTGATGGCTTCGCAGTTTGAGAGTTTCTCGGAGCCGTTCATCATCATCGTGACGATCCCGTTGGCTTTGTCGGGTGTTTTGATCATTCTCTGGCTCACTGGCACGCCAATCAGCGTAACCTCAATGGTTGGGTTGATCTTGCTCTCAGGGATTGTCGTGAACAACGGCATCGTGATGATCGACTACATCAAAATTTTGCAGGTTCGCGGAAAGAACCGCTTCGACTCAATCGTCGAAGGTGCAACGCGACGCCTACGCCCCATCTTGATGACAGCAATGACGACCATCTTGTCGATGGTGCCTCTTGCACTCGAGTTGGGTGCCGGTTCTGAGACGTGGAGCCCGATGGCACGCACCGTCATTGGCGGCCTCACCATGTCGACATTTTTGATGTTGTTTGTGGTGCCATGTCTGTATCTGATCTTGAACGAGTTCATCGAGAAACTCGGATTTGACCCGCTCCATAAAATTGATCCGCTCAAAGCTGAAGAGGACCTATGAAACGTCTCAAAGAATCACTCCTGCATTCCGGGCTGACCAAGACCGTTCTGCACCGCCCAGTTACAGTGCTGATGCTGACCCTGGTTGTGATCGGGTTCGGCTTGTTCTTCCTCACCAAGCTGAAGATCACACTACGCCCATCGGTGAACATCCCTGTTCTGGCGGTATCGGCGGGGTATCGCAATGTGCCGCCGCAGGACATGATTCGCTTGATTGCCGAGCCGTTGGAGGCAGCTGTTGCCTCTTTGGAAGGCGTCGAGTCGCTGGAGACAAATGTCAGGAATGGACGCGTTTTCATCATCATGCGCATGCGCAGTGATGTAAACATCCGTGCGGTGGAACTGAAGGCGCGAGAGACCATCGACCGAATCCGAAACCAGCTGCCCGTCGAGGCAACGCCACCCACCATCTTTCAGTTCGATCCTGACAACCAGCCCATCATGCGATTGTCCGTTCAGGCGAACAGAGGGCTCGATGAAATTCGAAACACATCCATTGAGCTCATTGAGCCTCGTTTGGAACGGATTCCCGGTGTAGCGGCGGCCGACACACGAGGCGGCTTGAACCGGTTCGTCTACGTTGAGATTGATCCAATGCGTCTGTCGCTCCACAATATGTTGCCGGCCGACATCGAATCTGCCATCAGGTCGAACAACGTACAAGTACCGGTCGGAAACTTGGTGGTTGACCGGAAGAGCTACAGCATCCGTGCCGAATCGATTTTTCAGTCGATAGAGGATATTGAGAACACCATCATACGGGTTTCTGAGAATGGAGTGCCCGTCAGGGTGAAGGATGTGGCCATGGTCAGGGACGACTACGAGCAAATTAGCAACCTCGTGGAGATCAATCAGAAGAACAGCGTTTCGATCGACATCCAGAAACAGTCGGATGCCAACACTCTCGACGTGACCACCGAAGTGGTGGATGCAATAGCACATTTAGACGATGTCCTGCCCGAGGGATACACAATTCAAATTTTGAGCAACGACGGCGATTTCATTGAGACATCCATCGGCAATTTGTCGTTCTCGGCACAGCTTGCGCTTCTTATCGTGGCACTCGTGCTATATATGTTCCTCGGTGGGTGGCGCAGCTCATTGGTTGTGGCGATCTGTATTCCGATATCGCTGGCAGCCACGTTCGTCATCATGTACTACCTGGATGTAACACTGAACACTATTTCGATCACGGGTCTGGTTCTGGCTTTGGGCTTGTTGGTGGACAGTTCGATTGTGGTTACCGAGAACATCCTACGCAAGTACAAGGAGGGCATGTCGCTGATGGAAGCCGCCCTGGCCGGCACCAACGAGGTGAAAGGTGCCCTTCTTGGGTCTACACTCACCACGCTGGCCGTGTTCATCCCGATATTGAACGTGGATGGCATGATCGGCATGATTGCCCGAGACTTGGCGCTGACGATCTGTATTGCGGTGTCGATATCGTATATCACTTCCGTTATTTTGATCCCCGTTTTTGCATCCAGACTCCTCAACGAAAAGGAATACCAGAGAAATACGCCTTTCATGCGCCTTATCGTCTGGCTGGAGGGGCTCTACGCCAAATCACTCGTTTGGTCAATCAACCATAAGCTCGTCATCCTCGGCATGGTGTTCGTCATATTGTATGCCACTGTCCAGATTTACAACGCCGTACCCTTCCAGACATTCCCACAATCTGAGCCAACAGCGTTCCGTGTGAACGTAGAATTGCCTGCCGGTACGAAATTGGTCACAACTGCCGAAGTATTGCGCGATTTTTCGAGGGTGCTTATGGCTGATTCCAGCTTCAAGACTGTTGTGACGGAAATTGGCTCAAATGGCCAGAACCAAGAGTCGAACACCGGATCGATTGAAGCTACGTTCGTATCAAAAACCGACTTGAAGCAGACGCCCAACGAGTTGATGATGAAGTATCGGCAGCGTCTGCAGTTTCCGGGAGCCAATATTAACATTAACCCGCGCGGTGGCGGTGGCGGCCTTCCCGGGTTTGGCGGACGCGGGTTTGGCGGATGGGGCGGCGGCGGCAATAATGTTCGTGTGACTCTCATCGGCAGCGACGTGATGTACATGCAGGGTATAGCCGACAAGCTTGAGTCAATCCTCACGCTCGACACATTGATCACCTCCGTCGAAATTTCTCGCACGTCGATGGTCCCTGAATTGCATTACATACTCGACCGACAAATGTTGGCCATGGCTGGAAGCAGCATTAATCAGGTGGCCAATGCCATCAAGTCTCAGGCACGGGGGACTCAAGTTGGTCAATACCGCGTGGATGGGCGCGAAATCCCCATTGAAGTGCGCATGTTGGAGGAATACCGTAGCAGCCGAATGGACCTTGCTCGATTGGAAGTGCTCGAAGTTAACGACCAACGAGTTCCGGTTTCGGCAATCGGCAGGTTTGAATCCTACGAAGGCCTGAGCCGCATTCAACGCAGAGATCGTGAAACCGTGATGGACATCAACGTTGGGGTTATCGGAAATCCACAGGCGCTCGAGTCGAAAGTACGGCAGCTCATTGAGGAGCAGGTGGTGTTGCCAGAGGGCTACCGATATGAGTTTGCCGGCGACGGTCAGGATGCCCGCGACGCCAACAGCAGTCTGATGTTGGCTCTCGCCGTCGCATTACTGCTCATTTACATGGTAATGGCTGGCATGTTCGAAAATCTTCGAGATCCGTTTGTCGTGATGTTCACGGTTCCACTGGCATTTTTTGGTTCCGTCTTCTTCTTGTGGATGATAGATACACCGCTCAGTATTCTTGGAAGCCTAGGCATCATCATATTGATAGGTATCGTCGTCAACAATGGCATCGTTTTGATCGACTTCATAAAGCAGTACACAAAAAATGAGGACAACCCCCAAGAATATATGTCTGAGTTTGTCCGCGCTTGTGTACGGCGTATGCGCCCGATCATCATGACGATGTTCACCACCATCATGTCGATGCTCCCTTTGGCGCTCGAACTTGGTGAAGGTGCCGAACAATGGAGCCCGCTTGCAAAGTCCATCATTGGCGGACTGTCGTTCTCCGCGTTGTTTACTCTGTTTGTGATCCCTGTCTTTTACTTGGGAATATCAAAGACCAAAAGGGGAATTGTAAAAGCTGCATACGCAAAATAATGACCGTTCGTAAGCGTATCATATTGAACTTGGGTGTCCATTTGGTTATCCTAGACTAACAAACATGAGTAGACTACTATGAGCCGATACACAAAAGGATTTGCTTTGGGACTGCTGACCGGCGCCGCATTGGGCTCCGTGATAGCGTTGTTGTATGCACCAGATAAAGGCGGAAACACCCGCGACAAGGTCAGTTACAAGCTGCGGTCATACCTCGACGAGCTGAACATCATCGCAACCCGAATACGCGAAGAGAAGAAAGACATGATGTCGGAAGCCAAGCAGAGAGGGTCGGAAGTGGTTCTCGAAGCCCAACAGCGGGCAGAGGATCTGATCAACGAGGCAGAAGACCTCTTGAGATCCATCAATCAGGCAAAGCCGACCGACATAGCCTGAATCTGACGCTCAGTTAGATTTAAAAATACTTTACCGGAACATATTTTATAAGATTGCAAGCGCTTTTCTAAGCGTATGTGATGTGTCACTGTGCTTTTATTGGTGTATATGACTATTGTCATAGATTTTGTGACGCCCCTTAGATACTTTAAGGTAAGTTAGGTATTGAGTTACCTATAACTGATCTGTAGTTCTTATTTGAAATTTGTAAGTGGGGTTATCATGTCTGTAACAATCGACAAGATCAAAGAACTCGTTGAAAAGCGCGAACAAGCCAGGTTGGGGGGAGGCGAAAAGAGAATAGCGGCCCAACACGGCAAAGGAAAGCTGACAGCCAGGGAGCGCATTCAACTCTTGCTGGACGACAACAGTTTCGAGGAGTTCGACATGTTCGTGACGCACCGTACCAAATCGTTCGGGCTCGACAAAGAGTTATACTATTCAGATGGCGTGGTTACGGGTCGCGGGACTATAGACGGAAGGCTTGTCTATTTGTTTTCGCAGGATTTTACCGTGTTTGGTGGTTCGTTGTCTGAAACTTACGCACAAAAAATCTGCAAAATCATTGATCAGGCAATGAAGGTTGGTGCGCCCGTTATTGGCTTGAATGACTCGGGAGGGGCCCGTATTCAGGAGGGTGTGCGATCGTTGGCGGGTTACGCCGAAATATTTCAACGAAACATTATGGCTTCTGGAGTGATCCCGCAATTGTCGGCCATCTTTGGGCCATGTGCTGGTGGAGCCGTCTATTCACCTGCCCTGACCGATTTCATCATCATGACCGAAGAAAATTCGTACATGTTTGTGACCGGTCCAAAAGTCGTTCAATCTGTGACCGGAGAGGTAATCTCGACGGAGGACTTGGGCGGTGCAACGGTGCACGCCACTAAGTCGGGTGTTGCACATTTTATTGCAGATAATGAAGAAGAAGGCCTTCTTTTGCTTCGTAAGATGTTGAGCTACCTACCTTCGAACAATCTGGAGGATCCACCCGTCATCGAGAACACGGATCCAATCGATCGACTTGAGGATTCGTTGAATGAGATCATCCCCGACAATCCAAATAAGCCTTACGATGTGAAGGATGTGATCCATGCGACCGTCGACTATGGTGAATTCCTTGAGGTTCAACGTAATTATGCAAAGAATATCGTTATCGGTTTTGCGCGCTATAACGGGCGACCCGTGGGTATCGTTGCCAATCAACCGAACTATTTGGCTGGCGTGCTCGATATCGATGCATCCCGCAAAGCGGCCAGGTTTGTCCGATTCTGCGACGCCTTCAATGTGCCCGTCGTAACTTTCGTGGATGTGCCAGGGTTCCTCCCAGGTAGTGCCCAAGAATATGGAGGGATCATCATTCATGGTGCCAAGCTGCTATTTGCATATGGTGAGGCCACGGTGCCCAAAGTGACCATTACCCTGCGCAAATCGTATGGTGGTGCTCACGATGTGATGAGCTGCAAGCAGTTACGAGGCGATGTAAACTATGCTTGGCCTACTGCTGAAATTGCAGTAATGGGTGCGAAGGGCGCGATAGAGGTGCTAGAGGGGCGAACGATAGCCCAAATACCAGACGACGATGATCGCGCCAAGTACATCAAGGAGAAGGAAGATGAGTATGTCGAGAAATTTGCAAATCCATATATGGCAGCCAAATATGGATTCATCGACGACATCATCGAACCACGTAACACCAGATTCCGCATCATACGCAGCCTAGAAGCGCTAGCTACCAAGAAAGAGTCAAACCCACCGCGCAAACATGGGAACATGCCATTATGATGCATCTAAGTTTCATAGCTGAGCTTGACCCTATGTCTGAGGGTGTCGTCATCCTTGTTGTGGGCTTATTGGTCATTTTTGCGTCACTCATATCTCTATTCCTCATATTTCAATATGTGATGCCCGGCTCCTTGCAGCTTTTACACAAGCTCAAGGAGGGCAAAAAACACACCTATAAGGCCACAAAAGAGACAGGGGAAGTATCGAGTGGGGAAGAGATGGCGGCAGTAGCTGCTGCCATCTACATGATCCTGGCTAAGACACACGACGAGGAGAACGCAATACTCACGATCAACAAAGCCAGCAAGGATTACTCACCCTGGAGCTCGAAGATCTATATGACACACCACGTACCGCCTAAACAGAGATAAGCCATGAAATCTTTCAAATTTAAAATATTCGGCAACGAGTATCTCGTTAACGTTAAAGAGGCTGAGGGTCAAATCTTAAAATTGGAGGTCAATGGCTCGGAATATGAAGTAGAGATGGAGAAAGAAGTTAAAGCCACAAAAACACCAACGCTCGTACGTTCCCAGCCAAAGACGATAGCGCCACCCACTCAGAACACATTAGCCACTAAGACATCTACGCGTCGAATCATGGCACCACTGCCGGGAGTCATTTTAGAGCTGCACATCAAAGAGGGCGACGTCGTAAAAACCGGCGATCTGTTGATGGTGATGGAGGCAATGAAAATGGAGAACAACATTCTTGCCGAACAGTCTGGCATGGTGAAAAGCCTCAAGGTTCGTAAAGGTGATGCCGTATTACAAGGCGATCTGCTGATCGAAATTGAATAGGATTAATCATGAAAAAGCTATTTCCCATTTTGGCGATATCGGTGGTCATTGTGATGCTGGCCGGTTACTACACCGCAATCTGGGCTCAAGGGGTACAGTCTACCGTCGATTCTGACGGAATGATTCAGGAGGCTATTTCCGGGATCAAGAATTTTATTAGTTACACTGGATTTGCAAATGTAACACTTGCCCATATCGCAATGATCATTGTCGGGTTGATCTTTATTTATCTGGGCATTGAGCATAATTATGAGCCACTACTGCTCATACCCATAGGTGCCGGGATTCTTATTGGAAACGTCCCCTTTGTCGCTGGCAATCAAATCGGGGTTTACGAAGACGGTTCGGTGTTGAATTATCTTTACTACGGTGTGATCAAGGGCATATACCCTCCTCTCATCTTCTTGGGTATAGGTGCAATGACTGATTTTTCATCGCTGATATCCAACCCTAAACTGATGCTTTTGGGTGCTGCAGCGCAAATAGGTGTATTTCTGACGTTTATTGGTGCAATTGCACTCGATTTTGGAATACGTGAATCTGCTGCTATTGGAATTATTGGCGGTGCTGATGGCCCTACAGCCATATTCATCGCATCTAAATTGGCGAACGGATTGAATGGCACCGAAAACTTGATTGGCCCTATTGCCATTGCCGCGTATTCGTACATGGCTTTGGTTCCGGTGATACAGCCTCCGTTGATGAAGCTGTTCGTCACCAAAAAGGAAGCACTGATTCGCATGAAACCACCCAGAGTGGTTTCAAAAAGAGAAAAGATTCTGTTTCCGATAATTGGCTTGCTTATCACCACGTTCATTGCCCCGTCGGCACTGCCACTTCTCGGCATGCTCTTCTTCGGCAATTTACTCAAAGAGTCGACACGAACAGAGAGGTTGGCCGATACGGCCCGAACAAAGATGATCGACATTGTCACCATTCTTCTTGGCCTCACAGTAGGGGCATCAACTCAGGCAGACGTGTTCCTCACCATGAGCTCCATTAAGATATTTGCGCTTGGCGCGTTGTCGTTTGCCGTCGCCACATCTGGAGGACTTCTATTTGCGAAATTTATGAACTTGTTCTTAAAGGGCGACAACAAGATAAACCCACTCATTGGGGCTGCCGGAGTTTCGGCAGTGCCCGACAGTGCCAGGGTTGTGCAGCATGAGGGCTTGAAAGCTGATCCTACAAACCACTTACTCATGCATGCAATGGCACCAAACGTATCAGGTGTGATAGGCAGTGCAATTGCAGCAGGTATTCTTCTAAGCTATCTGTCGAATTAACATCTTACCTGCCAACTGCTTGGCAACCCCGTATAAAACAAAAGGCCGCATGAAAGCGGCCTTTTGTTTTTTCTGATCAAGTTGGCTTAAAAGCCGCTTTCGTCAACCTTGTCGTCGTATAGTGAGTCGACACCTTCGGTGGTTGGCTCCTGACGACCGATAATTTCAAAGGCTCGAGCAGCTGGTTCATATTCAGCCATATCTGCTTTCGAACTGACGATAAGATCTTGGTATACACGTAGACCTGTACCGGCAGGTACCTTGTGGCCAACAACTACGTTTTCCTTGAGTCCAAGTAAACGGTCCTCTTTGGCCTCTACCGCTGCCTGCGCAAGAACCTTTGTCGTCTCCTGGAAGGAAGCAGCCGATAACCAGCTGTCGGTCGACAATGCTGCACGGGTAATTCCGAGCAGAATTGGTCTCGAAATGGCCTGTTTCGCTTCACGTGTTTGTATTTCGGTCTTGTTGTCTTTCGACAGGCGGCTGTTGATGTCGCGAACCTCACGACGATCGAGTAATGCACCCAGACTGATGTCGCTTTCACCTTTGTCGACCACGACGAACTTGCCGATGAGACTGTCATTCGTGCGGTTAACCTCAAAGCGGTCCACTTTGTCGCCCTCAAGGAACTGTGTGTCGCCCGGATCGGTGATCTCAACTTTCTGCATCATCGTACGGACGATGATCTCAATGTGCTTATCGTTGATCTTAACACCCTGCAGACGGTATACTTCCTGGATTTCGTTTACCAAATATGACTGCACGGCGAATGGCCCGAGAATGTTCAGGATATCCTGGGCCATAATCGCACCGTCGGAAAGGGCTTGACCGGCACGCACAAAATCGTTTTCCTGAACAAGAATGTGCTTGCTCAACGATATCATGTATGTCTTGGTTTCAGTGCCGTCGCGGCTTACAACCATGACTTCTTGGGAACCACGCTTACGGTTGCCCATCTTAACGATGCCGTCAATTTCAGAGACGATGGCTGGGTCGGATGGCGGACGTGCCTCGAAAAGCTCGGTTACACGCGGCAAACCTGCCGTGATGTCTTTCGACTTGCCCGATGAACGTGGAATCTTTGCAAGAGTCTGGCCTGCCTGCACGAGCTCACCATTGTCGACGACCACATAGGCGCCTACAGGAAGTGTCGTTTCGCCCGATCGCTCACCCTCGCCCTTGACGATGAGGGTTGGCACCAGTGTGCGGTCTTTGGAGTCAATGATCACTTTCTCCTTGTGACCTGTCTGCATATTGGCTTCGTCGGTATACGTTACACCCTCATGGATGTCTTTGTATTCGACCACACCATTACGCTCACTCACAATGAGGGCGTTATATGGATCCCACTTGCAGAGTGTCACACCCTTCGGCACTACGTCATCCTCGTCTACAAGGATTTCGGAACCATAAGGCACATTGTAGGTAGACAAGATCTTGCCGGTGTCGTCGACGAGTCTTATTTCACCTGCACGGCTCAGTACCACTCTGTGCTCTTCTTCGCCGTCGTCGAACAATGCAATGCGTAAGTTCTCAAATACAACCTTACCAGCAAACTTGGCCTTATGCTGCGATTCCTGCTCCAAACGGGAAGCCGTTCCACCGACGTGGAATGTACGAAGCGTAAGCTGTGTACCAGGCTCACCAATTGACTGGGCAGCGATTACACCTACAGCCTCACCTTGCTGAACCATCCGATTACGGCTCAGATCTCGACCATAACACTTGGCACATACACCGCGGGCTGTTTCGCAGGTAAGCACGGAGCGAATCTCAACTTCTTCAATCGATGTCTCGGAAATGCGCTTAGCAACACCTTCGTCGATGATTGCATTTGCCTCTACAATAAGATCATCTGTTGATGGATCATAAATGTCGTGAAGCGACACGCGTCCAAGTATGCGCTCCTCAAGGCTTTCAACGATGTCCTCGTTGTCCTTTAAGGCCGTCATTCTAATTCCACGAAGCGTTCCACAGTCGTTCTCGTTTATGATCACGTCCTGGGCAACGTCGACGAGTCGGCGTGTCAGGTAACCGGCGTCGGCAGTTTTCAAAGCCGTATCGGCCAGACCCTTACGGGCACCGTGCGTTGAGATAAAGTATTCGAGTACCGAAAGACCCTCTTTGAAACTGGAGAGAATTGGTGTTTCGATAACTTCGGATGCTGAAACAGTGGAGCTTTTCTGAGGCTTGGCCATCAGACCACGCATTCCGCCGAGCTGACGAATCTGCTCTTTCGAACCACGGGCACCGGAGTCGGCCATCATGAACACTGGATTGAAACCGTCGCGATCATTCGTCAATGCCTTGAACAAGGTTTCGGATACACGGTTTGTTACGCTGGTCCACTTATCGATGACCTGGTTGTAACGCTCGTTGTCGGTGATGAAACCCATCTCATAGCGATCTTGGATCTCGCGCACCTCAACCTGGGCCTTTGTGATGATTTCGTTTTTCTCGTCTGGAATAATGATGTCGTCGAGGTTGAACGATAGACCACCACGCGTCGCCGTTTCAAAGCCCAACGTCTTCATTTCGTCCATGAAGATGGCACAGGCAGCAGTTCCGCTCTTACCAAATACCTCGCTAATGAGCAAGCGCAATTCCTTCTTGCCGAAGGTGACATTCTTGAACTCAATCTCAGGTGGAAGAATCTGGTTGAAAATGACGCGGCCAGTGGTCGTCTTAATGATCTCCTTGCCCGAATTTTCGTTGTTTTTCTTCGGGTTGCGAACGTTAATGCGCGTATGCAGGTCGATGATGCCCTGGTCGTACGCGATCACAACTTCTTCGGCCGAATGGAAGGTCTTACCCTCGCCTTTCATGCCGTTTGCCATCTTGGTCAGGTAGTAAATTCCCAAAACCATGTCCTGCGAAGGAACGGCAATAGGAGCACCACTTGCAGGGTTCATAATATTATGCGAACCGAGCATCAAAATGGATGCTTCCAAGATTGCGTCATGGCTCAACGGTAAGTGGACCGCCATCTGGTCGCCATCAAAGTCGGCGTTGAAAGCCGTACAAGAAAGTGGATGCAGACGGATGGCCTTCTCCTCGATGAGCACTGGCTGATACGCCTGGATGCCAAGACGGTGAAGCGTAGGAGCACGGTTCAATAACACCGGGTGTCCGTCGATCACATTTTCCAGGACGTCCCAGACCACCGCATCACGGCGATCAACGACTTTTTTGGCGCTCTTCACCGTCTTCACATAACCGCGCTCGATGAGGCGGCGTATGATGAACGGCTTGTACAATTCAACGGCCATTTCCTTGGGAAGACCACACTCGTGCATCTTCAGTTCTGGACCCACCACAATAACGGAACGGCCCGAATAGTCGACACGCTTACCAAGCAGGTTCTGGCGGAAGCGTCCACTCTTGCCTTTGAGCATGTCGCTCAGGGACTTAAGCGGACGATTATTACTGCGCACTGCGTTGGTCTTACGGCTGTTGTCGAAGAGGGAATCGACAGCCTCCTGAAGCATGCGCTTCTCGTTGCGTAAAATAACGTCCGGAGCCTTGATGTCGATCAGACGCTTGAGGCGGTTGTTGCGGATGATCACACGACGGTAAAGGTCGTTCAAATCAGATGTGGCAAACCTTCCACCCTCAAGCGGCACCAATGGACGCAGTTCTGGCGGTATAACCGGGATGACACGCATCACCATCCATTCAGGGCGGTTTTCGAGGTGTTTGTTAGCCGTACGGAAGCTCTCAATCACCTGAAGGCGCTTGAGGGTCTTCTTCTTGCGCATAACCGAGGTCTCTGTCCTCACCTCTTGGCGGTACTTGTACGAATCGCGCTCCAGGTCGATGTTGGCAAGCATGGCCTCGATGGCTTCAGCGCCCATCTTTACAACAAACTTGTCGGGATCATCCTCGTCGAGCTCGTCCATGACGTCAGGCAGCTGCGCCAGAACCTCATGGTATTCTTCCTCGGTGAGCATGTCGCCATGTTTGTATCCGAGGTCACGTGCCATGCCGGGGTTGATGACGACAAAATTCTCATAATAGACGATCTTCTCGAGGTTCTTCGACGAGAGACCGAGCAAATATGCAATCTTGTTCGGAAGCGATTTGAAATACCAGATGTGAACTACAGGCACAGACAATGTGATGTGCCCCATGCGCTCACGGCGTACTGCCTTACGGGTCACCTCTACGCCACAACGGTCGCAGATAATCCCTTTGTATCGGATACGCTTGTACTTACCGCAGTGACATTCGTAGTCTTTGACCGGACCGAATATCTTCTCACAGAAAAGACCGTCTTTTTCGGGCTTGAACGTACGGTAGTTGATGGTCTCCGAATTCAAAACTTCACCGCGCGAGCGGCTCAGGATGTTCTCAGCTGATGAGAGAGAAATACGGAGGCTGTTGAAATCTTTGGACATAATATTTTTTTACCGGATAGCTGTTAAACTCGCATTTGGTGGTGTTGCCAGATTGGTTACTCGATGATTACCTCGAGCCCCAGACCCTGCAACTCACGAACCAGAACGTTGAACGACTCTGGGGTTCCACCCTCTGGGAGGTTGTCGCCCTTGACAATGGCTTCATACACTTTGGCACGGCCTTTGACATCGTCGCTCTTCACGGTCAGCATTTCCTGCAGGATGTTGGCTGCACCATATGCATACAACGCCCACACTTCCATCTCACCCAGTCGCTGGCCGCCGAACTGCGCCTTTCCACCCAATGGCTGCTGGGTAATGAGCGAGTATGGACCAATGGAGCGGGCGTGCATCTTGTCTTGAACCAAGTGGTTCAGCTTGAGCATGTAGATGAATCCAACCGTTGTTTTCTGGGCGAACTGCTCACCGGTACGACCGTCGAACAGGTGGATACGTCCATCCTCAGGCAGGCCAGCATCACGCAGATAACCACGCACGTCTTCAGCTTTACCGCCGTCGAAGATCGGGCTGGCAAACTTTAAGCCGAGCTTTTTACCGGCCCAAGCAAGGATCGTCTCATAGATCTGTCCCAAATTCATACGCGAAGGTACGCCAAGTGGGTTAAGCACGATGTCGACAGGCGTTCCATCGGCCATGAACGGCATGTCTTCTACCGGTACCACCTTCGCCACGACACCTTTGTTTCCGTGGCGTCCGGCCATTTTGTCGCCCACCTGAAGCTTGCGCTTCTTGGCTACATAAATCTTTGCCTTCTGCACAATACCTGGTGGCAGTTCGTCGCCTACCTGAATGGCGTATTTCTTGCGCTTGTATTCGGTTTCGTGCTTACGGCGCTCCGTGCGGTAGTTGACAATAAGCGTGCGGATGTTCTGGTTGACGCTGTCGTCGCTGCACCACTTCAACTTCAAACTGAGGGTGTAGGGGTCGATGAGGTCGAACACCTCGCGTGAGTACGTCACGCCCTTCTCAACGAGTAGTTCACCCGTTGCGTTTACCACTTCCGGAGATTTTTTGCCGGCAAGTAGTTTTGTCATGCGGTCGGCCCAATCTTGGTTCAGATCCATGATCTGAGCCTCAAATAGGGCGTTCTCGCGTTCCACAATTTCTTTCTCTTCCTTACGAGTGATGGCTTCCTCGCGCTTGCGGCTGAAAAGCTTGCTCCCGATGATCGTTCCCGAAACACCTGGAGGGGTACGCAGTGATGCGTCTTTCACGTCGCCCGCCTTGTCACCAAAGATCGCGCGAAGCAGTTTCTCTTCCGGAGTAGGGTCCGTCTCTCCCTTCGGAGTGATCTTGCCAACGAGGATGTCGCCCGGCTTGATCTTGGCGCCGGTGCGGATGATGCCGTTCTCGTCGAGATTGCGCGTAGCCTCCTCGCTTACGTTCGGTATCTCACGGGTAAGCTCTTCCTCGCCCCGTTTAGTGTCACGAACTTGGAGCTCGAATTCTTGGATGTGGATCGATGTGTAGATGTCTTCGGCAACGACACGCTCGCTGATGGCGATGGCATCCTCAAAGTTGTACCCTCTCCACGGCATGAATGCGACAAGGATGTTGCGTCCAAGCGCTAGCTCACCGCCTTCGGTGGCACAACCATCGGCAATCGGAAGCCCGTTGATCACGCGCTGTCCGACTTTTACAATCGGACGCTGATTTGCAGTAGTGTCCTGATTGGTTCGCTCAAACTTGCGCAGCGGATACGAAACTACCCCGTTGTCGAAGTAGGCAAGAGCCTCCTGTTCCGTCCGATCGTATTTGATCCGGATTTCGGTGGCGCTGACGTAAACAACGGTACCATTACCCTCGGCTAGCACCATGGCACGCGAGTCGGTGGCTGCACGGAATTCCATTCCAGTACCAACCACAGGAGCCTCGGGGCGCACAAGAGGAACAGCCTGGCGCTGCATGTTCGAACCCATGAGCGCGCGGTTGGCGTCGTCATGCTCAATGAACGGGATCAACGCTGCGGCAACCGACGTGATTTGGTTTGGCGCAATATCCATGTACTGGATTTCGCTAGGGTCGGCAAGCTTTACGTTACCATCACGCAGGCGGGAGAACACGTAGTCGCGCTCAAATTTGCCGCTGTCCATCAAAGGAGCATTGGCCTGTGCAATAATCGTCTCGTCTTCCTGCTCGGCAGAAAGATATTCCACCTTTGCCGTAACCACGCCGTCGTTCACCTTTCGGTAAGGCGTCTCGATAAAGCCGAACTCATTTACCTTGGCGTGCACGCACAACGATGATATCAGTCCGATGTTCGGGCCTTCGGGTGTCTCAATCGGACAAAGGCGTCCGTAGTGGGTGTAGTGGACGTCACGAACCTCAAATCCAGCACGCTCGCGCGTCAATCCGCCAGGTCCTAGTGCCGACATGCGTCGCTTGTGGGTCAGCTCAGCCAATGGATTTGTTTGATCCATGAACTGGGAGAGCTGGTTGGTGCCAAAGAACGTGTTGATCACAGACGATATCGTGCGGGCATTCACCAGATCCTGCGGCGTGAACTGCTCGGCATCGCGCGAATTCATACGCTCGCGTATCGTGCGGGCCATTCGGGCCAAGCCGATCGCAAATTGCTGGCCAAGCTGCTCGCCCACTGTGCGTACACGGCGGTTCGACAAGTGGTCAATGTCGTCGACCTGACTCTTTAAATTTTTAAGGCGAATCACTTCCTTCGTGATTGCGACGATGTCTTCCTTGGTGAGAACACGCACACCTAAGTCGGTTTCCATGTTCAGGCGCTTGTTGAGACGGTAGCGGCCTACATCACCAAGGTCATATTTCTTGTCGTTGAAGAACAGGCGGTCGATAACAGAGCGCGCCGTTTCCATATCAGGCATCTCACCTGTGCGAATCTGACGGTATACTTCACCAAGGGCAGACTCCTCATCGCGGGTGCTGTCCTTCTTGAGGGTATTCAAGATGACCGAACGATCGGCGTCTTCAAGGCTGATCTTAAGGACATGAACCGTATTGACACCCAAATTGCGTAGCACGTCGAAGTCTTCCTCAGAAATTTCGTGCTCGCGATTGAGGATGGTATTCACGCTTCTCGCTTCGCGAACTTCGCCGGTCTCGTCGTCTACAACCTCCTCGATCTTGTCTTCGGTCACCGCCACCGCAAGGCGTTTGCCGATGTGCTCGTTAAAGTCCTTGCGTGTTTTCACAGAAACTTCTTCCGAGAGATTGAACAACGTAAGGATGTCGTAGTCTGTGGGGAAGCCAAGGGTACGGAGCAGCGTTGTAACGGGAAGCTTCTTCTTGCGGTCAATGTATGCCCAAAGCACGTCCCGAATGTCGGTCGTCAACTCAATCCATGATCCCTTGAAAGGAATCACACGGGCACTGTACAGCTGTGTGCCGTTTGGGTGCAACGACTGACCGAAGAAAACACCTGGTGATCGGTGCAGCTGGCTGACAATGACTCGTTCTGCACCATTGATGATGAACGTGCCTCGGTCGGTCATCCAGGGGAGATCGCCCAAAAAGACTTCCTGCTCGATGGTCTCTGTCGTCTCGTCGCTGTGATCCACGCTCGAAAGACGCATTTTGGCCTTCAGAGGGATAGCATATGTCAGGCCTCGCTCCTGGCACTCGCTAATGTCGTACTTCGGAGTGTCGACACTGTACGAAAGGAATTCGAGCACGTGACGCTCGCGGGAATCCTGGATTGGGAAGTTCTCCAGAAATATTTGCTGCAGACCCACATTGTCACGGTCTTCTGCTGCAATATCCCACTGAGTGAAGATGCGGAAGGATTCTAGCTGTATGTCGAGGAAATCTGGGTAATCGAGGACTTGACGGGTTTTCGCAAATGAAATGCGATTTTCAATAGGTAACTTTACGGTCGGTGTACTCAAGGATACCTCGCTTCTGGAAAGGAAAAGGACGTAGCGACCTGTGCCATTGCAAGGTCGCAAGTTTTATTTTTTAGTGAAGCCAGACTCTGTCAGTCGGGCACAGACACCAATAGCCAATACCGTGAAACACAGTATTGGCTATCGTAAACGTTCGGTGCTATGGAGCGAAGCGAATTATTTCAGTTCTACTTCTGCGCCGGCTTCAAGCAATTTTGCTTTGATTGATTCTGCTTCATCTTTGGAAGCACCTTCTTTGACAGTGCTAGGAGCGCCGTCTACGAGGTCTTTTGCTTCTTTCAGACCAAGGCCGGTGAGGGCACGGATCTCTTTGATGACGCCGATTTTATTGGCGCCCGAGCCCTTAAGAATAACAGTGAACTCCGTTTGCTCTTCAACAACGGCTACCTCGCCTGCTGCTGCTGGACCAGCTACGGCAACAGCTGCTGCTGCTGGTTTGATACCGTAGTCGTTCTCGAGTACTTGAGCCAATTCGTTGGCTTCTTTGATGGTGAGGTTCACCAGTTGCTCTGCGAGCGATTTTACATCTGCCATGGTGTGATTTCTCCGATTAGATGGATTTGTCTGCTGTGAAATACTGTTGAGATTATTGCTCTTTGTCGGCAATAGTTTTGATTGCGCCTACCAAGTTCGAGCCTTGTGCCTGAAGTGCTCCAACAATGTTCGACATCGGGGACAGAAGCAGTCCGATAATGTCGCCGATAACATCGTTTTTCGACTTGAACTCAGTCAATGCTTCCAGTTGGTCTGGCCCATAGAATGATCCGTCAATGACGGCACCCTTAAATGCAGGGCGCTTGTTGTCCTTGAGGAAGCTCTTGAGAACCTTGGCTGGCTGTGCGAGATTGTCGTCGCCCACGAAAACATAGGCCGTCGGTTCTGCCATGTGCGAAAAGGCAGAATCATATCCGCCTTTCTGCTCCATCGCACGACGCACTAGCGTGTTTTTGTAAACCTTGAATGTGAGTCCGGCTTTACGGAAATCACCGCGCAATTTGTTGATGTCGGCTACACTCATGCCCTTGTAGTTGGCCATGTACACCGATCCTGAATTCTGCAAGATATTGCCTAATTCGTCTACAACGTGCTGTTTTTGCTCTTTGGTTGCCATTGTCTGCTTTTTTTTCGTGCATGATGCACGGTTGATTTACTTATGCCTGGATGCCGGTTCTTGATACTGGGATGCTTGGTCCCATTGTCGTGCTCAGATACACGCTCTTCACGTAGGTGCCTTTGGCGGAACTAGGCTTGAGCTTGATCACCGTCTGCAAGAAGGCGTTCACATTGTCGCGGATGGCCTCAGTGCTGAAGCTCGCCTTGGCCACACCCGAATGGAGGATTCCGTATTTGTCAACGCGGAAGTCGATCTTACCGGCCTTCACGTCTTTGATGGCTGTGGCTACGTCCATTGTCACGGTGCCGCTCTTGGGGTTTGGCATGAGACCACGGGGACCCAATACCTTTCCGAGCTTTCCGAGTTTGCCCATAACGTCGGGTGTAGCAACGATCACGTCGATGTCGGTCCAGCCACCTTCAATCTTTTCCATGTAGTCGTCTAGACCAACGTGGTCGGCGCCAGCCTCGCGAGCTTCGTCCTGCTTTGAAGGATTTACCAGGGCCAACACGCGTACGGTCTTGCCGGTGCCGTGAGGGAGTGATACCGTACCACGGACCATCTGGTCTGCGTGACGGGGATCCACGCCTAAGCGCACGTCGACGTCTACAGAAGCGTCAAACTTCGTTGTCGACGTCTTCTTGATCAGCTCACATGCCTCTTCGAGCGTGTATTCTTTGTCTGGCACGATCAGTGCGAGAGCTGAGTTGTATTTTTTGCCTTTTTTTGCCATGATTTCCTCTACGTTTGTACGCTTAGCCTTCTACACGGATACCCATGCTACGGGCCGTGCCCGCAATCATGCGCGTTGCTGCTTCCAGGTCGAATGCGTTGAGATCATCCATTTTCTCCTTGGCTATCTCCTCGCATTGCGCCATTGTAACTGTAGCGACCTTTACTCGGTTTGGTTCAGCCGAACCCGACTTTACGTTCGCTACTTTCTTGAGAAGTACCGGTGCCGGTGGGGTCTTGGTCTGAAATGTGAATGATTTATCAGCGTAGACGGTGATCACAACCGGAGTGATGGTTCCGGTCTTGTCCTGAGTACGTGCGTTGAAAGCCTTGCAGAATTCCATGATGTTCACACCGGCCTGGCCCAATGCGGGTCCGACAGGTGGAGCTGGGGTAGCTTGTCCGGCTACAATCTGGAGCTTGATGATCTTTTCTACTTTCTTAGCCATAATACGATGATCAAATCAAAGGGTCGCTAGTGGTACCGATTTCTCGGGTTAAAAAAATTATGCTTCGGGTTCTACTTGGTTCACGTCTACTTCGACCGGTGTTTTACGGCCGAAAATGCTCACCAATACACGAAGCTTCATCTTGTCTGGGTAAACTTCCTCAACCGTTCCGTCAAAATCCTTGAAGGGTCCGTCGACAACCTTGATGAGGTCGCCCTGCTTGAACGGGATCTCCACCATGCCGCCGGCTGCAACAAGCTCCCTGTTGTGGCTGACGCGGCCGAGGATGCGGTTGACCTCCTCTGGACGCAGCGGCGTTGGGGCTTTACTTGTGCTGTCCGTTTTCAGGAAACCGATGACGGAGGGGGCATTGCTGATGACTTGGTTTACCATGTCGTCATAAATGGCCTCGACAAGCATGTAGCCCGGAAAGAAATTCTTCTCTCGGGTACGCTTCTTGCCGGAGCGTATCTCAATCACCGTTTCCGTCGGGATCAGGAGGTCAGTGATACGGTCTTCCAGACCTTTCTCAGCGATCTCCTTCTCCAAGAATTCCTTCACCTTCTTCTCATGCCCGGAAAAGCAGCGAACTACGTACCAATTTTTCGAGTAATCGGCGGTCATTGATAAATTACCTCGAGTACGGTACTGTACACTTGGTCAACTCCAAAGATGAACAGAGAGAGGATGATTGAGAAGACAACAACAACAATGGTGTTGTCGACCAACTCTTTTTGAGTAGGCCAGGTTACCTTCTTCATCTCACGATTTACACCGTCGAAAAATGCTCTGATACGTTCCATGGATTTGATTCTGACGATTCAGGGATAATTGCACGGGTGGAGGGACTCGAACCCCCAACCAATGGTTTTGGAGACCACTACTCTGCCAATTGAGCTACACCCGTACGGCTTCTCTTTCGGTTAAGCCAATTCCGTTTCTTATTCGAGGATTTTGGCCACGACGCCGGCGCCCACGGTGCGTCCGCCCTCGCGG
>CAYWCV010000032.1:0-24316 GCA_964456845.1 uncultured Chitinophagales bacterium | reverse complement strand
ACGACTCAATTGCGAGAAATGCAGACTTTATTGCCATACATCGGTTTTTCATTTTCGTGACCATGTCTAAATCGGCATAGATATGCCCGAAGTAGCTGAAATCTTGGAACCGAAAACCATGAAAGTCGCTGCCTGCTGTCACGATCAGGTCGTGTTTCTGAGCGAGTGCCTTGTACTTCGTCTGAATGGTATAACCATGCGAAGGATGGAGATATTCAAAACCGTCGATGCCCAATGTCACTAGCTCTTCAAGCTGATCTTGCGAATAGTGTGTGCCCGGATGGGCCAAAACGGCAACTCCCCCTGCATGATGGGCTGACTTGACCAAATCTGCCACCTGAATGTGGTCGAGCGGAACGTAGGCCGGCGCCGAATTGCCAATGAACCTGTCGAAAGCATCACGGCTGTGCGTCGCATACCCCGACTTCACCATGGCCGTTGCGATATGGGGCCGAGTAATCACGTCAGCTTCGTCCGAAATCAGATCATCCATCTTCAAAAAGACCCCCATCTCCTTGAGCTTGTCAAGTATTTGGCTGGCTCTGCTCTTTCTGATACGCTGCTGGGCACGTAACATCGATTTCCAGCCGGCATCGCGATGGTCCACGCCGTAACATAGCACATGGCATTCACGGTCGTTGTACGATGCTGTGACTTCGACTGCCGGAATTACCTCGACACCGAGCGACAGACCCGTCATGATCGCCTCGTCGACACCCTCCATGGTGTCGTGATCGGTGATGGCAATGCAAGCCATGTCGTAGTTCTTTGCTCTGTGCACCAGTTCGGAGGGCGTATACTTGCCGTCGGAACAGGAGCTGTGCATGTGCAAATCTGCCTTGAATATAGTGGCAGGCATCAGTTCCTTACTTGTAGTAGGGTTTGGTACGCCGACGTGTCCGCGATCAACTCGATCGCCCTGTCAAGCACCGGATCGTAGGACATGCGCACCTTGAGCCGCTCTACGGGCCCGCCGGCCTTAGAGGCCAGTTCCAGATGGAGCTCCTGCTTCACCGACGCTTTGTTGGCTCGCAAGTCGGCATCTTTCTTGTCGTTCACCAATTTGCGCAATGCCTGCAACTGTGCCCTCGACTCGGCTGCCATTCCATTGCTCGAAAGACTCGATTCAAGTTCTGCGATCATGACCTCGCTCTGCGTCGAGAAGTTGAAGCCATCTTTTTTCAGCCAGGCCAGAAAATCTTCAAAAATGGCGTCTGGCAGCTCTCTGGCACCTTTGGCTAACTCTTTGTCGGTCTGAGTGGCATAAAAGAAGTACTTGCTGTTCTGAAGCAGGGCCACTTCGACCATGGTGGGCGCCCGTTGTTTCATGGCAATGTCTGGTTCAATTCCGGCGCCATCGTACACCGTCCTGCCTGCCCTTGTCTTGAATGGACGCCGTAACGAGTCGGGGAGGGTGCTGCTCGCGCCGAAAGAGCTGTCGTGGGCGTACTGAATGGCCTGAATGCTTCGCCCGCTTGGAATGTAATATTTTGAGACGGTGATTTTCATGCTGATGTCGTACGACAAGGGGCGGATGATCTGAACAAGACCCTTCCCAAAGCTGCGCTCTCCAATAATTACGCCACGATCAAGGTCTTGGGCCGCTCCGGCCACAATTTCGGACGCCGATGCACTGCCACCATCCTGCAAAATCACGAGCGGCACCTCGGGTAAAAGTGCCGGCTCCTCGGTTGCATACGAAAAATGCGTGTCGGGTGTGCGTCCACGGGTGCGTACGACTTCTATTCCCGGCCCAACGAACTTGTTGATCGTCTTGACGGCTTCATCTAACAATCCACCTGGGTTGTTTCGCATGTCGAGCACGAATCCATCAAGGGGGCCTTCTTCTTGCATGCCTTGGATGGCGACGCGCAGCTCGGCGGCCGTACCCTGACCAAATCGACTGATGAGCGCGTAGCCGATGCGCTGTTCGCCGGGCAAAATGCCTGTATAAGCCAAGTTTTTGACTTCGATGCGCTCGCGCTCGAGCTCAAAGGTGAGCTGTTGGTCGATTCCGAATCTCTCAATCACCAAGGTGACCTTGGAGCCCGCTTCGCCCAAAAGCTGCACTTCCAGCTCCTCAGGCGAAAGATCTTCTATGGTGAAGCCATTTACCTCAACGATGACGTCGCCTGCTCGCACACCCTTGTTTGCAGCCGAATAACCTTCGGTGGTGGCCAATACGACCAGCCTTCCGCCACGCGACCCCACGTCGATGCCGACACCCGCGTACTTCCCGGTGGTCAGGATGCTCATCTGCTGGTTTTGGGCTTCGTCAAAAAGCACCGTGTAAGGATCCAACGTCTGCAACATGGAATTCAGCCCACGTCGCATGATGGTCTCGGGGTTCACCTCATCCACGTAACGAAGCGATATTTCGTTGTAGACTTCGCTGAACAAGGTGAAATTCTTCTTGATCAAAAAGAACAGGTCGTTGTCATTAACCCTGTAGGCGGCAACAGCCACAAATACGGATGCGATGAGAAGTAAAGGGACTAAATATTTTCGCATAATGGAAAGGTTAATGATGCTACCTGATCGTCTCAGCGCTCAATGAGCAGGATCTGGCCGGGCTTTATCATGTTTGAGTCCAGTTTATTGACCCTTTTGATGGAATCGACCGACACGTTGTGAAGCCTTGCTATTTGGGCGAGATTGTCATTCTTTTTCACTTCGTAACGGATGACGTTACCCGATGGTATATCGCCGTTGTTGGCCGAGGAAGTTTCTGCAGAAGCTACAGCTGCAACAGGAGGCCCTACTACCAAGCGTTGGCCTATGTTGATTTTGGTACCCCTCATGTTGTTCCAACTTTGAATCTGGGCTACAGACACTCGGTTTCGGGATGAGATTTTGCCGAGCGTGTCACCTTTGCGAACCACATACACTTTCCTGTTTGTGCTACCTGATGTCGTGGCAGACGGAGCTGCAGCAGGCTTTGGTGAGGCGGCAATGTTGATGGGCTCTATCCTGTTGGATGGTACCATGATTTGTTGCCCAATTTGGAGCCTTGACGTCAAGCCGGGGTTCTGTTCCATGAGTTCTCTCACGGTTGTGTCGTACACCCTCGCGATTGCGCCCAATGTCTCGCCTTTCTTTACGTTGTGGATCAACTCTGTCTGCCGTACAGACGCAGGTATCGACTGGTATGCAATCTCGAACAATGCTTGGTTGCCCTTGGGAATTTTGAGGGCATAGGGAGTCTTACCTGGTGGCGTCGCATTTCGCAACAGCTCCGGATTGTACATTTTCAAAGAATCCACTGTGATGTTCAGGGCATCGGCCAAGGTCTTGAGGGGTATGGAACCAACGACTGGGAAGGTATCCCAATCTAGACCACCCTCGTTGGGGCGGTATCTTGTGCTGAAGCCGAACTGCTCCCGGTTTCCGGCAATTATGGCAGCTGCAATGTAGCTTGGAACATAGCCGCGAGTCTCTGCCGGCAGGTACGGACTGATGGCCCAGTAATCTTTCACATTGCCTGCGTTTCGGATAGATGATCGGATACGGCCCGGACTCACATTGTACCCCGCAAGTGCCAGATGCCAGTCACCCCACACATTGTAGAGGTCTTTTAGATGGCGCGCTGCTGCCCGAGTTGCCTTCTCGGGATCCCTACGTTCGTCCACCCAGCTGTCGACCTTAAGGCCGTACATGGCACCTGTGGCTTTCATAAACTGCCACAAGCCGACAGCCTTGGCCCTGCTGGTAGCGGTGGGCACTAAGCCGCTCTCGATCATCGACAGGTAGATCAGCTCGGTGGGTGCCCCTTCTTCGCGAAAAATCCGCTCCATCATGGGGAAATACATCTCCGAGCGTTCCAGCCAACGCTCCATGACGTCAGGCCTGCGTATCCAATAATAGGCCATGTAATTACTGACGGTGGCATTCTGGACCAAAGGAACGTCTGTTTTGGAGATGTTCAGATTTTTGGGCAGATGCAGATACTCCGAATTAAAAAAATCATCGTCCGAATTAAACAACTCGTCCCTGATCTCGAAGATGTCGCCCTCGACATCGCCCATGGGCTCCATGATGCCATAAAATTCCTGATATTCCGTCAGGATGGCCCGATACATCGCCACAAAGCGTCGGTTCGATTGCAACTCAGGCGCTTCTTCCATGAGTTGTTGAGTGGTGTTCACGGCCCCGTTGATAAACTCTTCGGCGGCAACCAGATCGCCATCAATTTGTGCCAACAATGCCTGTCGGTGCAGGTCATAGACCGAAACAATGCGTTTCATGATGTCGTTCTCGATGTCGTCGAGACCGATCAACGGGTATGACAGCGGCACCGTGTCTACACTTTTGAGCACTGATGTTGTGTCGCTGGCTTGCCGATTCGGTTGCGACTGAGCCAAGCTGGGGCTCGCAACCAATGTAAGACCAAGGGCCAATACGGAGGAGAAAAGTCTCATACGTATGTTCGTTTGAAAATGTGTTGTTTCCAGAAGGTGGAAGCTTAATCGGGTAATATAATCAAATGACGACCACTGTGTGGACGACAGGTGTCAATTTTTGACAACAGTAGAGCGTTGCACTATTGGAATGCGTCTACCTAAACCGAATGCCTTGGGGCTAAGCCTAAGGCCAGTAGTGGCTTGCTTACGTTTGTACTCGCTCATTCGCAACAGCCTGTCGACCTTGAGTACGGTGTCGCGATCAAAACCTTCAGCAATTACTTGACTGGCAGAACGCGCGAGCTCGATCAATCGTATCAATAGCTGATCCAACAGTTCGTAGGGAGGAAGAGAGTCTGAATCGACCTGACCGGGAGCAAGCTCGGCACTCGGAGCTTTTGTCAGTATACTTGACGGGATCACTTCACGCAGGAAATAGCGCTCATTGATCCAGTTTGAGAGCGCATACACTTCTGTCTTGTATAGATCGGATAATACACCGATGGCGCCGTTCATGTCACCATAGAGGGTACAGTAGCCGACGGCAAGCTCGCTTTTGTTGCCCGTATTCAAAAGGAGATGACCGAACTTGTTCGAGAACGCCATAAGAAGCGTGCCACGGATTCGACTTTGCAGATTTTCTTCGGCCAAGCCGGATGGGGTATCTGTGAAAAGTGGCGACAGTCCGGTCATGAAGCTGTCGTAGACGTCGCTGATTGGGATTTCGTGAATTTCGATTCCCAAGTTCCCAGCTAGTATAACGCTGTCGTCCACACTTCCGGCAGAGCTGTACATCGATGGCATGGTGATGCCGACAACATTGTCCCTGCCGAGTGCCTCGACGGCAAGAACCGTCACAAGTGCGGAGTCAATGCCGCCAGATAGCCCGACGACGGCTTTGCCAGGGATGCCAGATTTGCGGTAATAGTCGCGGATTCCGGTAGTCAAAGCACGAAATGTGCGTTCATCAAGGGTTGGCAACCCGACGGAGAGCGGTTTGTCGACGTGGATGCGTCCATTAGCCAACGTGCCATCCACCCAGCCTTCGTCGAACATGGGGGCAACGGCAACGATGTCTCCTCCGGGATTTACCAACATAGAGTCCCCATCAAAAATGACCTCGGTGTTGGCGCCACACTGATTCGCGTAAATGAATGGAATACCCAACTCAAAGGCATGCCTTTTGAGCATCTTCCGCCTTGATTCAGCTTTTGTGCGGGTGTATGGAGAGGCCGATATGTTGACGATCACTTCAGCACCGGCATGCTTCAGTTCCCGGCTAGGATCACGGTCGTAATGGTGGTAAACACGCTCATTCTCAACATTCCAAATATCCTCACAAACCGTGATTCCGATATGTATACCATTCCAAAGAACCGGCGTGTTCTCATGCGCCGGCTCAAAGTACCGCAACTCGTCGAAGACGTCGTAGGTAGGCAACAGCGTCTTATGCCGCATAGCGACAACCTTACCATTTTGAGCCAAATATGCCGTATTGAACAACGGACGACCATATCCACTGTGATTTTCTGATATGGAACCAAACAGAATTGCGGTCTTGCTCGATGATGATATTACCATTTCGGTAGCCATCAAGCAATCATGGACGAACGATTCGCTTTCCAAAAGATCTTGCGGTGAATAGGCGCTGACCACAAGTTCCGGCAAGACTAAAAGATCAACGCCGTCGGCCTCGGCATTTGTTAGAGCATGGAGGATGGACTCGGTGTTAGACCGAAAATCACCAACAGTAGGATTCAGTTGTTGGCATCGTATTCTGATGCCATTGCTCAATGGCATTTAATCAGCAGCTTGATAGACAGATTTACCGGCGACAAATGTCTGAAGGACGCGGGTTTTCCAGATTTCCGGCTCTGACACCGTGAAATAGTCGCGGTCGAGCACGATGAAGTCGGCCCACTTCCCTTGCTCGAGTGTGCCCAGCGTCAGTTCTTGGTGTCCGGCATAGGCGGCATCGATGGTGAACGAACGCAGCGCTTCGACGCGGGTAAGCTTTTGTTCGGGGTACCAGCCATCAAGCGGATTACCCAGCGTGTCTTTTCGGGTAACCGCAGCGTATAAGCCATGGAATGGATTTGCATTCTCGACAGGGTAGTCGGATCCTGATGCTAGAATCACGCCGTTGTCGAGGAAGGTTCGCCATGCATAGGCACCTTTAATTCTATCACTGCCTACGCGGTCTTCGGCCATGTTCATGTCGCTGGTGGCGTGCACTGGTTGCACGGAAGCGATGATGTTCAGGTCGCGAAAACGCACGAAGTCGTCGAGCGACACCACCTGTGCATGTTCGACGCGGTGACGCAGGTCGCGACTCGAAGGCACCGAGTCTTGAACCATGGTGAACGCATCGAGCGCCACACGGTTGGCCGCGTCACCGATGGCATGTACGTTCACTTGATATCCTTTGCGAACAGCCTTCTCTATCATGCGAGAAAGGGAATCAGGGCCATAAAACAGAAGGCCACTGTTTCCAGGATCGTCATGGTACGGATGGATCATGGCCGCACCCCTGCTTCCTAGGGCACCGTCGCCGTAAAGCTTCACGCTTCGCACCGAGAGAAAGTCGTTCAAATAATTTTTGAGGAGGCCATCTTCGGAGATCATGTCAAAATCGGAGCCTACTCCCGATATCATTCCGTAGATACGGGTGGTCAGCAAATTTTGCTCCGCAAACGATTTATACAGTTGATAAACCTCATGGCTCACGCCGGCGTCATGGGTAGATGTGATACCCAACGAGCGAAGCTCTTCGAGCGCCTTTTGGAGCACCATTTGCCGCTGGGCATCGTCAGACTCTGGTATCACAGAACCCACCAGGCCCATGGCTCCATCGATCAAAACACCGCTAGGGTTTCCCCTTCGGTCCTTGATGATCAGCCCACCCGGCGGATCCGGGGTTTCGCTGGAGATACCGGCCTTCGCCATGGCAACGGAATTTGCCCATGCCGCGTGTCCATCAACACGGGTCATGTAGACGGGCCGTCCGTCAGAAATGGAGTCGAGCTCTGCAGCTGTCGGGAAACGGTTCTCTGCCCACAGCACCTGATTCCAACCACGACCGAGGACCCAGTCGGCCTGCGGATTCGCATCGGCCCAAGTCTTGACTCGCTCCAAGGCCTCCCCAACAGAACGGGTCCCCTCAAGATTCACTTGCATGGCCCGATTGCCTAGACCCATCACGTGTCCGTGTGCATCGATCAGGCCGGGAATCACCGTCTTGCCCTGCATGTCAAGCACTTGGACGTAAGCGTAAAGCTCTTTAAGGTCGGTTGTGTCGCCTATGGCCACTACCTTGCCCTCATGGATTGCCATTGCATTGAATTGCATGATGGAGTCGCCACTTGGTGTGTAGCCGTTCATGTTGTAAACATACACATCCGCAATTGGAGACTGGGAACACATCGTACTCGCAAGGGCCAACGCCACGAGCGTCAGCAATCGGTTTAATCGGGTCATAGTACCTGTGGTCAGGTTTGAAAAGTTAAGATTCGAACGGTCAAATTACGGTATTCATACGAAAATAAATACCTTATTGAATAAGCGATGAACTACGATAAGGGCAATATTACCATCAGGAGAGGAACTATCAGGGATTTACCTGCAATAGTGATGCTCAATCGTGAAATCTTCGCAGAGGAACGGCTCATCAACAGCCTGGATCACGATTATTTGCTCATACTAGTGGCCGAGATCAACGGGGTGCCTATTGGTTTCAAGATCGGATACGGACAGGGGTCGGGCATTTTCTACTCCGCCAAGGGAGGGGTGCTTCCAAAATGGAGGAGGCAAGGCTTAGGCCGTTCGATGCTGAGGGTCATGGAGACCATCGTCCGCACTGAAGGCTACGCCGAACTACGTTATCACACGTTTCCATCCAGGTGGCCCGGCATGCTGAGTTTAGGGCGAAGTGAAGGGTACGATATATTGGAAGCGACCTGGAATGCGGTCTACAACGATTACCAAATCTTGCTCTTCAAAAGACTGAAAAGGCCTACCGATAGTTAGTAAATACCATGGCGACAGGTAAATCGGCCTCCTTCAAAGCCGCTTGGGCTTCTTGTAGCTCGTCGCGGCTTTTTCCGGTCACGCGAACAGTGTCTCCCTGAATGCTGGCTTGCACTTTAAGACCGGCATTCTTGAGGGTCTGTACGATCTTCTTACCATCTTCCTTCGATATTCCCTGTTTGATGGTGATAACCTGACGAATGTAGCCCTTCGATGCGGCCTCCTGGGTTCCGTAATCGAGAAATTTCAGCGATATGCCCGCCTTTACAAGCCTGAGCTGCAGTATATCCGTCATGGCGCGCAACTTCATGTCGTCGCCCGCAAACAGTGTGATCGATGTGTCGTTCCGAGTAATGGAGCTGTCGGTTCCCTTAAAATCGTATCGGTTCACGACCTCCTTGTTTGCTTGTACAACGGCATTGTCAACCATCTGAAGGTCGACGGTAGATTCAATGTCAAATGAGCTGGATTTCGACATGGTCAGAATATCTGGCTAAAATGAGTGGTTTGATGTTGGGGATTATTCAAATCCTCATGGAGATGATACCTCAAATATTCGGGAAATACCGGAAGTTCTGCAAGAGTGTGCAGGTTAAGGTACTCGACCGATTTGAGGAACTGGTCTTCGTCGGTGAATTCGGGATCTTTTCCCAATCTCAGGCTCCCCCCGAGCAATTCACAATACCAATAATACTCGACGGCATGATAAGGGGATTTGATAAACTCCGACGTGTACATCATACGCTCGGGGTTGACAAGCAGCCCCGTCTCCTCGAGCACTTCTCGCGCCACGCCATCACGCAATGTTTCGCCATACTCGAGCCCGCCACCGGGAGGTGTCCAGATGGGTTCGTCGCGTGTGGGCGACTTTAAATTCACCATCAGAACCGTTTCGCCTGAAACGATGATACCGCATACTCTTACCCGAAGACGATTACTCAAAGCATACGAAACGGCATCAATCATGGCGCTTGCCGGAATGCGTCAGTGCTGCCTTCACAAAATGCACAAAAAGCGGATGCGGCCTGCTCACTGTGCTCTTAAGTTCAGGATGGAACTGAACGCCGACGAACCACGGGTGATCCTTAATCTCAATGATCTCCACAAGGTCTTTCTCTGGATTGATCCCACTCATCACGAGTCCGGATTCCAAAAGCGTGCTCCTAAGCGTATTGTTGACCTCAAAACGGTGCCGATGGCGCTCGCTGATTTCAGCAGCTCCGTAGGCTTCGGCTGCACGGGTACCTTCCTGCACAATGCAACGGTAGGCACCTAGCCTCATGGTGCCTCCCTTCATCGAGATGTGCTTCTGATCGGGCATCATATCGATGACAGGATAGGGTGTGTCGGGGTTAAACTCCGTGCTGTTGGCGTTTTCAAGAAGGCATACATTTCTGGAGTATTCGATTACTGCACATTGCATGCCCAAGCAGATACCGAAAAACGGGATTTTGTTCACACGGGCAAAATGTACCGCAGTAAGTTTGCCTTCAGCGCCCCTTCCGCCGAAACCAGGTGCTACAAGCACGCCGGAGACCCCTTTCAGCAGGGTGGCGACATTCTCTGTGGTCACGTCATCACTTTGAATCCATCGAATATGCACATGACACCGGTTGACGGCACCAGCGTGAACAAACGACTCGACAATGGATTTATAGGCGTCATGATGTTCGACGTATTTACCTACAAGCGCAATCTCCACTTCGGCCTTTGGGTGCAGCACAGCTTCGACAAACGACTTCCAGTTGTCAAGATCAGGCTCTCTAGTAGTCAGATCCAATTTTTCGATGACCCGTCTGTCCAACTGCTCGTCCTGCATCAGGAGGGGCACCTCATAAATGCTTTTAGCATCAAGCGAGGCGATGACGTCCTCCTCTTCAACGTTACAAAAGAGAGCGATTTTGCGGCGTATGCTCGAATCGATGGGCACTTCTGCCCGGCACACGATAATGTCTGGTTGCAATCCGCTCTCCGAGAGCATTCTGACGGAGTGCTGGGTTGGCTTTGTCTTCAGCTCACGCGCCGCACTCAAATAAGGCACTAATGTCAAATGGATGGAAAGTGCGTTTTTACGGCCGACGTCGTAGCGCAACTGGCGCATCGCCTCGATATAGGGAAGACCCTCAATATCGCCCACCGTGCCACCAATTTCGATGATGACGACATCGTACTTGCCCGAGTTTCCCAACTTGAGCACTCTCGATTTGATTTCGTCGGTAATGTGTGGGATCACTTGCACCGTCTTTCCAAGGTATGCGCCTTGGCGTTCCTTCATGATCACATCATAGTAGATGCGGCCCGTGGTCACGTTGTTCTCCTGCGACGTCGGGAAGTCGAGAAACCGCTCGTAGTGACCCAAGTCGAGGTCGGTTTCGGCACCGTCGTCGGTGACGTAGACTTCACCATGCTCGTAGGGATTCATGGTACCCGGATCAACGTTGATGTACGGATCCAGTTTTTGTATGGTGACTCGCAGTCCTCGTGCTACTAACAATCGACCCAACGACGAACAGATAATACCTTTCCCTAACGAGGATGTCACCCCTCCGGTGACAAAAATGTACTTGGTGGACATGAAACAGAATAGGGTGGATGGATAATAAAAATAGTACGATGCATCCTGTGAACCAAACCCTTTTTCTCGAAAACCAAAAATCGATTACTCAGCCGGATTTCGATCTCTTAAAACTTGAAGCAACACGTCGGGATAATCCGTAAATATTCCATCCACACCCATATCGAGCATCTTGTGCATCAACGTGTCAGCATTAACCGTATAAACATTGATGGGCAAGCCGGCCTGGTGCAAAGAGTCCACCAAACCGGTCCGAACCTGTCTCCAGTGGCAATTGAAGGCATCTGCACCCAAATTGGCCACGATTTCTACCGGGTGCGCATCGTCATAGAGTCTGTTATCGTACAGAATCGCACCTGCAATGTCTGGGGCAATGGCTTTGAGCTGCTTTATCGCACGTGGATCAAAGCTCGAGAAGATCACGTTTCGATCCATGCCATGCTTTCGCACCAATTCGACTACTTTTTCTACGACCCCACCCTCCAGTGAGTCGGTTACTGCCTGCGTCTTGATCTCTAGGTTCAAGGCCATCTTGCCCTTGCACAGCGCGAGCAGCTCGTCGACAGTTGGGATTTGTTCACCGGCAAACTGTTCGCCGAACCATGATCCCGCATCGAGCAACTTAAGCTCATCGAGCGTAAAATCGGATACGACACCGGTGCCGTTCGTGGTCCGATCTAACGACGGATCATGCAAGAGCACCGGTATGCCGTCTTTCGATAGCAGAATGTCGACTTCCACCATCTCTGCCCGCATTTCCATGGCCCTTCGTACGGCTACGAGGGTGTTTTCTGGAGCATGCCCACTGGCGCCACGGTGGGCAATCAACGTAAACCCGTCTTGATCGTCGTTGTACAGCATCGACGTGTTGCCCGGTTCATCTAGGTTCGAGGTGTCGGCATTCGGCGACTGGCATGCCGCAAGTGCCATGCAAAAAAGGAGAAAATGAGTGGTGCGCATAGGGTAGTGAGCTGGCTTCAGATACGCTCAAGATACGCGATCGCCCTCCCAAGTTGCCTGCGCTGGTACAGAATTAACATAACGTTCACACCGAAGGCGCCCAAGATGAGGTAAAAGACGCCCTGCCCCAGCTGCGTGATGCCCGCATAGAACGTGTACGCGTAAACAGCGACCAGCACGATGTTTAGACCAAACATGAATGCAAGCCACTTAAACCGCTGCCGTAGACCCATCAGCTTCTCGTCGTCGGTCATGTCGGGATTGGCACCCCTCACATGAACCCTCACCATGCGTTCGACCAGTTCGCGGCCTTCGTCCTGTAGTTCTTCCATCAGTTGTGATCTTTGATGACTCTGTTTAAAGCCTCGTGAAGCAGCTTGCCTTTGTCTTTGCTGCCCGTAATTTCTTCGTATAGAACAAATCCGCCAAGCATGATGGCTGCTGAACCGATCATGCTTCCGAGCCCAGACAGGAACAACGGCTTGATGAGGCCAGCAATCGACACGGTGACGAGCAACAGCCCGGCACTGATCGAAACCAAGGCCAATCCAATAATGAGATAATGATACCCACCCTTGAATGTGTATGCACGTTTCCGACCGGTAACATCGACGTGAGCAACGTCGATATCATGATTGGTGATTTTCTTCATGAAGAGGCCCCTTATTGAGTTAGGGAATGGCTTGCGCGTTAAACGGATTCCTCATAAAAGCCGTATCATTGCTAACAACAATATAGACAATGATCATTCAGAATGGAAGAATCGCTGTACATTTATGGACGCCACCCGGTGTTGGACAAACTTTCGAGAGAGCCAGAAAAAGTCGACAAGCTTTACATAAGAGACACGATTGCATCGGGGCCGGCGCATGAGGTTATACGTCTGGCGTCAGAGCATCGGATTCCGGTGCAGAGAGTTCCCGGCCGAAAATTGAGCGAGCTGGTAGGTGCCGTTAACGACCAAGGTTTTGTGGCGCTGATCACGCCGGTACAGTATGAGGAGCTCGATACATGGTTGGAGACGATCGACGTCGCACTGAAACCCCTGGTTATTATTCTGGACGAAATTGAGGACCCGCACAATTTTGGGGCAATGCTTCGCACAGCGGCAGCAGTCGGTGCGGCGGGGGTATTGGTTCCGAAGCACCGGCAGGCCCCGGTGAATGCGACGGTCGTCAAAACCTCGGCCGGCACGGCGGGGTTGGTGCCCATTGTGCGTGTGGTGAACATCAACAGCACGATACGCGACCTTCAGTCGGCAGGATTTTGGATATGTGGGTTAGATCAAAACGCCACGCAGACTGTTTGGGAGCATAAGTTCGACACGGCAAGTGCACTCATTGTGGGGAGTGAGGGCAAGGGAGTGCGCGAAAAGACACTCGAACTCTGCGATTTCAAGCTTCGGCTACCGATGGAGGCAGGAGTCGAATCGCTCAATGCGAGCGTCAGCGCCGCCCTGGTGATGTACGAATGGAAACGGCAACGGATTCTTTAGGACGACGAATCGACGACACCGAGTCAGTAGAGCAGATACGGCTTGCGTCTCTCTTTGAAAGCGGCCACTTCTTCGGCCCATGTGTCGGCAGGATTATCGATCGATCGAAGCAGGCTGTCGATACGGTTCGTGCCGGCAAGGCGATAGCGAAAATTATTCAGGGAATCGAGCGAGGTGCTGCGGAGCGCCGTGCGGAACAGATCCAAACCGAACGCAACAGGATCTTTCAGGTTCGATACATCATCGGATATCTGAACTCCCTCAATGGGTCGGTCTTTGTGTTTAGGGTTCGGAGCCTTGTCTGGAATTGACAGTGGCGTGAACTCGGTTGGTCGCAGCGCAATGCCCCACGTGTCGGAAATACGGTTCAATTCGACTTCCGGAATCATCAGGCCGGGTCCGCCTACGGTCAAGAAGGGGGACGGCGTTCCACGGCCCTCCGAAAGTGTGCTTCCCTCGAAAAAGCACGTTCCCAGATAAACATAGGCCGTTTCCCATGACGGCAGATTTGGTGACGGCGGCACCCAGTTCAGACCAGTGGCAGGCCACTTCATGTCGCGTGACCAACCTTGCATGGTGATCACATTTGGGGAGAACGTGCTGTTGCCCAACGTGATCCAACCCTCACCCACCATCATTTTGGCCAGCTCCCCCATGGTCATGCCATGCGCCACTGGGATGGGATATGCCCCCACGAAGGACGTGTGCTCCTGCTCAAGCATCCATCCGGCCACATAGTCGCCCCCTGCCGGGTTCGGACGATCCAATACCCAGACTTCCACGCCAGCTTCGGATGCGGCTTCCAACACTAGCCCCAGCGTGGAGATGTAGGTGTAGAAACGGGCTCCGACATCCTGCATGTCGAAAATGAGAGCGTCGACTTCGGCCAGCATTTCGGGCGTGGGCTTTCGTGTGGTGCCGTAGAGCGAGTACACCTTCAAGCCGGAAGCCTCGTCAATACCGTCGACGATCTTCTCGCCAGCACCGAAATTGCCCCTGAAACCGTGCTCAGGAGCATACAAAGCAGCCACATTGTACCCCAGCGACAGGAGGGTGTCCAGCATGTGGACATCCCCTATCCTGGCGGTCGGATTCATCACCAAACCCAGCCTCTTGCCTTCGAGAGCTCCCGGAAAATCTTCAAGAAGCCTCTCAGCCCCGATTTTAACTTTCGCAACCGCCACTTCGGGAGCGATTTGCGTATTTGCCTCCTGACCCGTGCAAGACACGAGCAACAGTAGAATCGGTAGTAGAAGCTGGGATGGTTTCATGGGTTTAGGCTTGGTTGGCCACGATTTCGCTCTCGGCAAAAAAGTAGGCGGCTTCGATGGCTGCGTTCTCGGCAGAGTCGGATCCGTGAATGATGTTTTCGCCAACGCTGTCGGCAAAGAGTTTGCGGATGGTGCCGTCGGCTGCATTTGCTGGATTGGTCGCACCGATCAGCTCACGAAATTCGGCCACGGCATTATCCTTTTCCAAGACCATGGGCACGCAAGCGCCACTGCTCATGAATTCGCACAGCTCGCCGTAGAACGGGCGCTCGCGGTGCACGGCATAAAAGCCACCGGCTGTGTCCATCGTGAGACGGGTCATCTTCATCGCCAGGACTTTAAATCCGGCTTCCTGAATGCGACGGGTCACTTCGCCAATCAATCCCTTGCGCACGCAATCGGGTTTAAGTATCGTCAGGGTACGTTCAATAGCCATAATAGAAATATGAATTTCGGGTGTAAATGATGCCCAAATATACCACTTTCCATCGAAATGGACTTAATCCGCAATCTGACCGTAGATCGGTGACTAACCGAAAATTTTCAGGCTTCTGCTGCTTGTGTTAACTCGAACACGGTTTCGATCGAACACATAATCGATCCTCCCGAGCTGGATGCCTGCGAACCCGACCTGATTCACCAATGTCTGGTTGCCCTCGTCGTCGACGAACACTTCCGGCTGATCAAGGAACGTGTGTGTGTGGCCGCCGATGATCAAATCGATCCCCTTCACCTGCTCGGCGACAACCCTGTCGCTAACCCGGTCGTCGTTGTATCTGTAGCCGATGTGGCTGAGGCAAATCACCAAGTCGCAGTCCTGGCTGCCTCGCAGCTCCTGAACCATTTCTTGAGCGACAGAAACTGGGTCTTGATAGAGAACGCCTTCGTACGACGGCGGTGCGACGAAGCCCTCCAAATTGACCCCGAGGCCGAAAATGCCGACTTTTATTCCACCCACCGTCTTAGTGATGAAGGGCTTCACCAAACCGTTCAGCGCCGTCCTGCTGATGTCGTAGTTGGAGTTTACGAACGGAAACCTGGCTACTTGGGCCGATTCGACAAAACCTGCTATTCCGTTGTCAAATTCGTGATTGCCCAAGGTGCCGCAGTCGTACCGCATCTGCGACATCACGTCGAAATCGAGCTTGCCTTTGTAGTAGTTGAAGTATGGAGTACCCTGAAAGACATCGCCTGCGTCGAGCAGCAGTGTGTTTGGGTTTTCGCGCCTGATTTCACGAACCAATGCCGCTCGCCTTGCAACTCCCCCCATACCTTGATATTGGCCTGAGGGGAAAGGGTCGATACGTGCGTGGGTGTCGTTGGTATGAAGGATGGTCAACACCATGGGCAGCGGATTCTCGGGTCTGCCCAGCACCAAGGACGGGAATGACCCAGCCAACCCAAGCCCTAAGCCGGCACCTGCCGCGGTCTTCAAAAACGTTTTTCTGTCCATTATCGCAGCCTCGAATCAAATGTTGGGGATACGTTGTAGCGGTCGTTGATGTAGCGTATCATGGCGTCGCGCATCATAATGTTTAAATCCTGACGTTTCACTGGGTTTTGAAGGGTTTTGTACCCGTCGCCGCCGTCGGCCAAGAAGTTGGATGTCACAACCGTGTAGGTGTCATCATCTTTGATCGCCCTTGTACCCACAAGTACGTCCGCCGCCTTTCCGTCAACAATGCGCATGCGCAAGCCGCTGATGGGTTGCCCACCCGTGGCGGCGAGCTCGTCTGCAATCGCACGGATTTGCGCACCCGTGAATGTGAGCACCACAAGCGTATTTTCGAATGGCATCACGGAATAAATATCTCCCACTCGAATGGGACCCTTGTTGATCGGGATTCGAAGCCCCCCCCAGTTGGTGAGGCCAATGTCGACAGCGAAGCCTAGGTGCTCAGATGCCGTGCGACGCAGCATGTCGGCGGCCAAGTCACCAAGACTCCCATTGGGGCGTACGTTACTGAAATCGGACTCGGCCTGCCCTATCACCCTGCTCATTCGGGTCGAAAGTTCGACTTGGTAGGGGCGGATCATGCTTAGCACCAAGCTGTCTTCGGCTATTGCGCCATCAATGGCATACCGGTTGATTTCGGTGCCACGAAAATCAAGCCGAGTTTCATACTCCTTGGGTCGAACTAGGTCCACCACCATGCACGACGAAAGGAGCATCGTCAAGAGGATGTAACCTGGAATCAGTCGGCGCATGCGCGTTTGGTGTGTGGATGATTCTTGTTTGGGCAATGATACAAAATCAACGTCTGAATAGGAACGAAGTTCCCGATTATCTGCGCCACATGTTGCTGAAAAGATAATCCGTCAATCCGATCGTGCGTACGCCGCGCTCGATGTCAAGATTTGCCGATTCCGGGTCATCAGGCACGAGGTCGACCACCTCAGCCCTTGCACGCACTTTTCCGCCCTGAAACGTAATTGCCAACAGCGGAAAGCTGCCCGCGCTGAGCCAAGCCTGATCGAAAAGTTCCGACATTGAGAAATTCATCTCCGCCGGAATATCCTTGATCATTCCCCAGTTGATGTTGAGCGAATCGGTGAGCCAAACAAACGTGACCTCGTCACGTTCCGGACGACGCACCGCAACTTTCTCGCACAGAAAACCCATGATGAATTCCTTCTCACCGGTGCGAATGACCTCGGTTGGTTCTGCCCTCGTGCCCATCATGGCTCCAAATTGTTGCATCATGCCCGAAAACTGCTGCAAAGTGCCCCTTGTGAGCTGCACGGCCTCGGTTGGACGCGTCACAAACAACAGATCGTCCTTGTCGTGCCTGAGAAAAATGGTTCTTGTCTGTATGCGGGCCATCAGACGTGAAATCGTGATGTCGCCATCGCTTATCAGACGCATCCGGTCTTTATTCACATCGAGCCTTAACGTGTTCTGGCCTTGTGCCACGTCGGTTTCGGTATCGTACACTGTCCTGTCAATGATGAACGAGCCTTGAAAATGTGGGCTGTCCTGCCCCACCAGGCTTACTGGAAGGGTCATTAAGACCAACATCAACAGCGGTTTAAGAATATTCACGCGCGTATTCTTCATAGATCGATTTAAATGTTGCAGATTGGCCAGCTTCGCTCAATTCGTACGCAGCCAGAAGTAATCGGTCCCATCCAGGCGCGTCTATCTCGTCGTATATGTGATGGTGGAAGTTCCACACCATCACACCTCGGTGCCGAATAACCGTATCCATCATCGAGGCTGCGTCGGCAACAGCATCTTCGGGTTTTAGTTTCATGTAGCCAAACGGCTGGGTATCCATAACGCTGAGCGGGATTTCAACGACGTCGAGTTGCCTGTTGGAGGCAATATCGAAAAGCGGGTATGGCCGGCACGTTTGGGCGCGAAATCCCGTCTGCTCGGCCCAGGCAACAGAGCTGTCTACTTTCACGCCCAAGGCATCGAGCGCGGGAAACGTCACACCTTCCTTGTAGCGGAGATAGTGCGAACGATGAACCCCGATCGTCTCTCCTACCCTATTGCTGAGCCTTCCATACTCGGCCCTGAGTTGGTCCGTGTCGTGCCCAGCCACATAACCGCTGTGATACCCAACCTCCATTCCCCTATCGCGAATAGACCGCAACATGCTGTCAAAAAAGGGATACCCCAGATAGTCGTTGGCATCATGCAGGTGCCTGTTGAGTACAGATTTAAGCAAGAAGCACCCTTGGATGCCCCTCAATTCGTGACCATGCAGAATCTGCATGATGGAGGCCTCGTAGGCATCCGCGCCACGCGCCATCTGACCCATGGATGCTCGCCAACGTTCGAGTCGACGCTTGATCGGCACTTTCTGGCGATTCAATATCAGGTAGTCAAGGCTTTCTCTGATCACAATACCAGCGGTCTTTTTACGAATTCGGTCAATATCGTGCGAGAAAACAACCTTCCAGTTAGAGCTTCGCATGCCCAAGGACACAAGGGGCTCCATCATCATGGCTAGCAAGTCGCTGTATTCGTCTACTAGGGCCCTTTTGTGCAACCGGAGAAATTGCTGCAGACTGCCTTGGAACGGCTGACGGTCGTGGGTATCCCTCTCTGCCCTCGTTACATCCTGCCAATCGGACAGCCAAAAGAACGCCGAGGCCACAATGTCGGCGTACACCATCGTCACACCGTCTGGCCCGTTGTCGATGAAGTGTGACCCAAACAGGATAGGAATGGGTCCAGATCGCCGAAATTCAGTATGCGTGACGTCGGTTGCATTGTATCTGGCACCCGTGTCGAAGAACCCCCATGTTCGGGGAAGCGATTCGATGCAGACCACCGGCTTCTCAAATCTGACATCTGGTAATGGAAGCACCCCGTAGTATAGCCCGCCATTCTGGGCCACATCGTTAATGTCTGACCATTTAATGCTCACGTCGTATGGAGCAAGCAAAACCCGAATTGCATATTGCGCCTTAGGCACGAATTGCTCGGGGACGCCCAGTGCGACATGCAATGTCATCAGAGCGGATCTCGCACCGAGTGGATCCATCCCCCAACCAACACATCGTCACCGTCGTAGCAGACCAAGGCCTGACCCGGTGTGATGGCGCTTCTGCCCTCTGGGAATCGGATGGTCACTGTGGCATCATCTTGGCTTAGGAAACCGGGCGCACCGTCGTCGTTGTATCGTATGGCCCCGATTACGGGATAATCATCATGCGGCAATGCCTCATATTTGCCCCAATTGAGCTCTCGGGCAGTGCAGACCGTATTGACGAGATCTGCCTCTTCGCCAACGGTCACCGTATTTGTGGCCGGGTCGATGGCAGTGACGTATACGGGGTGCCCCATGGCCAAATGGAGTCCGCGACGCTGCCCGATCGTGTAAAACGGGTAACCACGGTGCTTGCCGACGATGTTGCCCTCTTTGTCCACAAAGAGTCCGCCCTCGACCTTGGCTTCGAGGCCGTCGACGCGACGCTTGAGGAAGCCTCGGTAATCGTTGTCGGGCACAAAGCAAATTTCGTAGGAGTCTTTCTTGGATGCCACGTTAAGCAGCCCATGCTCATGCGCATATTCACGGATCTGCGTCTTACGAAACTGGCCGACAGGGAAGCGTGTACGGGAAAGATGCTCCTGCTTCACACCCCAAAGAGCGTACGATTGGTCCTTGTCGTGGTCAATCCCTCTCGAGATGATGTGCCGTCCGTTTTCGGTGCGGATGTTGGCATAGTGCCCTGTTGCGATAAAGTCGCAGCCCAAACTGTCGGCACGCTTCATGAGCGCGGCCCATTTGATGTGGGTGTTGCACAGTACGCAGGGATTTGGCGTCCTGCCTGCAATGTATTCCTCCACAAAGCGGTTGATCACCCAGTCGCCGAACTCCTCTCGGATATCAACGATGAAATGGGTGAATCCATATTTGAGGGCAATGGCACGAGCGTCGTTCATGCTTTCGAGGGTACAGCAACCCGTCTCCTTGCCGTTCGTACCTCCGCTGCTGGAGTAATCCCATGTCTTCATGGTGATGCCGATCACCTCATACCCCTGCTCGCGGAGCATGACGGCTGCAACGGAGGAGTCGACCCCCCCGCTCATGGCTACTAAAACGCGTCCGTGTGTACTCATTCGGTAAAAACGTCCTTACATGGCTATAAATTATACCATGTAAAGATACGGCTTCCAGTTGTCTTCTACAGATCCCATAAAATCCCTGATCATCATCAGGTAGTTTGGCTTGAAGGGTGCCCGCATCAGGGGCATGCCCGCCTCGTGGGGCGTTCGGTTCCCTTTCTTGTGGTTGCAGCGGTTGCAGGCGGCAACGAGGTTTTCCCAGGTGTCGCCTCCTCCCCTGCTTCTGGGAACCACATGATCGATCGTGAGGTCTTCCGTCTTGCTGCAGTACTGACACCGGTGCCCGTCTCGCTTGAGCACGTTTCGGCGGGAAACCACCAAATTCTTGTAAGGCACCCTTGCGTAACGGCGCAGCCGTATCACCGACGGGTAGTCGTAACTGGTCGTGACGGTGAAAATGCGTCGCCGCTCGTCGGGATGAAGAAGTTCCGCCTTTTCCAAGAAAAGAAGCACGAGCGACTTTTGCACCGAGCATACCGTGATGGGCTGGTAATCCTGGTTGAGAACTAAAACGCGTCCGTTAAGCATTTGGGTTGGAGATTTGGGGTGATCGGTCGTCAATGTTCAAATTCAACGGCGACCGCGGCAGCGCTCTGGCGAGAACCAGGTCGGTGATTCGTACCACACCACAAAAACGACTAGCGAGACGCTCATCGTATGGAAACAGCACGCGGTCGGCCCACTTGGGCGAAAAACAGTTGAGACGCACGTTCGGACCAGCATGGATCATGCAGCCGTCGGTGACGTACAGACCCACATGGACGATCCGTCCCTCGGGGTTCTTGAAAAAGACCAGATCTCCACGCTGGGCGTGGTCGATATCCTTCAAATCGGTGATGAATGGGGTCGCGAGCTCATACTGCTGCCTTGAGTCGCGCGGCATGGCATAGCCGTAGATTGCAAAAAGTGATTGAATAAAGCCGGAGCAGTCGATGCCCAGGTCGGATCGGCCTCCCCACAGATAGGGGATACCTGCATAGCGTTCGGCGGTAGTTACTAGATCCACACCTAGAACGAACGGGGATACCATGTCAGGTTTGAAGTATTCGCCGTCGGGCAAGTAAATACCATTGGGCGAAGGGACGACTTGAGCACCAAGCGACACCGTAATGGCTTCGCCTGAGTCGATATGGTGGACGGTGTAGCTCTTCTGGTAGCTTCTGTTGAGCCGGATATCAGAGATCCATTCAAGCTCAGCCTCACTCGAAATAAATCCACACTGACCCGGATTCACCCAGCCTTCGTAATCGTCGAAGCGTGTGCGGATGCGAATCCAACGGTCGATCTGCTCAAGCACCTGGGCGGTCTCGCCGAGGAGCATCTGCGACACCATTTCGGAGCCTTCGCGGGGTTCGGCCCGCATGGGGACGGTGGCGGAACGAGCGAAGACATGGGCTTGATCCCGATGTTGAGCGGGATTAAAGTTCGGGGCGATATTTGAATTCTTGCTGTTGGGGAACGCGGTTGGGTTTTGCGTACTTTAACGCAAAATCCTGTCAGAATCAATAGCCCAACAAATCCTTAATCTGATCAAGGATCACTGGATTGATGGCCATGGCAAGGAGGATCGAGACTAAAAGTCCTATACCGGCGTAGGAAATGTCCTTTGCGATGAGCTTGAGCGTCTTGCGCATGGGCTTACCCTTACCGTCGGCATCGGTCACACTCATGGCAAGTTCGCGTCCAGCCAGCAGACCAATGAACACCCACGTTGTGCTCATCGGAATCGTGCTGAGCATCTTGAAATAGAAGAGCAAGCTGGCATAGACAAAGTCGATGATGGTGGCGGGACGCACATCGCGCATTTGGGACTTTTCGGTGACAATCTGCTGGATTTTGTCGCCACGCAGATAGAACAGCACGCCCAAGCCTAGGAAGATGAACATAGTGAAACCGATGAACTCTTCGACAGCAAGGCTTCTTGGCAGGTAGACGGCGATGTTGGCAGCATCCTGCATGATCCAAACCGACCACAGCGCGCCGGAAGTGATCCACTGAAGCGGATACCAATACCATCCAGCCTCACCTTTGAACCACCCGTTCATAAGCCGGTTCAGCAGGACCCAGAACACGAAAGCCACCAGAAACGTGGTAACATAGCCAAAAAAGGATTTATTGAGCATGTCGGTAATGCCACCCAAATCGGAAGAGAAACAGCTCAGGATTAGGAAGGTGGTTGAGACCGGCATGCGCAGGCGGGTCAAGATCAACAAAAAGAGCGGGGCGGCTATCTGGAGGAATGTGAAGGACGTCGGTGCTTCGGCGAAACCCTTCGAAGTCAGACGCTGATAACTCACATCGCCATCGTAGGTGAACCAGCTGAACGTAACCGTCAACACAAAAATACCGCCGATATACAACCACAGAACCCACCACTTACGGTCGGCGTTCGAAGAAAGGAAGGTACCAATGGTCTGGATACTGTCGTTGGCAATGGCCGAATAGCCTGCAAAGGCGAAACCGACCCACATCGCCAACATCGGATTTTGGAAAACGACACCCGCCAAAAAGAAGAACACACCGATGATGACAAGGAACACACGTTCCTGTTTGATCAACCCAAAGAAACGATACTGAGCAAACGCGGCTTGCTCGAGCTGGTTTTGATCCGGCGACTTAGGATCTGAGTTCATGCAATTGATTGCGGGGTGGATGATTTATGCCAAGAAATATATTACCTAATTATTATCTGAATATTAAGAAGTACCGCATAAAAAAAGGCGTCTTCCTGTTGCCAGAAAGACGCCTACCCTTAACCTCAACGTATGGAGACACCATACAGTGCCCTGGACTGGACTCGAACCAGCATGCCGTTTCCAGCACTACCCCCTCAAGATAGCGTGTCTACCAATTTCACCACCAGGGCAGGGAGAGATTTCAAATATACACACAAACAGACCGAAAAGTAAAGAAGACGTCAACGATTATCGTCAACCTCCGTAAAGACCGCATCCTCGGCGTCGTCGATGCGCTTTGCCCCTTGTTTCGTTCCATTGTTTGGGGACGGGCGTTCAAACGTCCGATTTGGAGTGGCACCAAACCAAAGCCTTGCCGCCCTCCGAAAGATTCGGATAAAGAACCAAATGGCGATTGAATAGACGAGTATCTTCAGAAACATCTTATCGTGGCGTAATGTAAACCGTTCCGTCTAGGATTGGGTTCATGAAAATTTGATCCTCAATATAGGCAAGATGTTCAGCATTCTGCACAAAATCGGCCTCGTTCACATTCACGATGAGCAATGGGGATCGGTCGTACTGATGAAAAAACTGGTTGTAGGCGTCGGAAAGCTGCGAGAGGTAATCGCCATCGATCGACTTCTCGTAACTGCGACCCCTCTTCGATATGTTCGCCAAAAGCCTGTCGACGGTGCACTGTAAATAGACCACGAGGTCGGGTTTGACGGCCTGAAGATTCATGATATTGAAGATCCGGTCGTAAAGGCCAAGTTCGTCGAAACCCAAATTGATCGAGGCAAAGATCCGATCCTTCTCGAACATGTAGTCTGCGATGGTCATTTCATGGAAGAGGTCCGGACTCTGAAGCCGATTCTGCTGATGAAACCGGCTGGCCAGGAAAGAAAGCTGCGTTTGGAAGGCATAGCGATCGCGGTCGGCATAAAAATGGGGCAAGAACGGATTGTCTTCGAACTCCTCCAAAACAAGCCTTGCTCCGTGCCTGGCCGAGAGCATCTGCGCAAGCGTGGTCTTACCGGCTCCGATAACCCCCTCTACTGCTATATACCTGAATGAATTCATTTCGTCAACGTTGCACCAAGTTAATATCCGTCTTGCGAATCTGAAGCGGCATCGCGCCCTTAATCAACTGATCGATGTGGATCAAGGTGTCCGGATCCGTCCAATTTGGGCAAACATCGCGCAGAGGCAAGAGCACAAACAATCGGTCTCGGTATGAGGCATGAGGAACCTGCAAGAGCGCCGACCTGAACTTCCTGTTGCCCCAGCCTATGATGTCCATGTCGAGGGGGCGGTCAGACCAGCGCGGCGA
>CAYWCV010000031.1:8495-24346 GCA_964456845.1 uncultured Chitinophagales bacterium | reverse complement strand
CAAGAGCAAGAGCAAGAGCAAGAAAAATACCACTTTTGATTCAAACAATACCTCATAGAATCAAATGATCTAATCGATCAAACAGATCCGCAGTCAGTGCTTTCTGATCTAATAATCTGATTAATCTAACAGATCCGCAGTCAAGAGTGATGTCGGAGGCTCAATACCCTAGCAAAAAAAGTCGCAGTTTGATTCTGAAACAAAGCAGATTTATCTATCTTCAAGCATCGTCAAACAATGAATGTTAATAAAATATAAGATGAGAGTTCTCAACCTAAGCGCACTTTGTGCCATCACCGCGTTGTGCCTATTTAGCTTCACAAAAGCACATGCTCAATACACCTTCACAATTAGTGAAACAGAACCTGTTAGTGTCAGTTATAACGGACTTTATATATCAGGCAGTAATTCTATAGATGTTACCATAAATTCGGCAAGTAGTAATAATACGTCATTAAATTGGGAGGCTATTAGGGATATTATTGCGGCAATTAAAAACGTAGTTGGCGAGGAAAGAGCTGCGCGAATTAATACTATCAGATTCACTATCCCACAAAATATGGTGATTCATCCGCCAACGTCTGGTATTGGTGTTGAATACATCGATTTTGTGACGACTTTGGCTGATGGTGATATTTTTCTTTCCGATGTAAATGGCTTTACAAATCTTGTACTAAGCGGTTTGTCGCTCAGTGCATTGGGAGACATTAGATTAGGAATTTCAGATCCACAAGGTCCGACTGGTCCAACCGGTCCAATTGGATTGCCCGGACCTACAAAGGCAACAGCAGATGGCCATGCAGCCTTCGATATCAATGATCCATCTGTAAAAGTCTATGAAACAGAATACGGGACTATTTACATAAGTGATGCAACGCAGGGTCAAAGTGTTAATGCATTAAGTATTGATCTCACTAGCAACATCGAACAGCTCGGCCTTTTTAAACTGAGACTTGAATCAGCCAATGTATATATAAATGAAACTGATATTGACGCAGATCTGATTGAGATTCATGCAACCGAAAGTGTGATCATCAGCGATTCAAGGTTAACGGGTGATCAAATTGAAATGTTCAGTGCCAGTACAGATTTCATTCTAAGAGATCCGGTCGATTTTGACCAATTACTCGAGTTTGAGGATTTGATAAGTATACATGCAACCGAGGGCATCCTATTCCACTTGGATGCAGAGCAAGGGCCAACTGGTCCCATTGGCCCGATAGGCGAACCAGGTCCCACAAAGTTGACATCATCGCATCCATTTGGAATGTCGTCCGATGAAATTCGCTTGATGAGTGGCGGTGACATTACGATTGACACCAGTACACAGATGCCATTCGTTTTTGAGCCCGGCAGCTTGTTTGATGCCCGAGCGGGCGGTTCCATCCTCTTCGAAGGTGGGGTATTGTCAACCAACACCGCCTCGATAAACATACAAGCAGGCGGCGACCTGCACCTGCTCCCCTCCTTTGAGGCTATTGTTGATGCATCCATCCTGATTGAGGCTGATGCCGAAACCGAGCTTTGGGAGCCCAATACCGACACATTTTGGGAAAATACTCCGTTCTCTACCCAAGTGACTGTTACCAGCGACGGACTCGGCGGCATCGTTTCGCCCAATTACGACGATCCCATCGAAATTAGCACCGAGAATGGCGACCTGACTTTGCTCACGGCACCTAAGTACTTGGATCAAACAGAGGTGGGCCACCGCATCAACGACATCAACATCGGCAATATGGCCAGCATCCATGTAGTATCTCAACAAGGAGATGTGACGGTCGGTCGTTGGGACGACGGCCGATCTACCGGTGCATTCGCAAGCTTGCTCTCAGAAGCGTCACTATGGCCAAATGCCTCTGATCTTATGATCGAAGCCGGAGGCCTGTTTCGCGCGGAGGCCACGGGCACCATCTTGTTGAACAACACCATCACAACGAATAACTCACCAATTGACGGTGGTATTATTATTAAATCTGATGCAGATGCCGATTTAATTGGCGATACATTTCTGGGAAGTATTAGGCAGACCACATTGGAAGACAATGGATTGGGTGGAATCCGACTATACGGTGACGTCATCAACATTGGAACTGCTAGCCTAAATCTAGCCACCGTTGAATTGATAACGGTTGGTGGAGGACCAATCATCATAAAGGCCACCGAAACGGTGAATTTTCACGGTGGCTCGAGTGATGATGCACTTGTGGACGTGATTTCAAGCTCCGACGTCTTGGTAACGGCAAGCAATGAAATCGGAATCTATACCGGTATAGGCGGCATGCAGAATTCAACCGTAGGAGCAGGAGTACGCATTCTGACAACCGGGACTGACTCTGAAATAAGAATGATGGCTGGCGGCACCATTTGGATGAACATGTTCTTAGGAGGCGACGCCCACATTGCATTAGAGGCGCTTAGCAATGGTTCCTCGATTGAAGTACTGGCAAATACGCTTCGCATGAATTGCAATGGCCCTGAAGTCACCACTAGTTCTGAGTGCCGTATCGTTGCAGATGGCGATGTCAATTTGAGAGCCAGCGATGTGATCGAGTTTCATTCGGTGACCACAAGTCCACGGGCTTTGATTGAGATTGGCTCAAACGGCAACGGCGAGGAAGGTCTCGTGCGACTTGCCGCCCAAAATACCATGAGACTCAATCTAACTGCCACAAACATACCATTTCAGACATGGTTGAACGGCCGACCCGGGTCAAGTTTCAATAGTGGTCTTGAGCTACTTGCTGGGGGCGATATTTTTATCCCGAACAGTGTGCGACCATTTTCAGGCAGTCATTCTGTTTTGCTCGATGCAGATGCCAGCTTTGAGCTTTGGACCGCAAACACAGAACCTCTTTTAGCAGGCACTCCACTCGAAAATTCGATACATGTTACCAGCGATGGGTCGGGTGCCGTGATACCTCTCTCAAGCGGAGTCACTCTGCTTGATCTACAGACCGAGGGTGGCGACATCCATATTTTCTCAGCCCAGAAGTATGCTTACGGCAACTTTGATACCTCTTTACTGATAGGAGGAGTTGCCTCTTCGTTTACCGTTGGTGTGAGTAGCACGGCTGGGGACATCCGAATTGGAAGGTCAGGTCACACCTTCAGCAGTGTGCAGCCATTATTAGACATATCGGCAGGTGGTGATCTGTATTTGGTTGCCCACGCACGGGTGAGCTTCCAGCCAGGCATCGAACTGAGCGCCGGGGGCGACGTGGTAATCGTAAATGACGACCAGAACCCATCCCCACCAGCTTTCACCCCGTTCCAGCTCGGGTTTTACCCTTCGAATGTGAACGTGGGCGGATCCTACCAGCTCTTCACGGGCAACGTAGACCCCTTCATCTACCTCACTACAGTGAATGGCAACCCCATCTACCAGGGTTTGGCGCCCTTCAACACACCGACACATCGCTGGGGCTCCTACTTCAGTGAGCCAATCACCGACAATGGTTCGCACTACACGATCCACTATAAGGATGTGCCTGATCAAGCTTTGAATTTCAGCGTGTTCCAAGAAGTATTTGAGGCATATCCATTTGAAGTCATAGACATCTATTTCAGTCTCTTTCGTGATGTATCACGCGATGCCTGGCAATTCATTGGCACTCTTCCAACGGGACTTGAAATTGTTTCATTCGGCGGAGATTGGCAGCAAATGAACGGCACATACGACGAGCAGACACGCGTGTTCAGCACTGTCTTTCCGCGTGACGACCCCTATCAACAAGATAGCGGAACCACCTTTTCACTAAAGGTCCGTATCATCGATCAGACGCCGGGTGTGGTTTACAATATCTGCAGTGATGCGATTCACTATGTGCCGGCAGGACCTGACCAGTACCCGACTCAGAAGGCATGTGGCACCCTTACGACCTTGGGCGGCATCACACTCGCAGGAACCGCCTTCTCCGACGATAACGCCAACGGCTCGCGAGATGCAAACGAACCCGGCATCGCAGGACGCACCGTAGTAGTTCAGGGAGGCTCACCCTCTGTCACACTCCAAGTTACTACCGACCCCGAGGGCAACTTTAACTCCGGCAACATCAAACCCGGATTTTACACCGTACGTGAGCTGCTCCCAGATGGCTCAACCCGTACTGCTCCGGCCGGTGAAGGCTTCTATAACGTATCGCTGCCAAACCAGGGACAGTCGCGCGATAATCTGCACTTTGGCAGCTACACCCCCGCAACAATTGCAGGAACCGTCTTCAGCGATCTCGACGGAAGTGGCTCGCAGGAACCCGGAGAGTCGGGCGCAGCAGGACTTTCTGTCTTTATGAAAAATCTCGGTGGAACCACTGTTGCCACGGCTACAACTGATGCATCTGGGTTATACCATTTCAATGATGTGAATCCCGGGCAGTTTGCACTCTATCTCGACATTCCCCAAGGAAATTCACAGTCGATACCGGCTTCAAACGGATTTCACTACGTTGAGGCGATCGGTGGACAATCATACGACGGGTTAGATTTCGGGATTTATGAACCAGCTGCTATTATTGGCCAAATATTGCTAGATGACGCACCCAAAACAGTTGGAATTCCAAATGAGTCGACCGAGTCTGATCTTAGCACACTCTCGCTGCAGGTCAGCCGTTTAGGACCGGCCACAGATCCAGCTAAGGCAACTCCAGTTGACGGACAGGAGTCCAACCACATCGACATTGAGGTTGCTTCCGACGGCAGCTTCGCTGCAATGGGGCTGCTTCCTGGCGACTACGCGCTTGAAGTGATTACTCCGGAGTACTGGACAGTGACCAGCGACAACCCACTACTTTTGAGCCTCCTATCCGGCCAAACCGCCAATGAGATCACTGTCAGTGTTTATTACGACGCTTATGCGGCGCCAGAAGTGGCAACTGCCTCGATATCGGGCAGCGTCCTTCATGATGTGGACGGTCGGACATTCGCTTCAGGCCCAAATCTCCCCCCATTAGCAGGCGTGACCCTCTCATTGAAAGGAGAAAGCGCCCGTGGAAACCTTGTAGAACGCTCAACGCAAACTGCTACCGACGGATCCTTTGTCTTCACTGGCCTTCCAGCAGGAAAGTACACGGTGAATATGGGCGGAAGAGCACGAAGTTTCCCCCTATCGGGCTCCAGAACAGTCCAACTCATCGAAGGTCAGAACATTGGACTAAGTTTGGGAGCGACGAATTCCTCCGTCATGAATGCCATTTCTGGCCTCAACTCTGCGGTAGCACATGCCACATTGGCCATCGACACCGATTTGGACGGCCAAGCGGACCTTCTCCTAGATGCCTCCGGCCTGGCTGACATATCTCTGGCAGGATTAAAAGGTGCGGCTAGCAGACCAATGTCAATCGACCGATTCGGCTTGAATGGCAACACGCCCGACGGCAAGCCCCTCGTAATGGCCAGCCCAGGGCTGATCGCAGCCAATGGCACCGTCACAACAACCGGATCTGATACCATTTGGACATTTTCTACTGGCGTCGCATTGGCGATCGGCGAGCAGTACATGGTAAGCGATACAGCTGTCCCATTTGCTTCAACGTTAACGCAGTGGCCTTCCATGAACGCTCACGCATACTTCAGTACACATAGATCCGTGCCAGTAAATCTTCGCGATCCGTTCGGAAGCATTGTTGCAAAAATCCTCTACGCCGAACTCACTTTCACCTCAGGGTTGGATTTTACCGCATTGAATGCCGACTTTGGTGACGCGTCCGTCTCATATGGTACCATGAGAGCCATGTCAGACGCCGCATTCACCCTCACAGAAGCCGGGTTGACCTTCCCAAGCGACGGCGCATTTCATTTAATCCCCCTAACGGGCATGCCAGCGCTTTTGCTGGGTAGTGGCGTTACAGCAGACGCCGATGGCAAACCTAGCGACGATGCCGATGGCGACACTGACGATGGGGTTATACTACCGACGGCCATTGCTCCTGCTTCACCCTTCAAGGCGACTGTAACCGTCAAGGGCAATGGGCTACTTAGCGTTTGGGTTGATCAAGACAGAGACGGGGTCTTTTCTTCCGCCGAAAGACTCATCAGTGACAAAGAGTTAAGCGACGGCGATCATGATATTACGCTGCACCCAGGCTCGTCGCAATTAGACGGTAACCTGTACGTGCGATTCCGTCTAACCACCAGCTTCGGTATTGGATCATCGGGAATGGCACCCGACGGCGAGGTCGAAGATTACGTGGTGGTTGTAGATGCGAGCATTACTGGTGGCGGTGGTGGGCTGCCTACTGGTGGCGACGACGATTCTAGCGATCGTCCCCTCCAGTTCAGGCTCGGGCAAAACTTCCCCAATCCCTTCAACCCTTCCACTGTGATCCCGTTCGAATTGGCAGAATCCAGCGATGTCCGCATTGCCGTATATGATGTAACCGGTCGTTTGGTCGCCTCGTTGGTAGACTCTCGAATGAGTGCTGGCACACATCAGACAACGTTCAATGCCACTGGCTTACCTAGTGGTGTGTACGTGGTTCGTTTGGAGGCTGGCGGGCAAGTCTTAACCTCAAAGCTAACACTGCTGAAATGATCTGATCGATGAAACAGATCTGCGGTCAATGACAAATGTCCGATGTCCAATGTCTACCACCAGATCAGCCGCTCCCACCATGGTCGGCTGGTCGGTGGTTGACGAAATTCGACGGGTGGAGGCATTGACTGCGCCCACTCGCCGGGTGTGATTGCATCTGTCCTACGGATCACGGTGTAAGGCCCACGCAACCCACCGTCCAACCGGTCATCGTACACACGCACGGCCAGTACATTGTTTTGCCCGATTCGCATCACTCCTTCAGGTATCCGATACCGACGTATGACGCTCCATTGACTGTTGATGATGCCCGGTTGGTTGCGGCCTGGCACAGGCCCAATGCTCCCAATGAGCACTCCGTTGAGATACACCTCGTCCACGTCGTCGATTTGCCCAAGCTCGATGGTCAGTTTGATCCCATCCCAGCTTCCAGGGGCTATGAACTGCACGCGATACCAGCCAAATCCGTCATAGTCGCGCAAACCGTTGTCGTTCCAACCCAAGGGGATCTTATGCTCCGTCCACGATTCATCATTGAAAGAAGGCTGCATCCAAAGCAGATGGTCACCTCTGTTGAACTTCCAAATTCCGGCCAGGTTCATCACTGTTCCCACAGGAAGCCTCTGCACTTGGATCGATGGATTCCCTTCCAGGATACCGCCTGACAATTCAGAGTCGTATACGCGAACGGCAATCACCAAGCTTCCATCATCACGTAGGCAATGCTTTGGTATACGATACCAACGCCACGCGTAGTAGGCGGTAGAATAGTGCGGTGGGAAAGATCCCATCCCACCCACGAGGCAGCCGTTCACCCACGTCTGATCCACATCGTCGACTCTACCCAAATCCAGTATGTACGATTCCTCGAGCCCACCATCAACCAGGTTGCCTGTCCACCGGTACCAAGCATAACCGTTGTAGCCGGGATATCCCTCGTCCTCCCAAGTTGCCGGCACAAATATCGACGGCCAAGCTTGGTCGTCGATATTAGGATCACTCCATTGCTGATTGTCGCCGATCATGAACTTCCATTGTCCGCGCAAATCGATCAGCCTGGACGTTTCGGGCTGCGCGTGAACAACTGAAACAACCAGGCTGAAAAGGAGCAATACGATGAATGGTCTTGAAACCGACATGATTTTGTGCCTATTTGATGTTCGCGTTGGCAAAGTAACGCATCCCGACTTCTTGGTTGACGATATGTGCAAATTCAGCCAAATCGGATGCTTTCTTGTCGGCCAATTGGGCCATCAGGTGCTCGTCGTTCAAAACCGTGACTGCCAGTAAGGCGGCAAAACGTGTCTCTTTGGAGGCGTCGCAACGTACGAGTTTGAGAAGGGTTTCGACAATGGCCACGCGGTCAAGATCAGGATGGGAGACGTAATACTGCAACGTGGCGTTCACATAAGCGGAACGGTCGACAAACGACTTGTCGGTGAGTTCGTAGATGAAATTCTGTTCGATCAAAGCAATTTTCGAATCTTGTTTTTGAGCATTTGCTTCGAAAGCTACAGCGGTGATCAATGCGAGTGTGAAAAGGATGGCGGAGGTTTTCATGGCAGTGTTCTTGGGGTTGTCGTTTCTTGTTTCTACCCCATTTTACGCCTTGTTGCAAATGCAGTTGTCACAGTGCTGTAATGAATTGTCACGAATTGTCACAGGTTTCCCACATTGTCACAGACCCATCACCAATTTGTAACCTACACCGTGCACAGACAGGATGAACCTTGGATTACCCTCTTCAGGTTCAATTTTTTGCCTCAGTCTGACGATGAAATTGTCGACGGTGCGCGATGTGGGCGCCTCATCAAACCCCCACACCTCTTCGAGGATGCGCTCACGGCTAACGGCCTCGCCGGTATGCTTCCAAAGGTAGTGCAAGAGCTCCATTTCTCGGTGGGGCAGATCAACCACCTTATCACCCTCCCATGCCTGACCAGTCTGAAAATTGACCATCAGCTTGCCAATATGGACTTTCCCCGGTTTCTGATCGGACGTTTGGGCAATCGATCGACGAAGCACAGCCTTGACCCTTGCCAGCAGCTCGCGAAGACTGAAGGGTTTAACGATGTAGTCGTCGGCGCCCAGCTCAAGGCCGAGGACGCGGTCCATCTCTTGCCCACGAGCCGTAAGCATGATGACCGGCGTGGCTATACCCTGCTTGCGCATGGTTTTGAGCACATCAAAGCCCGACATCTTGGGCATCATGACATCGAGGATGGCCAAATCCCAAGACTCGGTGGTTAGTTTACCCATGGCCTCCTCGCCGTTGCCGGCAGTGCCTACATCGTAACCTTCGAAGGCCAAGTTGTCAGCCAGACCCATCTGCATGGACGGCTCGTCTTCTGCGATCAAGATACGTTGGCGGCGGTCGGTGCTCATGATGTTGCCTCCGATACTGGAAATATGACGGTGAACGCACTGCCCTTCCCAAGCTCGCTGTTGACCAGAATGGTCGCTCCGTGGTCGTCAGCAATGCGTTTGACTATGGCGAGACCCAGACCGGTACCTCTGCTGGTGTGGGTCATGCTGGTCTCGACCCGATAAAACAGATCAAAGATATGGGTTTGATGCTCCGGTGCGATACCGATGCCATGGTCAGTTACCACCAACGAAGCAGTGCGATCATCTGATAGTGTAGCTACCGAAAGGTGTTTCGTATCCAGGCTGTACTTGATCGCGTTTTCGATCAGATTTATCAGGATTTCTGCAATGGCATCCCGGTCGGCTTGGATATGCGGATCGGCCGGATCTAGCTTGACCTCCCAATCGAATGAACGAGCATCCAGGGTATAGCGATAGGTGCCCATCACGGATTCGACAACTTCATTCAACGAAATTTGTGCCTTGTGGTACATCTTCTTTCCTGCCTCCATCTTGCTGAAGTCAAGGATATTGTTGATCAGGAAACCCAGCCGTTCGCTCTCGCTGCCGATGATTCGGTAGTATTCGTGCTTCTTGTCTTCACTTGGCACCCGGTTCATTTCAAGGGATTCGGCAAACATGCGGATCAGGGCCAGCGGTGTGCGTAGTTCGTGAGACACGTTCGACACGAAATCCGTCTTCATCTGCGCAAGCTTGGTCTGTCGGTCCACTGAACGGAACACGAGCAGGAGTCCAGCAGCAAGGATACCAAATGCCAATAGAAGCAATCCGGCCGACCTGCGCATGCGACCTTCAACCAGCGCTGTGTATTGGTCGTCCTGCAGGTCGAGCACGAGCCAGGTGTCGGGAAACAGCCACAGGGCATTGCGGGGGTCGTCGGGTCCGGGCAAGAAATCGGCGGTGGCAACGAGAAGGCTGTCGCTAGGACCATGAAACACCCCTAGTAATAGGCCTTCTCCAGAGGCTGCCTGCAGCATCGGACCTATCCGTTCGGTGATGAAGGCCCCTGCGTCGTAAAGGAATCCTATGCGTATGTGGTCGCCATTGGGCGTTTCGGCTACGCCCCATAACCCATGAATGCCCTCGGGCAGGCCCACGATCGGCTCGAGTTTACGGTAACCTTGCCTGAGCAATGCCGCGAGGGCCTCAGGGGCAACCGGCTGGGCGAGGAGGATGCTGTCGAGGACGGAGCCTTGGGTGCCTGCGGGTGGGGAGCCGATTACGGTGGTGGAGGATCCTGCGGAGGTGAACCAAGCATCGACCGTTGGGTTGGAGGCTATGAAGGCGTCTGCGCCCGTGGTGTCGCCGTCGAGCACACGCAGTGCCACGCGATCCCAGCTGCTAGCCCAACTGGTGACAAGGTCCCAGCTGGATTGGTTCACCGAGAACAGGATCGTATTCGCCTGCCGTTCCATCACCGTTCGCATGGCCGATTCGGTCTCACGAACGCTCAGCCACTCATTCACGGCCAGAACGACAATCGGGACTACGATGATGATGATCCAAATATAGCGACGCACGGTTGACGATCCCTTGATTATCGATAGCAGTTTTACCTCATTTGTCTACGAATAACAACGCTGCAAGTTATGAACATTTTGAATACGGCAAAGACATGGTGCCCTCTTGCATCCCATATACCAATCCGTATCTTCCCAAAGTTCTGTTCCTCTGTTCTCCGTTCATCTTTCTTCTTACTTCCTTCTTCTTTCTTCTTTCTTCACTCCCTCGTGCTGTTCAACACATTAGCGTTTGCCATCTTTCTGCCGATTGTGTTCATGATCTACTGGATCTGGGCGAATGGAGGTGTGCGCCGTCGGAACTTGTTCATCATTCTGGCAAGCTACGTGTTCTACGGCTGGTGGGACTGGCGGTTTCTAGGCCTGATCATCGCCAGTTCGCTGGTCGATTATACCGTTGGCATCCTTTTGAGTGGAACTGAGAACGATCGAAAACGTAAGTTCCTGCTTTTAACGAGCATCTTGGTGAATCTTGGTCTGCTCGGTTTTTTCAAGTATTTCAACTTTTTCATTGACAATGCGATACTGCTGATCGAAAGTATCGGCTTTCAAGCCAATCCAACCAGCCTGCAGATCATACTACCCGTCGGAATCAGCTTCTACACGTTTCAGACTCTGAGCTACACGATCGATGTGTATCGCCGCCAGCTTGAGCCAACACGAGACTGGACCGCCTTTTTTGCCTTCGTTTCGTTTTTCCCTCAGCTTGTGGCAGGACCCATCGAGCGGGCCCGGAATTTGTTGCCGCAGTTCTATCGTCCCACCCAATTTCGGGGTGAGCTGGCACGCGACGGTCTCCGTCAGATTCTTTGGGGTCTCTTCAAGAAGGCCGTAGTTGCCGACAACTGCGCCCTGATTGTCGACCATATCTTTGGCCAGTACGAGACCATCCCAGCCTCCTATCTGATTTGGGGAGCAATCGCCTTCGGATTCCAGATATACGGAGATTTCAGCGGATATTCCGACATTGCCATCGGTACGGCGCGACTGTTCGGCTTCGACCTGATGCGCAACTTTGCCTATCCGTATTTCGCGCGCGACATCGCCGAGTTTTGGCGGCGCTGGCACATCTCGCTCACCACATGGTTCCGCGATTATGTGTACATCCCTTTGGGTGGCAGTCGGGTGTCTGAGAATGCCACCATCCGAAACACCTTCATCATCTTTTTGGTCAGCGGTTTCTGGCACGGAGCAAACTGGACCTTCATCGTGTGGGGGCTGCTCCATGCCCTCTTCTTCCTTCCCCTGTTGATGGCTGGCAAAAACCGCCGACACCTCGATCCGATCGACCCTGACCGCTGGTTGCCGACCGCAAGCGACCTGATCCGCATTCTGGGAACATTCGCACTCGTAAGCTTAGCATGGATTTTTTTCCGGGCCCCCGACGTTGCAAGCGCGTTCGGGTATATCCAAGGCATTGTAACTTGGCAGGACGGCTCGGTCGAGTACTTCTTCCCACCTCGGGTCTTTTTGGTGCTCTGCATCATGATCATTGTGGAATGGGTGCAGCGCGACAAACAGCATGGACTTGAAATCAGTGGCATTCAGTCGCAAGTGCTGAGATGGACCATCTACTTGGGGCTGACCGTATTGATTGTTGCACACGGTCATTTCGGAAGCATGAACTTCATCTATTTCAACTTCTGATGAATAGCGATCTCCGCCATATCATCCGAGACGCAGGAGCATTTGCCATAGTGGCCCTATTATCGCTCATGGGGATCTTCCTGTTCAGCTGGATGTACACTTCGCAATTCACCTACTCCAACTCGGAGACAGAGGCGAACCTCCCGGTACTGAAAGACAGCACGGATTACGACGTCCTTATGTTAGGCATATCGCACGCGAGAATTTTTTCACGACACCGAAACCATGAGCGTTTTGAGGCTGCAACGGGCAAGACGATGGTCAACCTGTCGCAAGGTGGCGGTTTTGGTGGGCTCGACAATCAGCTCCTGCACTTGAAGTACTTTCTTGAGAAAGGCAATTCGGCCGACGATCTCATGATCGTGCTGTCACCCATGCTCATGTTCAACCGCAATACCGACCGCACGCGGGTGGCCTTTGAGCGAGAACCCTTCGATCCCCGTTTCCTCCGATATGTTGCCGAAAACGGAGTTGAAAACCGATACCAACAGCTGGGTTACTACTTGCGGAGCAAGCTGTTCTGGACGTGGATCACCACGCGTCCAACAAGCCTGGACCGTATGGACAAGCAAATCGGCGGGCTCGACTCGGCCGCGATGGCACGCACCATGCCGGGGGCATATCCGTATGGACTCAATCCTGATCAGTTCGCCGACAGAAGCGCCGTGGCTGAATCGATCTTGAAGGTGGCGCATGAGAACGGTATGCGCATCTCTGTCGTGTTGCCAGCCTCCCTGTTCGGCAAATGGCCCGGACACGATGAAACCGTAGCTTGGCTTGAGACGGTGCAAGATGTGTATGACCTACGCGTCATTGACCTTTCGGAGCGTTGGGTCATGCGCAATGAGTACTTCTACGATCATCACCATTTAAACACTGACGGCGTGATGAAGGCGGTAGAAGAGATCTTTCAGTGATCGGGGATCAGTTGAAATTTAGCCGATTCTTGATCGAATGATCCTGTAGATCGAATAGATCCGCGGTCAGTGATCGAATGATCCTGTAGATCGAATAGATCCACGGTCAGTCTCTGACAATCAGCTCCGGCAAGAACACTGTATTTTTGGGTGGTTCCTGCGAGGCGCCCTCTAGGCGTTCGAGCAGATATTCGATGGCAAGGGTGCCCATTTCGTACATGGGCTGGCGCATGGTCGTCAATCCTAAAAAATGGGCGATCTGGATGTCGTCAAAGCTTACAAGAGGGATCGTGCGTCCAACGTCCTGCATGGCTTTGAGTGCTCCCAATGCCTGAATATCGGACGTGCAGAATACGGCGTCCGGTCCGTCGGGATCCTCCAATATCTTGCGCATGGCCTGATATCCGCCCATTTCGCTGAAACCGTCGCGGTAGGTGTCATCACCGCGGTAAATGCGGGCATCGTCTTTTGCGTGACCGGCTTCGATCAGAGCCTTGCAGTAACCGTCCACCCGATCCTGAATTGGTTTTGAGCTTTCAGATGCCGCGATTACCCCTATGCGCCCATATCCTTGGTCGAGAAGATATTTAGTGGCGATATAGGCGCCCTGAATACTGTCGACCGATATCGAATCGAATGCGTCATGATGTTCGTCGACCAATACGGTGGGCACTTTATGTTTCTTGAGAAGTGCCTGCCACTGTTCCTCGCGCAAATGGCACGATACAAGGATGTAGGCGTCGGCTTGGCCCTTCCTCATCACATATTCCAGTTGTTCATGTAGCTCATCGGCACTTGTGAACCCCTTGATGTTGAAGATGTGCAGGTCGTAATCGCTGCTGCTGATGCGGTCCTGCAGACCTGCAAGCACTTCCATGAAAAAATAGTTCGAGAGCATCGGCACCAGTGCCATGATGGTCTTGGTATGGCGTCGTGCCAAGCCCTGGGCTATTGCCTTGGGGTGGTATCCGCGCTCCTGAGCCAATTTGAGCACGCGCTCGCGTGTTACCGAGCTCACGTTCGGATTATTATTGAAAACGCGCGAAACGGTCGCGATGCTTACGCCCGCATCACGGGCTATGTCGTAAATCGTGGTCTGCAAAAGTGATCATGCTCCTTCGGAACATCGGTTTGATTACCGCCTATCGTGCGGCAAAATAGCGAAATCCGAGGAAAGTGTCAGACGTACGCGCGCAGAAAGAAAAATATGATGACCCCAGTAACCGAAACATACAACCAGACAGGGAACGTGTACTTCGACAGTTTGCGGTGCATGGCAAATTTGCCGGAAAAAGCTAGGTAGAAGCTACCAAGGATAAGCGGTACAACAAGCGCCGACAGCACGATGTGGGAGAACAGGATGCTCAGATATATTATTTTAATGGTGCCTTCGCCTGGAAACACCGTGTGCCCATGAAAATTATGGTAAATAACGTAGCTCACAAGGAAGAAGGTGGAGCTTACAAAAGCGGCAAGCATCGAACGCATGTGCATGCGATAATTTCTGCGACGGATGCAGATAAAGCCATACATCAAGAAGGCCGTGCTGACACTGTTGAAAAAAGCATTCAACGCCGGCAGATTGCCGACAAAACTGTCGTCACTATATTCGGCGCCGCCCTTGAAATAGATCAACCAGATTAAGAACACGAAAGCGGCCACACTCAATCCGATGATGAGGGCTACCGCCTTCTTGAAGCTGATCTCCTTGATAGCTGCAATGGTAAGTTCATCCAATACTTGCTTATTGTTGCTCATAGAGGTAAAAAGTGTCTGTGATAATTATTGCAAATATACGAACCCATAAAGCTTGCTGGGTGCGCTTTGTTTTATAAAAAGTTGATAATACAACGATGGTTGTGTTAATTACGTTCTGATGTATATGACTAATCAATTATGTATGCCTTTGAAGCTTCTATTCACGACACTTGTATTACTGTTCATAGCCTCGGCATGCACACCTACAACAACCACCATCGACGAGGTAAAATGGGCTGAGGAGCTGGAGGAATGGCGTGCCGGACGCATGGAGCGCCTTTTGGGCGACCGGGGCTGGGCGACGATTACGGGCCTCGACTGGCTAGAAACGGGCGCCAACCTTGTAGGCAGCGCACGTGGCAGCAAGGTGCACTTCGACTCTGCTTCGGCATCACCTTCTGTGGGTGTGATCTATTTGGAGGATGGGGTCATCCGTTTTGAAACAACGGTTGGTGCAGAAGTTTATCACAATGGCGAACCAGTTACCGAAATCGAGATGCTTGGCAAGCTTACTGAAAGCCAGGTAATTCTAAGCACAGGTTCAGTTCAATTTGCCATAATTACTCGCGGCGACAAATATGGCATCCGTACCTGGGATTCCCAAGCACCAATCCTAAAAAATTTTGGCGAGATCCCCATATATACACCCGATCCTTCTTGGTACGTGCAAGCAACGTTTCATCGCTACGAACCCACTAAATACATCGACCTTGTGACCGTTTTGGATGTCTCTGAGAAAAATCCGGTAGACGGATACTTTGAGTTTCAGCATTCTGGTCAGACTTATAGGCTAGATGCTCTTGGAGTCAGAGCTGATACAAGCCTATTTGTTATCATCGGCGACGAAACCAACCGGTCTGAGACGTACGGAGGTGGCAGATATCTTTATGTTGACCGCATGGATACGGCAGCATCGACCACCAAGGTGTGGATCGACTTCAACCGAGTTTATAATCCGCCTTGCGCCTTCACGGCCTACTCAACTTGTGCTTTTCCACCCGAGCAGAACAAGCTGCCATTTCCGATAACGGCCGGGGAAAAAAGGTATAAAAAGTGATTAGTGATTAGTGATTAGTGATTAGTGATTAGTGA
>CAYWCV010000031.1:0-8395 GCA_964456845.1 uncultured Chitinophagales bacterium | reverse complement strand
GGATGCGCTTCGGTGTTGAAAACAACCTTTTGATGGTCGATCGGGTCTTCGTCGAGGAACAACAAATACAGATATTTGAGGGTCTCGGCGAGGAAGTAGGTCTCCATTCTATCGCTCGTTTCGAGGGTTTCGACATTCATGACATCCACATATCCAACACCCTTCTTGCTGTAGCGCACCATATCGTTAAAAATGATGCGACCCATCTCCCTGTATCGTTCGTCCTTGGTATGGTGATACAAATAATAGGCCGACTCAATGAGCTCCGGATTTTTGTACCATGCCGGACGCGCAGCCTTTTCGGCCATATAGTCGAACTGCTCGGGCATCATACCGTTGACGTTCCACGAGTAAAAACCGGATTCTTGGATGGCTTTGGCCCTCTCGATATCGCCCGACAACAACAGAACTCCACCAAAGAAAGCGTCCAGTGCGCCGTACCATGTCTGAACTCGCTCGCCGGTGTTCATGTCGGAGTGACCGTACCAGTACCCGGTGTTGGTAGTGTCAACCAGGTACGTGTGAATCGCTGTGTTTGAGGCGTCCCACATCATCTTACAATCTTGGTCGTCAAACAATGCCCAGCACTTGTACAGGTATTCATAGTAGGAGTCGATCCCTGCGCCGATATGACTTTCCGTTCGTGTCCACTCCCCTGTTTCGACGTCGATCTTGAAACCGACAAGTCCAATTTCGGACCTGCGATTGAATAATTCGGTAAGGGCACGTTTGGGTTTCTCGTAGAATTCGGGGCGTCCGGCAAGCTTAGACAGCGTGCCATATTCAAGGATGAGCGTTCCTATCTGAGCGGGATTCGATATGTTACCACGGACCTGCCGGGTTTTAAGATTCACTTCGGTGTAGGGCATTCCTGTTGGGGAGTTATAAACAGGAAGCATGCGATCGGCAAGGTCGGTCGCCTTTTCGAGGTAGAATGGATCCTCGGTGTGCTGGTAGAGCGCTGTGAGACCGCCGAGCATCCTGATCACGATCTCGAAATGGCTCACATAAAGGTCCTTGTCGAAATTCAGGTTTTCCTTCAGAAATTGATCGGATGCCACGAACTCAGCCTCCAAGCCCATCATTTTCATTGTCATCATGGCCTCGACATGCGACAGGTGAAGTGGTTCGGTGTACCAGAATGCTCCCGTCATAGAAATCGGCCTCAAGTAATCGCTTTCCCATGCGTGGTCTTTGAAACCCTTCCAGGCGAACTGGAACTCCTCCCTCACTTTTTCGGCATAGTCTACATCGATCTGATTGATAGACTGACTACCTGTTTGGTGTTTGTGTTGCTCTTCTGGACTCGCACATGAGGCGACAACCAAGAAAATGATGGTGAGTATTAGCTTGAACATCAACGTGAACATTTAAACAGAAATGAGCGAACTGATGTAAAATAAATCAAAACTAGCGCAATTAAGAAATAAAACGACCGATAACGCAGATGTCACAGATTTGAAGATCCCAGATCACCGATCCCCGAACCCCGATTCCGTTGGCAAATGCACCAAAAAGTTCGGATATTCCATAAGTTCATGTTTTTTTAAACATCCTATCTAAGGATTTGACTGCCATGTCGCGCAACACCGAATTATTCGATCGTGCCCAGAAGACCATCCCCTGGGGCACACAGACCAATGCCAAGCGCCACGACTCCGCCATGGGTGAGGCGATGCCACACTTTATTGACCATGCCGATGGCTGCAGAATGACCGATGTCGATGGGAGATCCTTCATCGATTATCGCAACGCACTGGGACCCATCATCTTGGGATATAAATATCCCGCTGTAGAAGCTGCCGTTCGTGCGCAGCTCGACAAGGGCGTTCTGTTCAGTATGGCCAGCCCGATTGAGATGGAGGTCACCGAGGCCATGTGCGCCATGGTACCCGGCCTTGAGCAGGTCCGTTTCATGAAGACGGGAAACGAGGTGAACACTGCGGCCATCCGTCTCGCCCGTGCGAAAACGGGCCGCAGCAAGATCGCCATCTGCGGTTATCACGGATATGACGATTGGTTCGGCTGCGGCACTGGAAAGGCAGCGACGTCTTTTCCACGCGACAACAACGGAGTACCGACCGAGCTCGACGACTTGGTGATCCGACTCCCATATGCCGACACCGACTATGCCCGTGAGGTCTTCGCCAAACATGGGCACGAACTGGCCGCTGTTCTGACCGTCCCTTACAACTGGGATGCCGTGGTTGGACACGAATTCCTGAAGTATCTGCGTGAAGCCACCACCGAACATGGCACCGTGCTCATTTTCGACCAAGTGCTCACCGGATTCCGTCTTGGGAAAGGCGGCGCCCAGGAGTATTTCGGGATCATTCCCGATTTGACCACCTATGCCAAGGCAGTTGCCAACGGTTATCCGCTGGCCACCTTTGGAGGCAAGCGCGAGTTCATGCAGCCGCTCGACCATGTGATCATCACCACTACCTATGCAGGTGAGACATTATCGTTGGCGGCGGCATTGGCAACACTGAAGGTGATGAACACGGAACCCGTTCACGAGCACATCTGGACGCAGGGTCAGAAGATCATCGACGGCTTTGACCAGATGTCTGCCGACCTCGGCATGAATTGGAAGAGTTTCGGCCTCGCACCGGCTGCTCAATTCCATTTTTCAGACGACGAACATGAAAATCTGACACTTCGCAACGCTTTCTTCAAGAAGTTGTTCGAGCAGGGAATTTTTGCCGCCCGTCCATTCCTGATCAACTATTCCCATGATGATGCGGCCATCGAAGAGACCCTCGTCGCATTTAAACACGCCATGGAACATGTGGCAGAACTTGTAACCGGCCAACACGTATGAAATACCTGTCGATCGTCGGGGCACTAATCATGGCCGGATGCGCATCGAGCAATTCGGTGAGCCAGAGCGATCAGCGTGCCATCAGCACATCATCCGAATCGTCCTATAACTGCACCCACGAACGCGTATACGCTGCCCTGTTGAGCACCCGCATCCACAGGCTTAGCGGTGAGAATCCCGTTGTTGGGGTGTTCGACACGCGCGATGGTGGCGAAACGTGGAGCCACAGCGGATGGCCCCAAGGAAGGCACTTCGCCATCGTTACCGAACCGGGAACGTGTGGAGTTATTCGGTACGTGGCGGCAGGCAATGGCCTTTTCCGCACGACCGACGACGGGCGCACATGGAGAATAACGACCGACTGGCGACAGACTGAAATCCAGGAGGCCGCGGTGAGTACCATGAGCCCATGGGTGATCTTATCTGCCACCCCATACGGAATTTTTCGATCAAATGACAGAGGTGACACGTGGTCGGAAGCATCGGAGGGTCTGAAACAACGCTTCACCAGCAGTGTTCGATTCGACCGGACCAACGAGCGTGTGGCCTTGGCCGGCACAGAATCGGGCGTATTTATCAGCGAGGATGGTGGATTCACTTGGAGACCTACGAACTTGGATAAGCCTGTGCGTTCGGTACGCCAAAGCCCCGATAACCCAGGCATATGGGTGGCAGGATTACAGCATAACGGCGCAGCTGTGAGCAATGACTTCGGGCGCACATGGCAACTCAGCCCCGGCCTGGACGGCAAGACCGTCTACCAAATTGAATTTGGCGTGAATCAAGAGGAGCTGTGGGCCGGTGGATGGGAGGTCGGTGTATGGTACTCTCCCGATTTAGGAAAAACCTGGGAACACAGAAGCGAGGGTATCACATATCCATATATTCATGGAATCGCCGTTTCGCGCACCATGCCTGGTACCCTTTGGGCAGGTAGCATGGGAGGTGGCCTATTCCGAAGCGACGACCATGGCAAAACATGGCGCGCATCCAATCCGGCGATTTTCGACGCAGGACAAATCTGGGACCTTTACATCGACACCGAACAATGAGCATCCGCATTATCTTATCATCCCTGCTGCTGATCCTGTTGGTCAGCAATTCATCCCAGGCTCAGGTTTTCCAAAGTCAGGAGGCCTACAACGAGGCATGGAAACAACGTGCCGAAAAGCTGATCGACACATTAGGAACGCGCTCCCTCATCAAGCGCGACAGCGTACGTGCAGGGCAAACGTTGCATCCACGACATTATGTGGATGTGATGGAGTCGGTGCCCCTGATCAACCGCGGACTTGACCCGGCTTATGGCAACGAAATCATCATCAAGGAAGCCAACAAGCCGTTCAGGGGCGGGATGTTCTTCATCCACGACATCATGGGTGCCTATCTGTACACGCGCGACCGGCTCAGCCAGGAAGCCAAAGACGCCGTCAGACAGAGCCTGAAACGACACACCATCTACCGTGGCGACACCGAAAACCATTGGCTGCTTTACTACGCCGGACTCTATCTTGCCGCTCAGACATTCCCAAATGAACCGGGCACCGAATGGTTCAATGGACGCTCTTCAGACGAAAATCTCAAAGAAGCACGAGAGTGGATCGAACATTGGATGGATCTCACCACCTCCATCGGTCAGGGCGAATTCGATTCCCCTACATACATTACAGTGTTTTTGGCACCTTTGTACTCCATCTATCAGTTCTCGGAGGATCCAGAGTTCAAGGAGAAGGCCCGGGTGATGCTCGACTGGATCTGGGCCGACTATGCGGTCGACTATCTCGACGGACGCTACGCCGGCGGACACAGCCGCGATTATACCTACGACACCGTACAACCGGAGCATGCACCATCGGTGGCTTGGGGATGGCTGCATTTTGGCACGGAGAGCATCCCCAGGTATGAAATCACCAACCTGATATCGGCATTCAGCGACTATCGGGTTCCAGTGGCCATCAACAACCTTGCGAACGATCGTGAAGAGCCCTACACCCAGTACGAGCGTAAGCGTACGCGCCATATCATGCGGCACGGCACCGTCAAGAACGAGCCCGTGTATAAGACGCTGCACATGACATCCACCTATGCTCTCGGCAGCCTTCAGGGCGGCATCTTGCAGCCCATCCAACAGCACACGTGGGATGTGACCTGGCCTGGCAAAGGCAACCATCATTCGGTCTTCAGTCTCCACCCCTACTATGAGGGCAAGGAACTCGCCATGTTCTTCCCTGAAGAGGAGGAGTGGCTCAGCGACGAGGTCGACCGCTTTCATGTGGTGTACACCGATCCGAACAAGTGGAACAGTTCCAGCCCCTACGAAATGACCTTTCAGCACGAAACCACCCTCATAGTGCTGTATGACATAGCCGAAGGCGCCAAGCACCCGCACATCGACGGCTTCTTTCCGAAAAATCTGAAGGTCCGCGAGGTGGATGCGAGTGGATGGATTTTCATGGACACCGGAACCGCATGGTTGGCTTGGTACCCCCTGCGCGACTTTGTATGGATCGAGGAGAATTTCAACTGGAGATTACGGAGCAACCACCTGCGCAATGGACTCATCTTCGAAGCGGCACAATATACCGATTACACCAATTTTGAGGCCTTCAAGAATCAGATCAGATCGAATCAAAAAGACGTGTCGCGTTTCATCGATGGCGGATATGTGATGTACACGCGCGGCGACGGCGTGAAACTCGAATTTGGCATTGACGGCAAACGAGTTCGGGACGGCAAAGAGGTCGACCTGAGCGTCATGAAACTGTTCGAGGGGCCTCGGATCGTCCAGATCGGCAACGGCCGAAGCATCGAAATCGTAGACCCCATCACCGGCAACTACCGCATAGAGCTAAAGTGACGCAACGAATCACCGATCACTGATCACTGATCCCCGATCACCGATCCCCGACAACCGCCACCGCTCGAATCGGTGAGCCATCCCTGCCGACAAAATTCAGCGGGAACCCTATGAAGGTGAACTCGTCGGGCACTTTGTCGAGATTGGCCAGCGCCTCTACGATCACCATTTCGACGTCGGATGCCAATAGAATGTGGTGCACTTCGTACCAGTCTCGGCTCGGGGTGGGCATGTCCATCCCAATCATCCGGATCTTGCGAGAAGCAAGGTATCGCGCTGCATCCTGAGTGATGCTTGGGAACTCTTCGAAGAAATTTTCCTGTCCGAAGGCCTTATGCCAACCCGTTTCGATGATAATTTTGGCCTCCGGCACCAAATACTGCTCAAACTTGGCAAAATCGTCGCGCGTGATCTCCTCCCCTGCCTGTTTTGGGATTCTCAACACCCGTGCAGGTCCATAGAACCAGTCGAGCGGCATTTGGTCGAGTGTCTTTCCATCATCCAAAAAATGATACATGGCATCCAAATGGGTTCCCTGGTGGGAGCTCATACTGATGTGGCTGATGTTGTATTTCAGCGTCTTTGTGGTACCATGGGGCATGATGGACAGCTTTGGGTCCATCGGGAAGGTCTGCTGGCCGTGAATAAGCGGGTGGGAGAGGTCGACAATCATTATCAATTACTATCAATTATTATAAATGACTATCAGTGATTTTCAATGATTACCAATGATTCTTATGTGGAGACCGCTATTTACTGAAATGATCGCACAAACACAAGGCATGCCTGCACCTATCGATGACCTCATACAGTGATACATTGATTCATTGATCGTCATTGATCGTCATTGCTAATGATTGCTAATGATTGTCATTTGGCCAGATAGCCACCGTCGACGACAAGGTCGCTTCCGGTGATGAAGCTGGCTTCATCGCTGGCAAGGAAAGCAACTGGTCCTGCAACCTCCTCCGGCCTGCCTTGTCGATTCAGCAGGTGCATCGCTCCCGCTTTTTGATTTTCCTCGTCAATGTCGCGACCTAGTGCCAAGCAGCTGTTAACGAAGGCAGATGTATAGATGTAGCCTGGGCATACGGTATTCACACGTATCCCGAGAGGTGCGAGATCTTGAGCCCAGCATTTGGTCATGCCGCGGATGGCAAACTTGGTTGCGTTGTACGTCGCGAAATCAGGCTGCCCCACAAAACCACTCACACTCGATAGGTTGATGATGCTGCCACCACCGAGCTGTTTCATATGATCGACGGCATATTTTGCCATCAACGAAGTACCGCCGAGATTCACGGACGTGATGGCAGCCCAGTCATCTTGAGAGGCATCCACGCCCTTGAAGATGAACCTGGCAGCGGAGTTGACGAGGATACCGACCAAACCAAGATCGTTTTCGACAGCCATGTACAACGATCTCACCTCCGTTTCCGAGCTGATGTCCACCTTCTTGTATAGCAGTTGTTCAGCCACAGATGCACCGTTGATGTCATCCTTGATGTCGATGATGACCACCTTGCATCCCTCGTCGCGCAATCGGAGCGCAATCGCCCAGCCTAGGTCGCCGAGTCCGCCCGTCACCACAGCGACTTTACCTTTCAGTCCACGCATGATAGATATCCTTCAAATTGTTAATTCGGCCATGCGCACATTTGAGCTGAAATGCGCAAGAAATGGGCACATAAACGACCCTGGTAAGAGGATATCAAATCACAGCGGATTTCGCAAGGGCTGACCAGTGAGCCCTCTCACCACCTCTAGAGCTCCAGAGCGCTGCAACTCGGGCACGCTTTCCTCACTGTACCAAGCAGTGTGCGATGTCAAGATCGTGTTCGGAGCCGTGCGCAATGGATGGTCGTCTTCAAGCGGCTCCTTCTCATACACGTCAATGCCAGCTCCTCCGATCATGCCTTCAGTAAGCGCCTGCGCTAGTGCCATGGTGTCAATGAGAGATCCACGGGCGGTATTGACCACGATTGCAGACTTTTTCATGCTAAACAGCCGCTCTGCGTTCACAATATGTTTTGTCTCCGTTGTGAGGGGTGCATGTAACGACAAGATGTCGGACTGCTCAAACAACGCATCCAAATCAAGAGCTTGAACCCCGTCTTGCAGCATAACATCTGGACTCACGAATGGGTCATAAGCGGCCAATGTGAAGCCGAAAGGACGGGCACGATCCAAAATAGAACGGGCAATACGTCCATAACCCATCGTAGCGAAAATCATCCTGCGAAACGCAGGCATCGTCGATGGCGGTGTGATCTTCCAGGTCCCACCGATCGTGCGCGCATGCGTCTGTGGCAGCTGCCTCGCGAGCGACAATGCCATTGCAAGCGCGTGATCGGCAACCTCGTCGATGCAATAGTCGGGCACATAGGCGACCGCCTTGCCGTTGGCCTTCAATGCCGGTATGTCGAGGTTGTCTACGCCAATCCCATAGCGCACCACCAGTTTGCAGTCGGTTAACGCCGTCGCCACTCGATCGCGAACCGGGGCCCATTGTACCAGAAGGGCATCACAGCCGGCTGCGGCTGCTATGACCTCATCCTCCGTTTTGCACTGAGCAGTAACCAGCTCAATGCCGGCCTGCGAAAACACCTCGGACTCGGGATCCACGTTCGGGAACCCGTAATCCGTAATCAGAACTTTGTACATGGAACATGTTCATTGGACATTGGACATTGGACATTGGACATTGGACATTG
>CAYWCV010000030.1:21361-24525 GCA_964456845.1 uncultured Chitinophagales bacterium | reverse complement strand
GTGATCGTTCATGCTCCGCTGCCGCTGCCTCCGCCGCCGGGTGTAAGAATAACAATGGCATCGCCTGCCTCAAGACGCGCCTGGTCGATCCCACCGAGCTCCTCCACCCTCCCGTCGGCGCGCTCGATCCACTGGCGACCCACAGCCCCGTCAGATCCACCAGCAATTCCGTACGGCGCTACCTTCCGGTGCTGGCTGAGCACCGACACGTCGACGGACTCACTGAAACGGATCTTGCGCTCAACCCCGTCACCGCCAAAATGCCCCCCTTTCCCTCCTGAGCCCTGCCGCAATTTGAACACCTCCAATACCGCAGGATACCGCCACTCCAACACCTCAGGATCTGTGATCCTCGTATTGGTCATGTGGTGATGCACGCCCGACGTGCCGTCAAAATCGGGCCCCGCGCCCGTGCCACCACAGATGGTTTCGTAATAGCCAAATCGCTCGTTGCCGAACAGCAGGTTGTTCATGGTGCCTTGGCTGCATGCCACTCGACCGAAGGGCTTGAGCAGGGTATCGACCAGCCTCTGGCTTGTTTCGACGTTCCCACCAACCACGGCCGGGCAACGTGACGATTCATCGCTGAAACGAGGACTCAACATGCATCCATCTGGAAGCAGAATGTCCACATCATCCAATAAGCCCTCATTCAACGGAAGATCATCAGAGATCAACGTGCGCAATACATACATGACAGCGCTGTGCACGATGGCAGGCGTTGCATTCAAATTTCCCGGATGTTGTTCCGCCGTGCCTGCGAAATCCAATACCAGTTTGCCATTGCTGCGATGCATGCGCACACTGATGGCCGATCCGTCATCAAGTCGCTCTTCCGCCGCAAGCCCATCGAAATCCCATTTTTCAATCTCAACACGCATCCGATTGCGAGCATGGGAACGCAAACGTACCATTGACTCAAGCAGCCTTCCGGTTCCGATCAGATCCGACAGGTCGGACAATCGCTCGGCACCGGTTCGGTTGGCCGCCACCGCTGCTAGAAGGTCGGCCTTGTTTTCGGCCATATTCCTCGACGGCCACGGTGCAGTGGCAAAGATGGCATCCAAGTCGGACCAGTCGATCTGACCTGCTCGAAACAACATCGTCGGTGGTATCACCACACCCTCCTCCTCAAGATTTCTTGCCGTAGGTGGCATGGATCCAGGCCGGATTCCGCCGATTTCTGCATGATGAGCCCGGTTTGCTACATAGCCCAACGTTGTGCCTTCAGAATCATAAACGGCGCTGATAACCGTGACGTCAGGCAAGTGCGAACCACCATATGCGGGATGGTTCGTCACGACCACATCGCCGGGTCCGAGATCAATATGTTGCACTACCGAGCGCACGCACATGCCGAGTGCCCCCAAATGAACCGGGATGTGAGGTGCATTTACAACCAGATAGCCGTCCGGGTCGAGCACCGCGCACGAAAAATCGAGCCGCTCCTTCACGTTCACCGACAAAGCCGTGCGTTGAAGCTGCTCTCCCATTTCTAGGGCGATCGACTGCAATCGAGATGCGTCCAAACTTAAGCGCGCCAAATCGGAGAGCTCAGCGTCGGTACCAGAGGCATGACTCCCCCGATAATGAGCAATCAGAGTGCCATTGGCATCTGAACGGGTCTCCCAACCTGGTTCGACATAGGTGGTTGCGTACGGATCAAGCGCCAGCAAGGACCCGTGGATAGTGGCCGATCTGTTGATGTCGCTGCGCCGGATCACGGTCACATCCTTCCATGTGCCGTCAATTCGTGCCCGCTGCCTTGTCCTAGGGCCGCGATTGGGCGGCAAAGGATCAAGATCCGGCATTCCAACAGATGCCTGAGGCTCTCTGAGCTGTACCCTCACGGATTCAATTTCGATTTCACGGTCGGGGATGAATCCGTAAATTTTTTCAAACTGTTCCAAGAAAACCCGTTTAACGTCCTGATTCGGATAGTGCTCAACCCATTCGACGCTGTCCATTCCTTTAAAACGTAAACCCAACAACACGCGGGCTACCTCCCAGCTACCCTCTTCGATGTGCGCTCGTATGAACCGGTTACACTCATCGAGACCCGCGTCGAGTGGCGTAAGCAGCTGGCGCTCCACAATCTGCTCCCGATTGGCATAACGAAGCCCCCATGCACTCAACAAGCCCGCGTCTGAGGGAAACAGTACGGTCTTGATGCCAAGCAATCGGGCTATGGCACATGCATGCTGTCCACCTGCGCCTCCAAACGAGACAAGCGAGTAGTCGGAAGGATCATATCCCTTGCGGACCGATATCCTACGTATGGCTTCTGCCATGCGCTCGTTGGCTAACTGTATCCAGGAGTCGAGCAGCATGTCGGGGTCCTGATCCCATTCGTGTGCAATGGCCATCAATGCCCTTTCCGAATGGGACCGGTCTACTGGGATGCCAAAGCCTTCTTCACTCAACCGGCCGGCTAGCAAATTTACATCGGTTAGAGTAAGCGGGCCACCCGCCCCATAGCAAGCGGGCCCCGGATGCGCGCCGGCGCTTTCGGGGCCAACGAACAGCTCACCATTTTTGATTCCGCATATGGACCCTCCGCCAGCAGCGACGGTTTCGATGGCCAGCATGGGTGCAAAGATCGTCACGTCTCCGATGCGGTGCTCAAAGGAGAGATCGGGCGCTCCGTCGATACGGCATACATCGGTGCTGGTCCCACCCATGTCGAAACCAATAAGGCGCTTCTTACCGCTCAATACGCCAATGGCCTCTACGCCCTTTACTCCGGCGGCTGGACCCGAAAGAAGGCTGTCCTTGGCGTGATACCGTTCGCGGGTCTCGAGCCCGCCGGCAGAATGCATGACCCTCAGCGAACCATTGCCGAGCGACTGTTGAATTTCGCTCAGATAATCGTCCAAAACGGGCGACAAATAGGCGTCTACGATCGCGGTCTGCATACGAGGAAGCAGCCGGATCAGTGGCGCTAGCTGCGATGATTTAGACACGTGGCGAAAGCCGCCAGTCTGAAAAGATCTTGCCACCGCCAATTCATCTGAGGGGTCACGCCATGAGTTGCGCAAAGCCAAAGCAACTGGTGTCGTGTCGTCGACCCCAAGCTTGAGGTATTTCCTGGTTTCGTCGACAAGTTTATCTAGGTTACCTGCGGTATCATCGGCTGACAGTTCGATTGTGTGGCAATGCAGCGG
>CAYWCV010000030.1:17246-21261 GCA_964456845.1 uncultured Chitinophagales bacterium | reverse complement strand
ACATCCCGAAAATAATCCGCATTTCCCTTCCTTGAGGCTTTCACCATCGTACCCACCAAGCCTCTGACCATATGATGCACGAATCGGTTTGCGCGCACTCTATATACGCCTTTTCCGTCAACCGACCAATCCCATTTCGAAAAATGTATGGTGCATCTGTTCTGCTCTTCGGCCGAGTCCGCCTTGCAGAAACTCGTAAAATCCATTTCGCCGCTTAATGCTGCCGCGCAAGCATCTAAAATTTCGACATTGATCCATGGATACACGACCCAAGCGTATAACCTGGAAAACGGGTCGGCCTGTTTTGAAATACTGTAGCTGTATTCGCGCGATCGGGCATCAAATCGGGCGTTAAAATCATCGGAAACCTGTCGTATCTCATGTACGACAATGTCTTGCGGCAACAGCGCCCTTGAACCAAGCAAAACCCTGCCAGCCTCGAGATCGGTGTGTCGACTGTCGAAATGTGCAACTTGCCCTCGTGCATGGACACCGGTGTCGGTGCGACCGGCGACGACTAAGGAGATGTCCTCTCTGAGTAGGGTTTTAAATGCACCTTCAAGTCGTTCCTGAACCGAGTCGACCGCCTGCTGTCGTTGCCATCCATGGTAGTTGGTGCCATCATAGGCAATTTTGATGGCATACCTTGGCATTTCAGAAGCGGATCGTTACGTGTGCCGCCAACCCTGTGGACGCTCCGGAAAAATCCGGGACAATGACCACATTCGGCAGGTTTCGGTTGTGATTTCTCGCCGACACCATCGACGACACCCCACTTACAGCTCTGTTCACAGCCAGCAGGCCAATGAAAATGCCGGCTTGCCTGCGGCTGTCGTCAGACTTCCCGCGCAGGTTGTTGTATCGTATTCGATCTTGCTCGCTGCTCCACTCCCAGCTGTTCTCTGCACTGACCTCGTAGAAACGGTCCCAGTTACGTGTCTGCTCCATCGTCCTATTATACTCCGACAAGGAGTTGTACTGAGCCACAGCCAATTGAAACGCCTTGTTCCTGCCCTTGATGTCAACGCCCGCAAGTTGGCGGGCAGTCGTATACATGGCGTTGCGGGTGTTGTTGGCTTGTTGGTTGTACCCAAGTGTCGCCCCTAAGAACGCAAGGTCTGAACCCAGGTGGATGCGACCACGATCCCAGTTGCCCTGTACATATCGATGGCCCCACCCAGGTAACACCAGCGACCGCAAAAGAGCACCACCGACGCTTTTAGGCTCATGAAGCCCTACGCGTTCCTGAGACTGAGCCATCAACGGGTGGTCTATCCCCGTTGCGGTCAACACTAACAAAAGTAACGTGATCGTGCTAAGCAGGCTCTTCATTCAGATGTTTCTTTTTACGGAGGTCGGACCAGCGCCGCATGATGGATACACTGAAACCACCCATGATAAGGAACGTGCCGAGCCATACAAAGGATATGAATGGCTTCTTGTCGGCAACCACGAGCACCCAGTCGTCAGTCACCACCAACGGTACACGATCACCTCTGAATGACAGGGTGATTTCGTCGGAGTTAGGGTTGATTTCGTCAAAGCGCACGATGAGGTTCCATTTGTCAACCAACACGGGCTGGCTCATGGAATAACGCTCCTCACCGCTGGCTATTATTGCATACGATGGCTTAACCTGAACTTCCTCGTTCGTCGTTGAGTCGGTGATCACCAATGAGGCACGCACCCCGACGATGGCGCTGTCGGGCATCTCTTCCACCGTAAGCGATTCGAATGAATCAAAACGGATTGAATAAGGACCAAGCTCTTTGACTTCGCCCCTCTTCATCTTGATCTTTGGTGAAGCCTGGCTGCTCGTGTCGCCGTCGGCCACGTTGAGCATCTCGGTTGAGGGCTGCTGGCGCTCGATTTCACGCTCTAGGTGCGCACTGCTTCCGACATACATGTACAGATCGTGGGATAGTCCAGGTTTAACCTCGGGATCCACCGACCATTGAATATTACCGGGTGATGATGTCGCCACCATCGGGTAAACCACCGGCTCCATGATGAAACGACGGCTGTCGGGATCATCAGTGCGTTGAAAGGCGATCTTGTAGCGCTGCTCGCCTGGGCGGTCGATATTGGAAAGGGTCATCCCCAAGTACGTGGCCGTCCATCCGTCGTCAATCTGCTTGGGCTGGTTTAGGTCGAGCTTGAACATGTTGACTTTCTGGATAACCGGGAAGCCGTCGTCGTCTTTGACCAATCCCTGCTCGACGGCAGCATTGTAGTTCTTCGACTCGTCGTCGAGCAAATTCGTGTTAAATGCCGTCGAGGCGAGCGAACCAATGAGCAATACGGCAAAACCGACGTGGGTTAAAGCCCCGCCAGCCAATTTTGGGGATCTGCGGGTGAGGTCGACCAAAATCCATCCATTACCGACGAGCGCGAAGATCGTGGTCATGAAATAGGCCATATATAGCGGATTGTCAACACCACCAAAGATGATGGCTGCCACGGTGATGATCGCCGTCAGTACCACAGGCCACATCAAGATCGTGGCAAGCGACTCGGTGCTGTCCACACGTCTGCGCCAGACGACCTGACCAATTACAGTCAACACGGCTAGGATCATGCCTAGCGGAAGGGTCCAGTTGTTGTAGAAGCTAATTTCGGGTGGCGTTGGATTCTCGCTGAAAAGCCTGCCGAGGATGGGCGAGCTCGTACCGAGTATGATCACCATCGCCGTGATGAACAACATCATCGATCCGGTAAAAACCATGAAATCCGGGCTCAAAATGGGCGACGGATCTTTGGATCCTGGGAGTTCCTTGAAACGAATGGCAAGCAGCCAAATTCCTATGATGGTATTGACAAGCATGAACAACAACAGCTGGTTGTAGAGGCCCAAATCCACAAAGCTGTGCACCGAGGCATCACCCAAAATTCCTGATCGGGTCAAAAAGGCCTCATACAGGATCAGGACATAGGCAAATATGGCGAACAAGAACGATGCCCTCATGGCTCCGGACTTTTTGCGCTGAATGAGCATCGTGTGAATACCGGCCACACCGAATATCCAGGGCACAATACTGGCGTTCTCAACTGGATCCCACGCCCAGAAGCCGCCGAATGAAAGGGTGACATATGCCCAGTAGGCGCCCAAGAATATTGCAAGGAAAAGGCATAAGTTTGCGGCAAGGGTCCATGGCAGCGCCGGTGTGACCCACTCGGTATAGTTCTGTTTCCAAAGGGCCGCGAGGGCGAACGCAAACGGAACCGTCATCATGGCGAATCCCATGAAAAGGATCGGCGGGTGGATCACCATCCACGGGCTGCGCAGAAGGTCGTTGAGACCACGGCCGTCAGCCGGCACGAAATCGGGATTGGCCTGCAGGAATGGGGCATTCGGCATCTCATCAAGAAGCGTCCGGAAAGGACTTGCACCGACTTTTACACCGAAGATGTCCCAGCCCAGTGTCATCGAGAAAAGGAATGCCAGCGAAAGCGTCATGAAAAGGAGCACAGGGGCACGGTAACTTGGGGGGCTCCATTTCATCAGGCCAACGGTCGTGAGCGACGTGAAGAAGATCCACACCAAGAAACTGCCTTCCTGTCCGCCCCAGAGCGCCGCCACCAAATAGCGCATGGCCAAGTCGGTGCTGGTGTAGTTATACACATAGAAATACTGGAACTGATGCGTGACGAGCAGATACACCAACGCACCCATCGAGATGACGGTGGCAAGGAGCACGCCAAGATTCATCCAGTTGGCAATCTTCAGGTCGCGCAACGATTCCCTCTTGGTCGATCGATAGTAAAGCACCATTGCCAAGAGAGTCAGAATAAACGCGACCGATAGCGAAAGGTGACCGATGGTTGCGAGCATTGCGGGAAGTAAAAAGTTGAAAGAAGAAAGTTGACCGCGGATCAACAAGATCTGTTAGATCATGAGACCAATTATGTTGGAGAAAGAGCTTTCAATGCCGTTTAGTACGAGGCACCTCGCCACACTTTAAAGTGGTATCCTTGTCATTCTGAGCTGACACACTGAGCCGAAGGCGAAGTGTCG
>CAYWCV010000030.1:3554-17146 GCA_964456845.1 uncultured Chitinophagales bacterium | reverse complement strand
GCGCGTTCAAACTCCGCCTCGCGTCCGTCGTTGTATTTCGACGGGCACTTCAACAGCATGTCGTGGGCGTAGAAGATGTCGTTGCGCATCTCGCCGATCACGACCAGCTGGTCGGCCTGATCGAAATTGCTGGGCTTGGCCTGACCATAGATAACCCGACGCGTGTTGCCCTTTTCGTCCGTCATGTGAAACGAAAACGACTTCGATTCCACCGAAAAGCCAGCAGGCATGGTTTGGTTCCACTTGCCTACCACATGGATATTCGTCGAGGTCCTGCCCGTGGCACTCTCAAAGTCGGTGTAGGTGCTGATGCTGTTCCCAAAATTGTACAACAGCAGGGATGTGAAAAGGGTGATGGCAATGATGCCTAAAACGAGACGTGGTTTCATTCTTTTTCGGTGGATGCAGTTTCTTGTTCAATTCTGCCGAGACGGCGGTCAATTTTTACCATGTAGAACAACAACACAAACCAGATGATCAGTGTTACCCCAAGCACGACAAAAATGAGGTCGTTCGATGCCATGGCATTGATGAAGGCACTGTTCTCGGATGCCTCGACCGGCTGCCAAATGTCGGAATATGCCTGTGTGAGGGTGTCGACAACCGCTGTGGTGTCCGGCTGGATCATACGCTTGAGTCCGATTGTTGAGATTCGATTTTCTGTTGCAGGGCATTGGTCCGACGCACGAGGTCATAAACCCAAATACCCAGCCCGATAAAGGCTATTGCAGCCGGATAGAACACATAACGCAACACAGGCGCAGTAATTTCACTGAAAGCTGGATTTCCGTCGGCTCCTGGATGAAGACTCGGAAGCTGCCGTGGAAGGATATACAGCAAAAACGGTATTGTCGTAGCCGCAAAAATATTGTAGACGGCGCTAAGCCTCGCCCGCTTCTCGGGATCCTCGATGGCATACCTGAGCATGAGGTATCCGACGTAAATGGTCATGGCCATCGCCGCCATGTTGATCTTTGGCTCAGCAAAGGTCCACCAGGTGCCCCACGTGAACCGCGCCCACATCGAGCCGGTCATGAGGCCGCAGATGCCGAACAACATACCAGCCTGTGTCGCCGAGAGTGCCTTCAAGTCGAGCGTCATGTCGCCCTTTGCCAGAAAACGGATGCTGTAGACGAGTCCCATCCCAAAAAGGGTCGACATCACCATCCACATGGGCACATGAAAAAACAGATTCCTTGCCGTTTCTTCAAGAATGGGTATTTTGGGGATTCGCAACAGGAACCCAGCAACGAGCACGCCCGTTACCAAGACGGCAACGACGTACTTCCAGGCCTTAAGGCGGTATGGCGGATGTGACATCGCAGGCATATCTCATAAATATACCAATTTTCCGATTCTGTCCCCCGAAAATCGACGAAAACCATGAGTAAAACGCTGATTTTTAGACCCGACAAGCTCTTGATGCTGCCCTACATCTTGGGCTTCGCCATTGTTGGCCTATTGACGTTTCTCAACTATTTCTACAGTAGTGCCGGCAGCCAAAGCTTACTGCTCCAATTGACGCCCATAATCATCTGGGCTTTGGTAACCCTGTTCCATTACCGGAGGTTCAGAAGTGAACGGTATATGGTCAGCGATCACTCAATCCAGATACAGACCCATAATGACGATACCACCATCAGCTTGGTGAATATCAGGGCTGTAAAGGGTATCCCATATTCGCTGCTGCGTTTTAAAAAGCTCGGCAAAATCGTCATAACAGCCAACGGCCGGCAATACACATTGAAAGGCATCGAAGACGCTTCTTCGACAGCTACGATCATATGGCAGGCGGCCGAGGCAGCCGTTGCACGGCAGAACAACCGGAATCGTCCAGCCAATTTTCAGCCACCAACCAACGCCGCCGGGACATTAGAACTCATGAACGACCTTGTTGGCTTATGGCAACAGGGAATGATATCGGATGAGGAGTATGGAAAAGAAATTGAAAGATTGAAAGATTGAAAGATTGTTCAATTTTCAATCTTCAATCTTCAATCTTCAATTCTCACTTTACAAGCGTCATCTTCTTGCTGAGCACGGTCCTGCCGGCCACGAGCTGGTAGATGTACACGCCGCTGGCCAGCCGGGAGGCGTCGAACTGCACCTGGTGGTGGCCGGCAGCCATCCGCCCCCTGACCATGGTGGCCACGCGCCGGCCGAGCATGTCGGCCACGCGCAGCTCGACCAGGCCTGCCTCGGGCAGGGCAAATGCGATGACGGTGCTCGGATTGAACGGATTCGGGTAGTTCTGCTCGAGGACGAACTCGGCCGGAAGGATGGTCTCATCGTCCAGCCCCACCATGGTCAGCGACGACAGGAACCGTCTGGGCACCGACCACGGGCCCGCTTCGGCTCCCATGTACGCCCTAACCCGCCAGTAGTGGTGCACATTGCGAACCAGGGTGGTGGGTGTGGCACTCGGCCCAGCCAACTGCCCCTGCTCGAAAACGAGGTTCGTAAAGTGCGGATCGCTGGCCACCTGCATATGGTAGCTGGTGGCGCCGGTGACCGGCTCCCAGGTGAACGGCACGCCCACGTTCACATCGCTCGCCTCGCTGGCCGGCCAGACCAACTCAGGCGAGGGCAGCACCGGCGCCGAACCCGATCCGATGGCGAACTGCTTGAGCGGGACGGCGTCGGCGCACAGATAAGCGGTACCCTCAACGTTCTCTGTTCTCGTGGGGTAAGCCCGCCACAGACCTGCCGATGTGGCGTCTCGGCCCAAGACAACCGCCTCACCGGGGGTAACGACCCCAGCTGCTGGCAGGCATACGTCGTAACGGGTCGCAACTGGCAGGCCTATCTCCAGCAGTTCCCAATAACCAGTGAGAACCGACTTCGGCACGACGTAACCACCAAGGGGGCTTATCGCAGCGGTGTTCTCGAATGAGTCCTCGCCTGTTGGCTCGGCGAATTCGAGCACCAGTACATCCAGCCCTTGGGCGATCTTAGCGGCAGACTCTGAGTCAGCGGCCCCTAGCGTGAGCAGGATCGTATTGATCTGCTGACGCACACCCGGCTCGAGACTCGTCAACGCCTTATCCGGACGCTCGCCCGCCAGACGGCAGTTGCTAAGCTCGCTGGTGTTCCCCTGCGAGTCGGTGATCGTGGCCGTGTAGTAGGGCTGGGACGGGATGAACGGCACATCGATGCGTACAGTGTCCACCCCTGCCGACCCCGCCACCGGGAACGACAGATTGCGCGACACAAAATAGTTCTCGGCGTTGCCGATGGCACCGTTGCAGTTGGCGCTAGTGTACACGTCGAGGGAGAACTGGCCAGATGCCCCCTCAGACCCCTTCCACAGCAGCAGTATGTCGCTTTGGTTAAAGGTGCGCGTGCTTTCGATCAGATACGGCCAGTTGATCATTGCATTTGGTCCGTAGCTGCGGTCCTCGGTGCTGATGCTCGTCCATCCGTCACCGCCCGGAAGCACGTAGTTAGGGTACAGGTCGATCGCCCCGCCCGCGTTGTTCACGATTCGGTTGCCACGGATCGCGTTGCCCTTGCCACCCACCCACTGGGTGCCCTTGAAGAAGGCCGACTTCGTAGAGGCCATCACCACCACGCCAGCTCTGCCGTTGCCCGATATCAGGTTGCCAGCCCCCGTAGAGGTGCCACCGATGCGGTGATTGCCACCCAAACCGCCCAGTGCGATACCATGCCCGGCATTGCCACTTCCTGCGATGCCCAGACCCGTGCCGATGAAGTTGCCTTCGACGACGAACCCGCTGGCACCCTTCTCGCCAGTGCCCATCGTGCTGCTCGGCGATCCAGAATGCAGGGCCGAATACTGCTCAGCTTTAAAGTTGCGGATACCATCCTCCCCGTTCGCGGCAATAATGTTGCATGCACCTTTGCACTCGAAGAGTTCGACATCGTTGGTCCCACCTATAACCACATTGTTGGCAAGGGCCAGAATGCCACTCTGCGCGTTGCCAACAAGGCTAAGCCCGTCCAGGCCGACGCCGATGTGGTTGCCCTGGATGCGCGCACCCGATGCCTCGGGGTGAACCAGGATGCCCGGGCCGCCATTGCCTGAGATCACGTTGCACGGCGCAATGCACTCCTCATCATCCTTCACTCCGCCCACGGTCGCGCCGACCCACAGCTCGACACCGGCGCCACCGTTTCCATTCGCACCGTTGCCCGACTCGCTCGTTCCGATCAGATTACCATGGATATCAGCCAGTGAGCGCACCGACACGCCCACGCTCGTGTTGCCGGAGATTACGTTCTCGATTAGACGAGCCAAGGCCCCACGTAGCACCACACCTGTGTACAGCGCGCCTTCGACTCCGACGGTGTTGCGTTGAATCAACGTCTCTGACCCCTCATCGGTGATTCCGAATCCGGAGGCGTCACCATCATCAGGGCTTCCGGTCTCATCGTCCGGTGCAGGAACCCCATAGATCACGTTGCCGTCTGCGGCGGTCTCCCCGCCAATCACGTTTCGTGTGCCCCTCACAAAGATCACGTCGCCTGCGCTCGAGAAGCCGGCTTCCGGTTCAAGCCGGGTGATGCGGTTGCCGCGGATGTGCACCGAGTAGCCCGAGTCTAGACGAATACCGTCCTCGATATCATTACCTGCCCCCTGACCCGGTGTGCCGGATGAGCCACCCACAAGCACGGCGCTGGCACCGCTCATCGCAATTCCAATTTGCTCGTTGGCCTTGATGGTATTGCCTTGGATCATCAGAGCAGGGCTAAAGCTCTCAGAGGCCGAGGAGGGTCCATCGATGCGGATTCCCGCGCCCTTATTTGCCTGAATCGTATTCCCGTAGCCAGCCTCGTCACCACCTACAATCGACTCGCTCGTGCCTGCGCCCGCCTGAGTGATGTGGACCCCATCGAGGCGGTTGGATTTTATCGTGTTGCCCTCAATGCGGTAGTCCTCGCTGAAACCGTCAATGATGATGCCGTGCCCTACATTGTATTCGATCGTATTTGGCGCGTCGGAACTGCCTATCGTAACATTATCCGATGCTGACACCTCCACACCGCTCTCCGAGTGGGGGGATTCGAGGATGCCGATTTCGTTTCCGAGGATTTCTACATCGTCGGCACCCTCAACGAAGACCCCGTAGCTGCTGCCAACGATCAGGTTGCCCTCTCCTGAGTAGCCACCGATGCGTGCGCCTGATCCCGTCACCATGATCGCCACCCCACCGTTGCGAAGCGAGCCGATCACCTCATCGTCGGTCGAGCTAAAGCTGCGGGCCCAGTCCGAGCCTATGTAGCAGTTCTCGACCACGCTGCCCTGACCGCCGATCGCCAACACGATGCCCGGAAAGCCATAGAAAGCCAAACCCTCGACGAGCACCGCATGGTTGGCGCCACCTAGGTCAAAGCCCCTTGTCAGCGAGCCGCCCTGCAGCAAACCGCCGTCGATTTCAACTTTGCCGTTTGGCTGTGAGGTACCCAGTATCGACACCGGGGCATCGATCACCGGCAATGACGGACCGTTGAGCTCGATCACGTGCACGGTCTCTTCACCCGGTATGTCAAATTCAATCTTGATGACCTGCATGTCAACGCGCTTGGCCACGATCTCCATGGCCGCGCGCAGTGTGCATTCGGCCTCACTTTGGCCATCGCGCATCACACTTCCGCCCGTGCTGCAGCCGTCTTCCTCATCGAGGTCGGGGTCGAGCGGATCATCGCCCGTCGAGTTGACCACCACTGGAGCCGGAAGGATTGTCAGGTTAACACAACCCTCGCTGTCGGCAGCGCTGTCAAGGCCATCGGTCTTCGCAGCCGAGCACGAGGTAATCTCCACGGTGTGCAGCTCGTCCTCGACCGATTCATGGATGATGGTGCCTGAAATGCTCTTGACCCATAAGCCGACATCCTCTTGCTCATGGGCCGCTTTGAACAGAAATACCAGTGTATCGGATGCCGTTGGATCCAGCCGTCCAATCGACTCCTTCAAAGCCGATACATACGCCAATGTATTCGGCTTGTCGGCTGTAATCTCAAGGTCATCTAATCCTGCTGTGAGGTTGACATCCTCAAAAGGGACCTCTCCCGTATTCTCAATCACAATCGACACCTTCACCGTATCACCCACCTGTATCTCCTCACCCTCTTCGGCCAATAGCTTCATCGTTGGTTGGCTCTGGGTCAGTTTGGTGTATTTCTCGGCCGTGGTCGTGAACTGCAGCTCCGGACCTTCGACCGTAACCGTTGCCGTGAACGGCGCGCTATCATCGCCATCGTCGTCGGTCACCACCAATCGCACCTCATACGTGCCCCGCTTCTCGAATTTGTGTGATACAAACGGCCCCGTATTGGAGTCCACACTGCCGTCGCCGTCGAAGTCCCAAGCGTACGACACTACCTCTCCGTCCTCATCGTCCGATTCCGATGCATCAAAGTCGATCGTCAGAAGCTCCTCGGCCTCGGTATGCGTGAATAGTGCCGTGGGTTTTTTGTTTTCTGGGATGGCGTAATGAACCCAAGCCTCAAAACCAGCCCATGCAGCTGCATGCCAAGCAAAAACCTCGCACCCTGAAAAAAGCCAAGTTGGTGTCGACGAGGATGCATTCCCACCAAGAAATGTGATTCTCTCTCCCGGGATATCCTCTGCCATGCCCGTCCACTCGCTTGGTGTCGGACCCGTTCTACCGTCACCTATGGTGCTACCGGTATCAAATTTGTATATATAATCCGAGTCCTTACCATTGCCCACCGGGTCAGGGTGCATACCGACAAATTCGCTGTGACAGTTTGTGTATGTACCGACAACAACTACCCGCGTATGCTGTGTATAGGTGATTTTCAGGCTGTCGAGCGGCGCTTGGGCAACAGCTGTGCTGCCCAAACCGATGAGAGCAATGAACGTGACCGTTAGTAAGAGTTGGAACGGGATTTTCATGGTGATGCAGTGTTTGATTGGGAGAGTTAGGCGGAAGCAAAGTTCCGACCATATTCTCTCTTGCACCATTCAGCATGAAATCATGTCATCGACCGCAGATCTATATGATCTACGGTCATCTCTCTTGATTTGATGATCTCATTGATCTTATTGATCTATGGTCACTGGTCGATCACCACGCCGGGCTCTATCGGTTTGACGACCACGAAATCCCCCGCGTAGAAAGGCACGCGGTTGTCGGTGTGGACCATGCACTCCACGCCTTTGAGCTGCACCCTGTATGTGACGTCATGACCCCGGAACTCCCTCGACAACACGACGCCCTCAACGCCGTCAGACCCTGTGCCAGGTTTCTCGAGCACCAGATGTTCGGGCCGAATGGAGACCAACACTTCTCCGCTTGCGGGTCTGTCGATCATCACCGTTCCAACGGCCGTCTGAGCCTGCCACCCTTCGGCTGTAGCCTTGACCAGATTTGTCCTTCCCAAAAAAGCGGCGACGAAATCGGTCCTCGGATATTTGTAGACATATTCCGGTGTGCCTACCTGCTCGATTTTTCCATTTCGCATCACGGCAATGCGGTCGGCGAACGAAAGGGCCTCCTCTTGGTCATGCGTGACCAAGATGGCGCTGATGCCCGACTTTTTGATGATGGCACGCACCTCCTGACGCGTGCTGTGGCGAAGCACAGCATCCAAGTTTGAGAAGGGCTCGTCCAGAAAAAGAATGGATGGCATAGGAGCTATGGCCCGGGCAAGCGCAACCCTCTGCTGCTGTCCGCCGGACAGCTCCGACGGCTTGCGTTTCTCAAACCCCTTCAGACCGGCGATCATGGTCATATGGTCGATGCGTGACTCACGCTCAATCTTGGTCATGTGCCGCAAGCCAAACGCGATATTGTCGTGCACGTTGAGGTGCGGAAAAAGCGCATATTCCTGAAACACAAATCCGATGCCTCGCTTTTCAGGCGATACATGAACCGAGGGTGCGTCGACGGTGATCCCCCTCAATTCGACACGACCTTGATCGGGGCGTTCGAATCCGGAGATAATGCGCAGAGTGGTCGTCTTGCCACAACCGCTCGGTCCCAAGATCGCGAAGATTTCGTCAGGGTTAACCGAGAAGCTGACGTCGTTGACGACGGGCTCCGCTTCGGGCCTGAACCGCTTGGTGAGCCCTCGAACGTCGAGAACCGGATTCATCGAGCCCTCCATTCACGCGAGAACAACGTACCTACGAACACACTGGAAAATGCCAGGATGGTCAAAGCGTATGGACCTGCATGCGAAAACATGGCCTCGTTTGTGAAGCTCCACACATTAACGGCAAGTGTCTCGAACCCTATGGGGGACAATATAAAAGCCATCGGTAACTCTTTCATACACGACAAGAAAACAAACGAAGCACCAGCAATCATTCCGTTATTGAGCAATGGAAGCGTGACTTTCCGAAATGCGGCCCACTGTGTGGCACCAAGCGAGCGGGCAGCATCTTCGAGCCTTGGCGGCGCCTGAAGCAGCGCACTTCGGATCGGTCCCAACGCCTCGGCTAAAAAGTGTACTGAATAGGCAAAGATAAGTAGAAACAGCGTCTGGTAAAGCCAGGGTACGGCACTGAGGCTGAAGAAAACGAATGCCAACGCCAATGCCAAAGGCGGAATGGAGTAACCCAACCAGGCGAGCCTTTCAAACAGCTTGGACATCTTCGTCTGAAATCTTACAGACATGTATGCCAGCGGCAAGGCTATGGTGGCCGCAAGAAACGCTGACGGAACACTTACAGACAGCGACGAGGCCAGCGCCTCCATCAATCCCGTGATCTGGAGCCCGGAAGTGTGGTTCACCGCCCAAAAGATGATCGTCGACACCGGCACCACCAGGGCGAAGAACGTCAGCGCCGAAAGACCCATGTAGGTGGGGATGCGCAAGTAACCTAATTTTGAAAGATGCCCCACTCTCGACACACCCGAACTCGTGCGATGCAACTTGATGCCGCGTAATAATTTGTACTCCACCACGAGAATGGTACCTGTAATTGCCAACATCATCAGGGCAATCCAAGCTGCATAGATTCGGTCGTAGGATGCCGTGTATTGCAAAAACAGCGCATAACTAAAGGTCTCGAAGCGCATGAGCGACACAGCTCCGAAGTCACCCAGCACATAAAGGCCAATGATGAGAGACCCCGCCCAAAAGGCAGGCTTCAGCTGTGGAACCACCACGTGACGCAGTACGCCTTTTGTGTTGTACCCCATCGACCTAGCGGCATCCTCCAATGCAGGATCCAGACCCGCCAGACCTGCCTTCAGATTCAGAAACATATAGGGGTAGGTATACAGCGATATGGACAACAGGGCCCCGAAGTACCCGCTCAGTCTAGGAACGTCGAGGCCGAATACGGTGAACAGCAATCCGTTTGCCCCGGTGAGCCCCATCAGCGTGTATGCCAACATGTACCCAGGTATTGCCAGAGGCAGGACACTCAGGAGCGTAAACAGGGGCTTAAATCTGATGTCGGTACGAGTGAGCAGCCAAGCCAGAGGCAGGCCTATGGCCGTGGTGACACCAAGCACCCCCGCGGTCAACAGTACCGTGTTCGCAAAAAGCTCGAGTGAACGCCAACGCCAGACCAAGCTCGCCACCGTGTCGATGTCAGCTTCGAAGGCCTTCGAAACCAGATAAATGACCGGTATGACCACGGCCATCGACACCAATGCCGATATGACGGGGAAGATCCTGTTAAGTGAAAGGAGCCGAGGCATTCGACTTAAAGAAGCCCAACCTCGCGAAGCAGTACGATGGTGGCCTCAAGGTCTGCGATCTTCTCCAAATCGAGTACGGGTGCCACTTTTCGTGCAGGTTCGATCGACCCGCTGCCCTGCTCGATTTCAACGACGGGATATTCGAAAATCTCTGTCGATATGTAACGCTGAGATTCGGTGGATAGGATGAATTTCAGGAATTCTTCGGCCGCAGCGGTGTTCGCCCCAGATTTTAGCAGGCCCACTCCGGCAACGTTCAGCATGTTGCCGACGTCGCCGTCCTCGAAATAGGTCTGCTCGACCGGGAAATTCGGATCCTCATCCTTGCTGCGGAGCAGATAGTAGTGGTTGGTGATGCCATAGTCTGCTTCGCCCGCGGCAATGCCCTGAAGTATGGCATTGTTGTTAGTGAAAGCAACAGCCCCGTTGTCTTTCATGGCAATCAACCATTCGCGCGTACGGTCGACGCCGTGAAGTTCGGTCATGGCGCTCACGAACGCCTGGAATGATCCATTGCTAGGGGCCCATGCCACCTTGCCGGCGTACTTCGGATTCACAAGGTCGAAAACGGTCTTGGGCAGGTCGCTCACCAGAACCCTGGTGGACGAGTACGCGAGCACGCGCCCCCTTCCGCTTGTGGCGATCCAGGTGCCGGCGCTGTTCACGAAGGAGCTGTCCAACAGGCCCATGATTTCAAAAGGGATGCCCCGAAGCATGCCGGAATTGCCCAATGCACCCAGAGCACCGGCATCCTGTGCCCAGAACAAGTCGGCAGGCGACTGATCGCCCTCTTCCAGGATGGCAATCGCGAGCTGCGAGGTGCCTCCGTATTTGACATCCACCGATATTCCCGTGCTTTCCTTGAAGGAGGCAACCAACGGCTCCACGAGACCCTTCGAGCGGCCGGAATATATGACGAGGCTGCCTTCGTCACCCGATGGTGGTGGCGACTGCTCAGGTTGTTGTGCGCAATGGCTCAATGTCAGAAGGATAGTGAACAGGACTGCTGTCCTCGTGATGTGTCTCATAGCTCGGTTTGGGGAAGATTGTGGTTGGGCACACTAATTAAGACTAAATCTAAATAGAATTTCAGTGAGTGTAAACCCCTTGGAGCCACATCTGGCTCATATTTATTTTTATTTAGATTAATTATACATAAGGCTTGACAGTAGTTTTTAATTGCCCGTAAATTAGACTCGTTCTAAATAACAGATGGTAGCAATTTGTTCATGCCTACCCAATAATTCATTATATACATGCTTAGAAAATCTCTGCTTACAATTTCGTTGCTTATACTCCTTGGGATCGAAGTCAAAGCCCAGGTTGAAGTTCCTGTCACAAAGTCGCCGGCTGCCGACTCCATCCGTAAAATCAGCATGCCCCAGGTAGATGTCATCGGGAGCAAGGACAGGTTGTCGCGGATTCCCGGGTCCGCATCCATCTTGATGAAGTCCAACATCGACAGGATCGCATCGGTGAGCGGCAATGAAGTGTTGCGTACGGTTTCTGGCTTGCACGTCGTCGATGAGGAGGGCCTTGGTCTGAGGGCAAATATCGGAATCAGGGGCCTCGATCCAGACCGGAGCCGGACTGTGTTGATGCTTGAGGATGGCGTACCGGTTGCATTGGCCCCCTACGGTGAGCCGGAAATGTACTTCACGCCCGCAATGGACCGAATGAGCGGAATGGAAGTGCTCAAAGGAAGCGGGTCCATCCTCTACGGTCCACAGACATTCGGAGGGGTGATCAACTACCAGACGGCCAATCCCCCTGCCACACCGTCGTTCAACGCCCTGGTCCGTGGCGGACAGGAGGGCTTCTTTACAGGTAGGTTCAGTTACGGCACCACCGTCGGAAACACGGGGTTTATTGCCTCATACCTGCGAAAGCAGGGAAATAATGTCGGGTTGGTCGACTTCGGCATCCACGACATGAACGCCAAAATCAAGTTGGTCTTCGGAAGCAGGTCAGTGGCGGGAGTCAAACTGGGTCTTTACGACGAGGCCAGCAATGCGACCTATGTTGGACTCACACAACCCATGTTCGACAGCGGACGCCACGATTTCACGCAGCTCGCGCCGGACGACAGGCTGGCGATCCGCAGGTATTCCGGCTCGGTAAATCACCATTTCTTTTTTTCCGACAATCTTCAGCTGAAGACCACCGCATTTGCCTACACCACGAAGCGAGACTGGTCAAGGCAGGATTTTACATATACCCCATCTCCGAACACAACCTACGTACGCACGGTTGGCGACGCTTCCACACCAGGCGGCGCCATCTACTTTTTGGATCGCACCGGCAACCGGAACCGTGCATTTGAGGTGTATGGCATAGAGCCAAGGCTGAGTGCCAATTTCAATGTTGGAAGCATACGAAACGAACTTGACGCCGGATTCAGGTACCTGCACGAGAGGGCCAACGAGCAACGCATCGACGGCAATACCTCCCGGCCGACTACGGGCACGCTGCGGGAGGATGAAATCCGAACCGGCAGGGCACTGAGCGCATACGTCCAGAACAGGTTGTTTTTGACCGAGCGCGTGACCATCACACCGGGTGTTCGCCTCGAAAACTTCCGTTACGAGCGCGACATTCTCAGGCTCAACAATGCGAATGTGGTTGTGGCCCAGAACGATCATCTCACCGAGATTATCCCGGGCGCCGGATTGAATATGGTGATCGGCTACGGTGCGTCGCTCTTTGCGGGCGTTCACCGAGGGTTTGGCCCCCCACGTGTAAAGGACGCCATCAGCAGTGGCGGCGTTTCGGAGCAGCTCGACGCCGAGCTCAGCTGGAACTACGAGGCCGGCGCTCGGTTTGCGCACCGAAATGGCCTGAACGCCGAATTCACCGTATTTTTCATGGATTTTTCGAATCAGATCATCCCTGTATCCGAGTCTTCGGGCGGTCTGGGCCAAACCGGCGCCTCAGGGCTGATCAACGGCGGAGAAACCTTGCATAGAGGTGCGGAGTTGTCGATATCCGGCAACCTGCGAGAAATCACCTCGTCCAATCTGGGCCTCAACCTCAGTTTGAGTGCAACATTTTCGGATGCCACATTCAGTAGCGACCGTTATGTGGCAAACGGCGACCGCACGGTCAATGTCAAGGGCAACACGCTTCCCTACGCCCCAAGACTGATGCTCAGTTCAACAGTCGAATGGATCGAGGACGGGAAGTTCACCATTGGGTTGACCGGCAATTACGTGGACAGCCAGTACGGCGATGTACTCAACACGGTTCAGGGAAGCCTCAACGGTCGCAGCGGTGAGATACCCTCCTGGCACACCGTCGACGCCAACGTGACGGTGCCTTTGAGGCCCGTTGACGGTCTGCGTTTCAACGCAGGCGTGAAGAACATCTTCGACAACCGCTACATGGTGAGCAGAAGGCCCCAAGGAATTCGAGTCGGACTCCCACGCTTCGTCACGGCAGGTTTCGAACTCGCGATTTAATGATGATTGTCCGTATCTGACACACAACTACAACCGTCACCTTTTGATTGGGGTGACGGTTTTTTTATATACACTTAACTATTATATAGTACATAATATCGTTTAATTGTATTATTGTTTAACTATGTTAATTATTTATATACTTTCAATGGCATGCGAGCAATAATTATTTAATTATTTCTGCATTTTATATAAATAATTAAGAAATCGCTTCCATGGCAAGCTTTTATTAATATTGTTTTGTCATTTGCCTTATTTTTTAATTAACATTGTCAATCATATTCGAACTACTTAAGGCCTTGGATGACCCATTAACCGCCCATACGCATCCCTGGGGCTTGTTTTCACAAAATAGATTAGGTATCTAGGGCGAGACACGAGAATCGACACACGAGAAACGAGACACGTGCATTCGACCTCGAGCCTGGCAAACGACATAGAAAGCAATTTCGTAGATGACACAGCATTCAGAAATATTCTCATTCTGCGCAAA
>CAYWCV010000030.1:0-3454 GCA_964456845.1 uncultured Chitinophagales bacterium | reverse complement strand
TTCTCGTTTCTCGTTTCTCGCCCTAGTCTCCCTCATTCTTCTGACCTAACAACCGACCCGGAAGCGACCCTTTTTGTTCATGAGAAACAGGTGGCTTCCGAGGAAAGCCAACCTGAAAAACAAGCCATGAACGCTGTAACAGCCAAAAACGACCGTAAACACTCAGCCGGGCTGACTTCCGTAGACCTCAAACAGGATTCATCGGCGGAGCCCATCACTGGTGGTGAAATCCTCATACGATCATTGCTGGACCTCGGGGTAGATACAATTTTCGGATATCCGGGCGGCGTCGTTTTGGGGATCTACGACATGCTCTACAAGATCCCAGAAATGAACCACATTTTGGTGCGTCACGAGCAGGGCGGCACCCATGCCGCCGATGGTTACAGCCGCGCAACCGGCAAGGTGGGTGTGGTCATGGCCACCAGTGGACCAGGTGCAACCAACACGGTGAGCGGCATTGCAACGGCATTCTCCGACTCGATTCCGATGGTGGTGCTTACCGGTCAGGTTCCGACGAACATGATCGGGAACGACGCCTTTCAGGAAGCCGACATCATCGGCATCACCCGACCGATAACCAAGCACAGCTTCCTTGTGAAGGATGCCTCTTCCCTGCCACAGATACTGGCCGACGCGTTCATGATAGCCAAATCGGGCAGACCGGGTCCAGTGGTTGTGGATCTGCCCAAAGACATGCTCTTCAGCAAGACTGTCTACCGCAAACCTGTGCCCAGGGAATCGGCAAGGCGCATGACGCTGCCCCAATTCGACAACTTGGCCGGACGCATCGACGAGGCCGCAAAGCTCATCAATGAAGCTCGCAAGCCAGTTCTTTACGTGGGAGGAGGCGTCATTTTGGGCGAGGCCCACGAGGAGATCCGCGAATTGGCCATTAAATTCAACATCCCGGTCACGACGACACTGATGGGTCTTGGTGCTTTCCCCGAAAGCCACCCACTTTCGCTCGGAATGCTGGGTATGCACGGAACCTGGTACGCCAACACGGCCGTGCACGAATGCGACCTACTCATAGCCGTCGGAGCCAGGTTCGACGACAGGGTGACGGGCAGGTTGTCAGATTTCAGCCCCCACTCGAAGAAGATCCACATCGACATCGACCCGGCATGTCTGAACAAGAACATCGTCGTCGATGTGCCACTTGCCGGAAACGTCAAGGAAATACTTCCAGAACTTACGAAACGGGTGAACAACAGCGACCACACCGCTTGGATCGGTTATCTGAACAGCGTCAGAGAAGCACACCCGCTCAAGTTCGATCAGCCTGAGGGAGTGATCATGCCACAGCGGGTCATACAGCAGATATCAGAGGTCACAAACGGCGAAGCTATCATCACCGCCGATGTGGGACAACACCAGATGTGGGCCGCTCAGTACTACCAATTCAACCATCCACGTTCATGGATCAACAGTGGAGGACTCGGAACCATGGGATTCGGATTCCCGGCCGCTCTTGGAGCGGCGATAGGATGTCCTGACAGAACCGTTGTGGCCATTGTGGGCGACGGCGGATTCCAGATGACCCCTTGGGAACTGACTACCGCAGCCCACTACAAGGTTCCGGTGAAAATCGCCATCCTGAATAACGGCTACCTGGGCATGGTACGACAGTGGCAGCAGCTATTTTATGGCCGCCGCTACTCGCACAGCCATCTAGAGCCCAGCAACCCCGATTTCGTGAAGCTTGCCGAGGCGTATGGTGCAGTCGGCATGCGTGCCACCCACCCTGACGAGGTCATGACTGTGCTAAAGGCTGCCATGGAAATAAACGACCGACCCGTCGTGATGGATTTCGTGGTCAAGGCCGAAGAAAACGTCTATCCCATGATACCCGCCGGCATGAGCTTCTACGACATGGTCGAGGCTGATCCTTGATTGGTAGAGTGGTATAGTAGTTGATTGGTAGAGTAGTTAGTTGTTTCTAATCCTCTTGAACACTGCAACATCTTGCACCCTCCTTCTTCTTTCTTCCTTTTTCCTTTTTCCTTCCTACGTCTTACGTCCTACGTCCTATGTCCTTCCCCACTCACACCATATCGCTTACCGTCGTCGACACCTACAACGTGCTCTCGCGCATTGTGGGGCTTTTCACCGGCCGCGGCTTCAATATCTCCAGTATCACGGTTGGTGAGGGCGTTACGCACGGTGTTTCGAGAATCACGATCACGACCAGTGGCGACGCCCGTGTCATTTACCAAATCACGATGCACTTGAACAACCTGGTGGATGTGCTAACGGTGGAGGACCTCACCCACCAAGCTTTCGTTCAACGCGAACTTGCCTTGATCAAGGTGTCAGCCACCATCACAAACCGCGGCGAAATCATCCAAATCGCGTCCATCTTCAAGGCGAATATTGTCGACATCTCCCCGACGAGCCTGACCCTGGAAATGACCGGAAAGTCCGACAAGCTGGATGCCGCCATCGGAATGTTGCGTCCTTTCGGCCTGCTGGAAGTGGCTCGAACCGGAACGGTCGCCATGAGTCGTGATTCCATCCATATGACAACATCCGGCACAGAGACCGCCGGCTAACATTTTTCTTCCCATAACCATCCTGAATCCATGAAACTGTACTACGATAAAGACGCCGACCTCAAACAACTTGCCAAAAAGACCGTGGCCGTGATCGGCTATGGAAGCCAAGGCCACGCCCACGCCCTCAATTTGCATGAAAGCGGCGTAAACGTTGTGGTCGGACTGCGTCCCGACAGCGATTTCAACGCCAAGGCCAAAGCCGACGGACTGAAGGCGATGCCGACCGCCGACGCCGTTAAACAAGCCGACATCGTGATGATCTTGATACCCGACCAAAGCCAGCGTGCCACTTGGGAATCCGACATCAGGCCGAACTTGAAGAAGGGCGCTGCGTTGGCGTTTGCGCACGGCTTCAACATCCATTACAACCAGATAGTGCCCCCATCCGGAACGGATGTGTTCATGGTGGCGCCAAAGGGTCCTGGGCATCTCGTGCGCCGCGTGTACAAAGAGGGCTTCGGTGTTCCCTGCCTTTTCGCCATCTACCAAGACGCATCGGGCAAAGCCCGCGAAACGGCGCTAGCGTATGCTAAGGGGATCGGCGGCACGCGTGCCGGCGTGATTGAGACCACGTTTCGCGAGGAAACCGAGACCGATCTCTTCGGCGAGCAGGCCGTACTGTGCGGCGGTGTGACCGAGCTGATCAAGGCCGGTTTCAAGACGCTCGTCGACGCCGGCTATAAACCTGAAATCGCCTACTTCGAGTGCCTGCACGAGCTCAAGCTCATCGTGGACCTCTTCTATGAAGGCGGCATCGCGGGAATGTACTACTCCGTGAGCGACACCGCCGAATACGGCGGTATGACCGTCGGGCCGAAAGTGGTCGACGAAACCACCGAAGCCAAGATGAAGGAAGTGCTCAAGCGTGTACAGGACGGCACCTTCGCCCGCGAATT